>NZ_CP012184.1:2723800-3035212 GCF_001420995.1 Pseudonocardia sp. EC080619-01 | reverse complement strand
CCCCCGATCAGCCCAGGTCCGGGGCGGGGAGCCGGTCACGCAGCGCGTGCATCGCCTCGGTGCGGGACAGGCCGGTGGCCTGCAGCAGGTCGACGGCGATCGAGCGGGTCTGGGCGACCAGCACCGGGACCGACACGGCCGGTCCGGCCGGGTGGCCGCCGTCCGGGGCGGGGGCCGGGGCGACGGGCGGTTCCGCGAGTACCGGCGCGCCCTGCACCGCCTCCAGCAGCGGTCCGCGGGCGCGCTCGCGGTCGCCGTCCTGCCCGAGCTCGCGGATCAGCGCACCGACCGCGGTCGCGAGATCGGCGATCGCGTCGGCCAGCTCCGGCGGGATCCGCTCGCCGTCCTCGATCGCGGTGAGGGCCCGCCGGGCCAGCACCCGTGCGTTGCGGTGCGCGTAGTCGGCGCGCTCGGCGAGCTCGCGGTAGCGACGCAGCATCCGCCGCCGGGGCCGGTGCAGCGGGGACACCGCGGCGACCTCGCCGGCGGACCCGACCGCGGTGCGGAGCCCGTCGATCACGGCCTGGGTGTCACGGGCCCGGCGGAGCGCCCGCGAGGCGCTCTCCCGGTCGTCGTCGCGCAGTGCCGAGGCGACCTCGGTGAGGACGGTGACCAGGTCGTCGAGCACCCGGCGGGCCTCCCGGCGCACGATCCGGACCGGGTGCACCGGGATCGCCGCCGCGACCAGGATCCCGGCCACGCCGCCGATCAGCGCGTCCACGCAGCGGTCGATCCCGCCGGTCTCACCGGGGGGCAGGAGCGTCGTGACCAGCACGGCGGACGCGCCCGCCTGGGCGACGATCAGGTTGCCGCCGTCGAAGAACGTCGCGAGCGTGATGGCCAGCGCGACCACGAGGATCAGCTGCCAGACGCCGCTGCCGATCTGCGCGATCAGCAGGTCGCCGACCAGCACGCCGAGGCTGACGCCGACGACGAGCTCGGCGGCCCGGCGCAGCCGCGAGTTCAGCGAGAGGCCCAGGCTGATCACCGCGGCGATCGGGGCGAAGAACGGGCGGGTGTGCCCGACCAGGTCGCCGGCCACCCACAGCGCGAGGCCCGCCGCGAACGCGCACTGCAGGATCGGCAGCCACGACGCCCGCACCCGCCGGACGCCGAGCCGGAGGCGGGCCCGGACACGGTCCCCGGCCCGCCGCCAGCCGGCCGGCGTCACGGACGGCACCGGCTCAGCCGAGGCCCAGAGCGGTGATCGCCTCCGGGTCCGAGTCCGCGATCAGGGTGCGCAGGCGCTCGACCTCGGGGGCCTCGCCGACGCCGTCGGCGGCCCGGAGCAGGGCACCGCAGGAGCGCAGGAAGCCGCGGTTCGGCTCGTGCGACCACGGCACCGGGCCGAAGCCCTTCCAGCCGTTGCGACGGAGCTGGTCGAGACCGCGGTGGTAGCCGGTACGGGCGTAGGCGTACGCGGCGACCGTCTCACCGGACTCCAGCGCACGCTCGGCCAGGACCGCCCAGGCGATCGACGACGACGGGTTGCCCGCCGCCAGCTCGGCCGGGTCCCTCCCGGCGGCCAGCTCCGCCGCGGCCGGGTCCACCGGCAGGCGGGTGTCGTCGGGTTCGAGCAGGTTGCCGTGCAGACTCATGCGCCCATCCTGGCCCCTCGGGCGCGTGCGTGGTCGGGCCGGGCCCGGCCCGGCCCGGGCGACCACGCACGTGCCCGACGTGCTCCCGGGGGACCGCTCAGAGCGCCTTGCCGGCGGACTTCAGCGACTCGCACGCCTCGATGACGCGGTCGCCCATCGCGACCTCGGCCTTCTTGAGGTACGAGCGGGGGTCGTAGACCTTCTTGTTGCCGACCTCGCCGTCGATCTTCAGGACGCCGTCGTAGTTCTCGAACATGTGCGACGCGATCGGCCGGGTGAAGGCGTACTGGGTGTCGGTGTCGACGTTCATCTTCACCACGCCGTAGCTCAGCGACTCGTGGATCTCCTCGAGCAGCGAGCCGGAGCCGCCGTGGAAGACCAGGTCGAAGGGCTTGCTGCCGGCGTCGAGCCCCAGCTTCTGCACGGCCACGTCCTGGCCCTGCTTGAGGATCTCCGGGCGCAGCTTCACGTTGCCCGGCTTGTAGACGCCGTGCACGTTGCCGAAGGTCGCGGCGAGCAGGTACCGGCCCTTCTCGCCGCCGCCGAGCACCTCGACGGTGCGCTCGTAGTCGCCGGGCGCGGTGTAGAGCTTCTCGTTGATGTCGTGGGCGACGCCGTCCTCCTCGCCGCCGACGACGCCGATCTCCACCTCGAGGATGATCTTCGCCTTGACCGCCTCGTCGAGCAGCTCGGCCGCGATGGAGAGGTTCTCCTCGAGCTCGGTGGCCGAGCCGTCCCACATGTGCGACTGGAACAGCGGGTTCAGGCCGCGGTCCACCCGCTCCTGGGACACCGCGATCAGCGGCCGGACGAAGCCGTCGAGCTTGTCCTTGGGGCAGTGGTCGGTGTGCAGCGCGATGTTGACCGGGTACTTGTCCGCGACGACGTGGGCGAACTCGGCCAGGCCGACGGAGCCGGTGACCATGTCCTTGACCCGGGTGCCGGAGAGGAACTCCGCGCCACCGGTCGAGATCTGGACGATGCCGTCCGAACCCGCCTCGGCGAACCCGCGCAGCGCCGCGTTCAGGGTCTCGGTGCTGGTCACGTTGATCGCCGGGTAGGCGAACTCGCCGCTCTTGGCGTTGTCCAGCATCTGGTTGTAGATCTCGGGCGTGGCGATCGGCACGGCCGGCCTCCTCGTCTTCGGCGGTCGCTGCTCGTCGCAGCGCTCTTTCCTCCGGTGAGTATCACGTACCCGCTGTGGGGCGGGAGTCATCGTGCGGATGGGTCTGGTCACCTCGGCCGGACGGCGGAACGGGCGACGCCGCGACGACTGTCGGAGGCGGTCGCTACGCTGGGGCACGTGGAGGAGGACCAGGCCGAGAACGCCGTAGACCGGACGCTGGGCCGGCTGCGCGCCATCGACAGCCGACCGGCGCCGGAGGGGCCCGGTCCCTTCCCGGCCGATCCCGTCCCGGACGGGCCGGGCGTACCCGGCCCGCAGGCGGAGCACCCGCTCACCCTCGCCGACCTCTACCGCGACCACCGGTTGCGGCTGATGCGGCTCGCGATGCTGCTGGTCGACATCCCGGCCACCGCCGAGGACGTCGTGCAGGAGGCCTTCACCGGGCTGCACCGGCACTGGACCGGCCTGCGCGACGAGACCGCCGCGGTCGCCTACCTCCGCGCCGCCGTCGTGAACGGCTCGCGGTCGGTCCTGCGCCGCCGCCGGACGGCGCGGGAGTACGTGCCGCCGCACTCCGCCAACGCGCGCTCCGCGGAGTCGCTGGCGATGCTGTCGGCCGAGCACCAGTCCGTCGTCGACGCGCTGTCGGCGCTGCCGCCGCGCCAGCGCGAGGTCCTGGTGCTGCGCTACTACGGCGGCCTGACCGAGTCCGAGATCTCCGAGGCGGCCGGGATGAGCCGCGGGACGGTGAAGTCCACCGCCAGCCGCGCGCTCGACTCCGTCGCCCGGATCATGGAGGAGCGGGCGGGTGCGGCGACCGGCCGCCGTCCGGGGGAGCCACGATGACCGGCCCGCAGAACCCGCACCGCGACGACGCCGCCCGCCGGGTCGGTGAGGCGCTGCAGGCGCAGGCGCGCGGGCGTCCGATGCCGCCGCCGCGCCCCGGCGGTCCGCCGCCCGCGCCGCCCCGCGTCCCGGGCCGGGTCCCGCCGCCGGCGCCGCGCCCGGCCCCGCAGGTCCACCACCGTCCCGCTCCCGTCGCGGCCGCACCCCGCGCGACGGCGGCCCCGGCCGGGTCGCCCGTCCCGCAGATCCTGTGGGCCGCGCTGATCACGCTGCTCGTCGGCGCGCTCCTCGGCGGCGGGATCGCCCTGGTCTCGGTGCTGCTGCCCGGCGCGCTGCCCGCACTGGGCTGACCGTCCCGGCCCCGGCCGCGCACGGCCGGGCCGACGGCGCCCGGCCGGGCCCGTCACCCGGCCGGTACCGTTTCTCCGCGTGACGGTTCTCGCCGCGACCCAGACGCTCGCCCTCGGCCCCTCGTGGCTCGACCCGGCGGTGATCATCGAGTCCCTCGGCCCGTGGGCCCTGGTCGGGGTGGCCGCGATCATCTTCGCCGAGTGCGGCCTGCTGCTGGGTTTCTTCCTGCCCGGTGACTCGCTGCTGTTCACCGCGGGCCTGTTCGTCGCCCAGGGCGCGATCGGCGTTCCCCTGTGGCTGGTGTGCCTGGTGCTGGTGGTGTCCGCGTTCGCCGGGAACGCGGTCGGCTACGGCATCGGCTACCGCGCCGGACCGGCGATCTTCGACAAGCCACGGTCGAAACTGTTCAACCCGAAGCACGTGGACAAGACCCACGAGTTCTTCGAGCGCTACGGCAACCGCGCCATCGTCCTGGCCCGGTTCGTGCCGATCGTGCGCACCTTCATCACGGTCAGCGCCGGCGTGGCCCGGATGGACCCGCGGCGGTACCTGACGTACTCGCTGATCGGCGGCGTCGCGTGGGCGGCCGGCGTCACGGTGCTGGGGTACTTCCTGGGCCAGTTCGCCTTCGTCCGCGAGCACATCGACCTGATCCTGATCGCCATCGTGCTCGTGTCGGTGCTGCCGATCGTGTTCGAGGTGCTCCGGGCCCGGTCGAAGCGCGGTGCCGACGCGGGCGGGGCGGCCGCCGTCGGCGCCACCGCAGCGGGTGCCGCCGCCGCGACCGTCACCGGCCGGGCGGCCGACGACGACCCGGCCACCGTGCAGATGCCGGCCGTCGGACGGCCCGGCCCGGCGGCGCAGGACGGCGCGCCCCGTTCGCACCCCGCACCGCGGCCGGACGCGGCCCCGCAGGCCCACCGCGCGCCGCAGCCGGGGGTGCAGCCCGGTCCCGGGGCGCAGCCGCCGCGGAACGGGACGGGCGAGCCGCCGTACCGGCACAGCACCGGGCGTCCGCCGATGGCCCCCCGCCACGAGCGCTGAGCCCGGCCGGGCGCCGGGTCACCAGGCGCCGGACAGGTCCGCGTGCTCCCGGACCCACGCGTGCATGACGATCCCGGCCGCCACGCCCGCGTTGATCGACCGGGTGGAACCGAACTGGGCGATCGAGACCGCGAGATCGGCGGCCTCCCGCAGTTCCGGTGACAGCCCGGGACCCTCCGCGCCGAAGACCAGCACGCAGTCCCGCGGCAGCGCCGTCTCCTCCAGCCGGACGGCGCCGGGCAGGTTGTCCACCGCGACCAGCGCGAGCCCGGCGGCACGGGCGTGCGCGACGAGCCCGGCGGCGCCGGGGTGGTGGTGCAGCGACAGGTAGCGGTCGGTCACCATCGCGCCGCGCCGGTTCCAGCGCCGCCGTCCGACGATGTGCACCCCGCCCGCGCCGAACGCGTTCGCCGTGCGCACCACGGTGCCGATGTTGTGGTCGTGGCCGAGGTTCTCGATCGCGACGTGGAACGGGTGGGCCCGGCGCGCCAGGTCCTCCGCGACGGCCTCGCGCCGCCAGTAGCGGTACGCGTCGACGACGTTGCGGCGGTCGCCCTCCGCCAGCAGCTCCGGATCCCAGTGCCCGCCGGCCGGCGGGGGCCCGGTCCACGGACCGACCCCGACCTGGCCGGGCACCTGCCACTCGCTCGGCCCCGCCTCGTCGGCGGGCCCGGGCCCACCGGACGGGCCGTCCGGGTCGCTCACCCCAGCTGCAGGTCGGCCAGCCCCAGCACCGCCCGGTAGGGCACGCCCTCGGCCTCGACGGCCTGCCGGGCCCCGGTGTCCCGGTCGACGACGGTGCACACCCCGACGACCTGCGCACCGGCTGCGAGAACCGACCGCACCGCCGTCAGTGCCGACCCACCGGTGGTGGAGGTGTCCTCGACGACGAGCACCGGTCGCCCGGCCACGTCCGGCCCCTCGATCAACCGCTGCATGCCGTGCTTCTTCGTCTCCTTGCGCACGACGAACGCGTCGACCGGTTCGGTCCCGTCCTCCTGCCGCGCGGCGTGCAGCACCGCGGTCGCGACCGGGTCCGCGCCCAGTGTGAGGCCGCCGACCGACCGGTACGTCCAGTCCGCGGTCAGCTCGCGGAGCAGGCGCCCGATCAGCGGCGACGCCTCGTGGTGCAGCGTGATCCGGCGCAGGTCGACGTAGTAGTCGGCCTCGGCACCCGACGACAGGGTCACCTTCTCGTGGACGACCGCCAGCTCGCGCACCAGCGCGGCCAGCCGGGCCCGGTCCGCGTGGGCGTTCACGTGCGGTCCCGGTCGAACGCCGCGGTGAGCCGCCTCAGTGCGCCGCGGGGGAGCACCCCGACCAGCCCGACGATCGCCTTGTACTGCCTCGAGGGCACCGACACCACCCGTCCCCTGTCCAGGTCGGCCAGGGCCTCGTCCACGACCTGCGAGGCCTCCAGCCAGAGCGGGCCGCGCCGGCCGCCGACGTCGATGCCGGCCCGCTCGTGGAATTCCGTCCGTACGTACCCGGGGCACAGCACCATCGCGCGCACCCCGGTCCCCTGCAGCGACGCGGCCACGCCCTCGGTGAAGGAGATGACCCACGCCTTGTCCGCCGGGTAGGTCGACCCGCGCCCGGCGAGGAAGCCCGCCACGCTCGCCACGTTGACCACCGCACCAGTGCCGCGGTCGACCATCCCGGGCAGCGCGGCCCGGGTCAGCTCGAGCACGCTCGCGACGTTCACCTGGAGCTGCCGGGCGAGGTCCGCCGGGTCGTTCTCCAGGAACGCCGCCCCGAGCGCGAGGCCGGCGTTGTTGACCAGCAGGTCGACCGGCGCCAGGTCCGGGTCCGCCAGGCGCGCGGTCACCCGCGCGCGCTCGCCGGCCTCGGACAGGTCCGCGGGCAGCACCTCGACGGCGACGCCGAGGTCGCGGTACCGGTTCGCGGCCGCCTGCAGGCGGTCCGCGTCGCGCGCCACGAGCACGAGGTCGCGGCCGTCGGCAGCGAGCCGGTCGGCGAACGCGGCCCCGATTCCCGACGACGCGCCCGTGATCATGACGGAGAGCACGCGGCGAGCCTAGTCCGTCGGGCCGTGCCCGCACCCCGGACGCCGCCGCGGGCGCCGGGGTGTGATCCCGGCGACACTCGGGTCCGGTGACATCGTGAGACGGACCGCTCTCGCGTGCCCCGTCGTTATGAACCCTTTACCGTCGAGGCATGACGTCCGAGGCGCTGCGGATCCGGCGACCGGCCGAACCCCTTGCCGGCGAGCGAGTCACCGGTCCCTCCCCGCGGCACTCCCGGGTCGCCGTCGTGGGCGCGGGCTTCACCGGCCTGGCCGTCGGTCTCGCCCTGCTGCGCCGTGGTGTGCACGACTTCGTCCTGCTGGAGCGCGCCGACGACGTCGGCGGCGTGTGGCGGGACAACACCTACCCGGGCGTCGGCGTCGACACCCCCTCCCCGCTCTACCAGCTGCGGGCGATGACGAACCCGGACTGGTCCGACCTGTACGCGCCCGGGCACGAGGTCCAGGACTACGCGCGGCGGCTGGCCGACTCGACCGGTCTGCTGGCGCACATCCGCTTCGGCGCCGCCGTCGACTCCGCCCGGTGGGACGCCGCGGCGGCACGCTGGCGGATCGCGACACCGCTGGGCGCCTTCACCGCGGACGTCCTGGTCAGCGCGGCCGGGCTCGTCGCCGACCCGAAGCAGCCCGACGTCGACGGCCTCGCCGACTTCCCCGGGCCGGTGTTCCACTCCGCCCGCTGGGACCACTCGGCCGACCTGACCGGGAAGCGGGTCGCGGTCGTCGGCACCGGCGCGACGGCGATCCAGCTCATCCCCGAGCTGCAGCCGCAGGTCGCCGAGCTGCACGTCCTGCAGCGCACCCCGGCGTGGATCCTGCCGAAGCCGGAGCGGCCGGTCGGTGACCTGACCCGGCGGGCGCTGGCGGCGAACCCGATCCTCTCCCGGATGCAGTTCGACCTGATCTACGTCGGGGCGGAGCTGCTCGCCGCGACCCGGCGGTCGAAGCTTCTGCGGGAGACGCTCAGCCGGGTCGGCCGCAGGCACCTCGGGACGCAGGTACCCGACCCCGAGCTGCGGGACCGGCTCACCCCGGACTTCGACTACGCCTGCAAGCGCCCGCTGGTCTCGAACCACTACCTGCCGGCGATGTGCGCGTCCAACACGACGTTGCACACCGGCGGGCTGTCCCACGTGGACGGCCGCACCGTCGTCTCCGGCGACGGGACGGCGGCCGAGGTGGACGCGATCGTCCTCACCACCGGGTTCGAGGTCGGCGCCACCGCGCCGATCGCTCGGCGCATCCAGGACTCGTCCGGCCGGTCGCTGCACGACCACTGGGGTTCCTACCCGCGCGCCTACCTGGGGATGAACTACCCCGGCTTCCCCAACCTGTTCCTCATGCAGGGCCCCAACGCGACCAGCGGCGCCAGCTCGACGCTGCTGTTCTCCGAGGCGCAGGCCCGCTACGTCGCCGACGCGGTCTGCCGGATGGCCGGCGAGGGGATCCGCGCCCTCGACGTGCGGCCCGAGGTCGAGGAGCGGTGGACCCGGCGGATCCGCAGGCGTTCGGCCCGCACCGTCTACGAGACGGGTGGCTGTACCAGCTACTACCAGAACGGCGAGGGCCACAACGTCGTCATGTGGCCGGCGAACACCGCCGAGTACCAGCTGCGCACCCGCCGGTTCCGGCTCGCGCCGTTCCACGCCGAGCACGGCCGGACCGGCGCCGGACGGCCGCTGGAGCCGCTGCGCCCTGTCCGGCTCGCCGCGACCGCCTGACCCCTCAGGCCGGCAGCACCGCGAGCACCAGCAGCAGCGCCGCGACGATCTCGACCCCGCAGTAGAACCAGACCGGGTAGAGCCCGACCGGCCGGTCCACCAGCCGCGACACGACCCGCCCGGCCGCCATCCCGCCGAGCATGACGGCCACCGCGGTCACGACGCCGTCGTGCAGGTCCGGGAGCGTGAGCGCGGCACCGAGCACGGCCGCCGTCGCGACGCCGAACCCGCCGTAGACCGCGCGGACCTCGGAGCGGCTCTCCGGGCGGTCGGCGACCAGCCCGAAGGGCCGCACCAGGGCCGCCGGGGCGGCCAGCCCGTACATCCCCATGCCCAGGAAGAACACACCCACCACGACGATCACGACCGCGCTCACACCGGACCTCCGCTCCGCCGGTGGCCGGTCCGGTCACCGTGCGGGCGTGAGTCTCGCCCGGCCGTCGACGGCGGCGCTGTCACGAACGTGCCGGTCGTCGGGTGCCCGGACCCGGATCCGGCCGCCGGCGTCGAGGACCTGGCTCGGCCGCAGGCCGAACATCTGCCGGAACGCGTGGCTCAGGTGCGACGGCGTCGCGAAGCCGGCGTCGGCCGCCGCCCGGGTCAGGTCCCCACCCGCCGCGACGACCTGCGCGACGACGATCATCCGGGCCCACCGCCGGTACCCGCGGATCCCGATGCCCGCCTCCGCCGCGAACGACCGGCGGAACCGGGCCGGGGACAGGCCGGCGCGGCGGGCCAGCTCGTCGGTCGGGAGGTCGGCGCCGCCGGGCCGCCGGACGTCACGAAGGGCGTCGAGGATGCGCGGATCGGCAGGCCCGGCCGCATTGCCCGCGCCCGCCGCGGTCCTGCGGAGCGCGATGGCGTCCCCGGACACCGCGGACGCGACGACGGAGGTCTCGTCGGCGTGGTCGTGGGCGAGCGGTCCGGTGGCACCGGTCATCCGGTCCCGGCAGCCGTGCCGGGCGGCGGTGCCGGGATCGAGGTACAGGAACGCCGTCCGCTCGCCCGCGGACCGGACGCGGTGCCGCAGCCCGGCCGGGACGAGCACGGTGCGGGCCACGAGCACGGTCCCGTCGGCCTCGACGGTGAGCGGCCCGTCGACACCGACCGCGAGGCAGGTGACGGCCCCGCGGTGGGGCGCGAGCCCGAGCGACGGTCCGATGTAGGCCGCCCACCCGGGGCCGATCGAGATCGTCGCCGGACCGGCACCGTCCACCGGGAGCGCCCGGTCAGGCCGGGCGCCCGCCGGCGGGGTCACCGCCCCAGGCGCGGACCTCCCCGGCGAACGCCTGCCGGGCGGCGTCGTCGAGGAACGAGGCCTCGAACGAGTTCGCCGCGAGCGTCCGCAGCTGGTCCGCGGTGAGGCCGAGCCCGTCGCGGGCGGCGACGTAGTTCGCGTCGGCGTACCCACCGAAGTAGGCCGGGTCGTCGGAGTGCACCGACACGTGCAGGCCGGCCGCGAGCATCTCCGGGAGCGGGTGCAGCCCGATCCCGGGGACGCAGCCGAGGCGCACGTTCGACAGCGGGCAGACGGTCAGCGGCGTCCGGTCGCGGCGCAGCCGGGCGACCAGCTCCTCGTCCTCGATCGCACGGATGCCGTGGTCGACGCGGTGCACTCCCAGCTCGTCGAGTGCCTCGCGGACGTAGCCGGCGGGGCCCTCCTCACCGGCGTGCGCGACCGGGCGCAGGCCCAGGCCGCGGGCCCGCTCGAACACCGCCGTGAACTTCGACGGCGGATGGCCGACCTCCGCGGAGTCGAGCCCGACCCCCACGATCCGGTCGAGGTGGGGCTCCGCGGCGCGGAGGGTGGCCTCCGCCTCGTCGGCGGGCCGGTCCCGGAGGAAGCAGAGGATCAGCCCGGCCGAGACGGTGCCGGCGTGCTCGTCGATCGCGTCGGTCAGACCGCCGACCACGTCGGCGATCGGGACACCGCGGGTGGTGTGCGCCTGCGGGTCGAAGAACATCTCGACGTGCCGGACGCCCTGCTCCGGGCAGCGCCGCAGGTACGCCGACGCGAGCTCGGCGAAGTCGTCGCGGGTGCGCAGGACGGCCATGTTGGCGTAGTAGACGTCCAGGAAGGACTGCAGGTCGGTGAAGTCGTACCGGGCCCGCAGGTCCTCGACCCCGGCGTAGGGCAGCTCGACGTCGTTCCGGCGGGCCAGCTCGAAGACCGTCTCGGGTTCGAGCGTGCCCTCGATGTGCAGGTGCAGCTCGGCCTTCGGCAGCGGCGGGGTCCCGGTCGTCGTCATCGGTTCATCATCCCGTCCGGGGTGCCGGATCCCGCGCGGCGCCCCGGTACCGGGTCAGGCTCCGCTGACGACGGCGCTGCCGTGCGGCGAGACGTGCCGGGTGCGGGCGCGGTCGCGGGCGGCGGCCGTCGCCCGGGAGCGCTGCTCGGCCGTCCGCAGCGACCCGGCGACGAAGTGCGTCGAGCGGCCGCACCCGGAGGCGGCGGCCGTCGACCGGCCCGCACCCGGACGGGCCGGCAGGTCCGGCAGCCGGGACGGCGCCCGCACCGGGGCGGCCGGCGCGCCCGCACCGGCGAGGAGCTCCTCGGGCGCGTGGCCGCAGCCGGGGGCCGCCACGTCGCGGCGCGGGACGGACGGCCCGGACCCGGCGCGCGGAGCCGCCGCGGCCGGCATGAGCGGCTCGCGGGTGGCGTCGGAGAGGAGCTCGGCGCCGCGGCGGGCGGCACGCACCCCCGCGCCGACCGCGCGGCGCGGCAGGTCCCGCAGCACCGACGGACGATCCGGCGCGGCGGCCGGGTCCTCGGCGTCGAGCACGGCGAGCGCCCGCTCCGGACGGTCGTCGGCGCGCACGACGGCGGCGCGCACCCCGCTGCCGTCCAGCGTCGCGGCCAGCGAGGCGGTGAAGGCCGTGGCCCACACCGTGCCCGGCTCGCCACCGGTGTCGCCGGGGGCCGGTGCCGGCCCGACCGCGAGGACCGTGCCGGTGCCGCGGCGCAGCATCCCGGGCAGCGCGGCGTGGGTGAGGCGCATCGTGGCCGTCACCCCGAGGTCGACGAGCGCCTGCCGGTCGTCCACGGAGGGGACACCGCCCGCGGCCACGGTCACCTCGGACGCCGCGTCGTGGACGAGCACGTCCACCGCGGGGGCCTCGGGCCCGGTGAGCAGCGCCTCCAGGCGGAACAGGCCGCGCCGGGTCGCCAGGTCGGTCACCAGGACGTCGGCGCGGACGCCGTACCGGCCGGCGAGCGACCGGGCCGCGATGTGCGCCCGCGCGGCGTCCCGGGAGACGAGGAGGAGGTCATGTCCGCGGGAGGCGAGCCGCTCGGCCAGAACCGCGCCGAGCCCGGAGCCACCGCCGGTGATGAGTGCCACAGCCACTCGAACAGGGTATCCACCCCCGATCGGGCTAGCGCGATCGGGTGGTCACGTGTCGTGTCTGTTGATCAACGCAGCGCGATGTCCGCTGGTCAGGACTCGACAGCGGGACCCCGGACGTGGAGGCCCTCCTCCAGGGCGGTGGCGACCTCGGCGAGATCGGCGAGCAGGTCCTGCATCCGGTCGGCGGAGATGCCGACCGGGGCGGCGGCCAGCACCCAGGAGTCCTCCGCCCAGAGCAGCTCGACGTCCTCGCCGACCGCGTCGCTCGCGTCGGCCAGTCGCGGCGTCAGCAGCGGGCGGACGGCGTCGGCGTCGCTGACGAAGGCGTAGCGCTCGCCGACGGGCTCCAGGAGGTCCAGCCCGGCGTCGTCGGGCAACGGGGCCGACGGCAGCCGGAGCTCGACGGCGGCCGGCAGCGACTCCTGCACCTGGACCGCGCAGAGCACCGAGCTGACCCGTCCGGCCTGCTCGTGGTCGAACGCGTAGGCGCGGCGCGGGCCGTCCGGCGTCGGGACGTCCCCGGTGACCAGGCTGCGGGCCACGCCGGGGCCACCCTGGTGGATGGTCCCGTAGCGCCAGCGGCTGGGCAGGACGGGATCGGAGTCGAGGTACTCCCACTCGCGCAGCGAGGCCCAGCGCTTCCGGTCGCGGGTCGCGCCCCCGCGGAAGCGGTCGAAGACCAGCAGACCGACGCCGACGACGACCGCGACGAGGGCGATGACGAACCAGACCGACATGCCGCGGAGCGTAGTCCCGATCGGCGTGGCGACGTGGTAGCGCCACGACCCGGACGTGCACCTTTCCGGGTACGAGGTGCTCTCACTCCGGTGCCGGGTCGTCGCCTCCGGCGGCGGAGGCGCGGGCCGCGGCCTCCTGTTTGCCGTGCTCGACCGCGCGGTCCGGCCTGCCGATCGCGGCGTGCAACGCCGTCTCGGCCCGCCCCGCGAGCTCGGCGGACTCCCGGAGCGCGTCGACCAGCGTCTGCACGCGGTCGCCCAGCCGCCGGCCCAGCTGCACGGCGTCGAGCAGCGCGTTCGTGACGGTGACCGGTGCGGCGGCCCCGCCGCTGATCGCCGTGAGCACCCCCGACGTGGCCAGGCCCGCCAGGAAGTCCGCGACGGCGTCGCGGATCAGGGCGCGCTCCGCACCGACCATCGCTCCCGTGTGCAGGACCAGCTCGGCCGTCGCCCGTGCCTGCTCGGAGATCCGGTCGGCTCCGGCGGCGACGGCCGTGGTGGTGCCGGCGAACCCGGCGGCCGCCGCGCCCTCCCACGCGCGGCCCGCCTCCTCCACCGCCGTCCGCGCCGCCGTGCCCTGAGCCGTCAGCACGTGGGACAGGCGCTGCCAGCCCGCCGCGAGGTCGCCGACCTCCTGCGGGTCACCGGCGAGGGCGTCCAGCGGTTCGCGGAGGAACCACAGGTGCTCGATGGCCCAGCCGGCGAACGCCGAGGTCAGGGACCCGAACGGGTCGGCGACGAACCCCAGTGTGCCCAGGCCGGCGGCGGCCGCGGCCCAGGCGACGCCCGCGGCGTCCTGCTCGTCGACGGCCGTGCCCACGTCCCGGTACGACGAGACGATCCCGCTGCCCTCGAACCAGGCGTCCGCGCTCTCGCCGGCGTCGCCCTCCGGGGCGGGGGGAGCGGACGGCGCGGTCACCGCTCACCGGCCGGGACCGCCGGGACCCCGACCCCGGCGAAGGCCAGGGCCGCGCCGGCGTCGGCCAGCTCGTAGTCGCGCGCCGCGTGCCGCAGCTCCCCCGCGGTCCGGCGCAGGGACGCCGCGAGCGCGGACACGGCCTCGGCCCCGGTGTGCACCGCCGACGTCGCCGCCCCGGCGAACAGGCCGCCGACCAGCCCGAACGCGTCCCCGGAGACCTGGCCGGCGGTCGGCCGCGCCGCGTCGACGGCCGTGGCGACGTCGTCGAGCCGGGCCGCGACGGCCGCCATCCCGGCGGGATCGGCGCGGAAGCCGCCGTCCGCGGCCGTCACCGGCTGCCGCCGGACGTCAACGGCTCCATGATCTTCTCGACCTGGGATCGGGCGTCGGCCGCGGCCTCGCGGCACAGCCGCAGGACGGTCCCGGCCAGCCGCGCACGGGGAAGGTCGTCGGCCCGTACCCCGAACCGCAGGTCGGTGACGGCGCCGGACGCGTCGACGGTGACGGCGACCGCGCCGTCCCGGGTCTGCGCGGTCGCGGTCACCGCCGTCGCCCGGTCCCGGGCCTGCTCGACCCGTACCCGGATCTCGTCGAGCCGCTCGCGGTACTCGGCCAGCCAGGTCTCCGCCGACGGCGGAGACGATGTCGGTCGCTCCATGGACCGGGACGATGGCCTCCACCGCCCCGGCCCACGGCCGGGTCCGGGGATCAGTTCGCGATCGCGACCGGGCTCGTCGACCTGCCGACGACCAGCGCACCGGTCCCGCCGGACGCCGACGGGTCGAGATCGACCCGCACGGTGTCGCCCTCGCGCACCGATCCGGACAGCAGCTCGCGGGCGAGCTGATCACCGATCGAGCTCTGCACCAGCCGGCGCAGCGGCCGGGCGCCGAAGACCGGGTCGAACCCGTTCATCGCCAGCCACTCGCGGGCCGCGTCGGAGACCTCGAGCGTCAGCCGCCGCTTCGCGAGCCGGTCGCCCAGCACGCCGACCTGGATGTCGACGATGTGGGTCAGCTCGTCGGTGGACAGCGCGTGGAAGACCACGACGTCGTCGAGCCGGTTGAGGAACTCGGGCTTGAAGTGCGTCCGGACGACGGCCATGACGGCGTCCTCGCGCGCCTTCTCGTCGAGCGCCTGGTCGGCGATCGCCTGGCTGCCCAGGTTGGACGTCAGCACCAGGATGGTGTTGCGGAAGTCCACCGTGCGGCCCTGGCCGTCGGTGAGCCTGCCGTCGTCGAGCACCTGCAGCAGCGTGTCGAAGACGTCCGGGTGGGCCTTCTCCACCTCGTCGAGCAGCACGACGGTGTACGGCCGCCGCCGCACCGCCTCGGTGAGCTGGCCGCCCTGGTCGTAGCCGACGTAGCCGGGCGGGGCGCCGACCAGGCGGGCCACCGAGTGCTTCTCGGAGTACTCGCTCATGTCGACGCGGACCATCGCGCGCTCGTCGTCGAACAGGAACTCGGCGAGCGCCTTGGCCAGCTCGGTCTTGCCCACACCGGTCGGGCCGAGGAACAGGAACGAGCCGGTCGGCCGGTTCTCGTCGGCGATGCCCGCGCGGGCGCGGCGCACCGCGTCGGAGACGACGCGGACGGCCTCGGCCTGTCCGATCACCCGGCGGCCGAGCTCGTCCTCCATGCGCAGCAGCTTCGCGGTCTCGCCCTCCAGCATCCGGCCGGCCGGTACGCCGGTCCAGGAGCTGACGACGTCGGCCACGTCGTCCGGGCCGACCTCCTCCTTGAGCATGACGTCCTCGTGGGTCTCCACGACCGCCGTCTTCTCGGCCAGCTCCTTCTCCAGCTGCGGGATGCGCCCGTAGCGCAGTTCCGCGGCCCGGCCCAGGTCGCCGTCGCGCTCGGCGCGGTCGGACTCCCCGCGGAGCTGCTCCAGCTGCTCCTTCAGCTCGCGGGTCGACTCGATGGCGCCACGCTCGTTCTGCCAGCGTGCGGTCAGGGCCGTGAGCTCCTCGCGCTTCTCGGCCAGCTCGGCGCGCAGCGCGACGAGCCGGTCGGCCGAGGCGGCGTCGGACTCCTTCTCCAGCGCCATCTCCTCGATCTCCAGCCGGCGGACCGCCCGCTCCACGGTGTCGATCTCCACCGGCCGCGAGTCGATCTCCATGCGGAGCCGGGACGCGGCCTCGTCGACCAGGTCGATGGCCTTGTCGGGGAGGAACCGCGCGGTGATGTAGCGGTCCGACAGGGTGGAGGCGGCGACCAGGGCGGCGTCGGTGATCCGGACGCCGTGGTGCACCTCGTAGCGCTCCTTGAGCCCGCGCAGGATGCCGATCGTGTCCTCGACGCTCGGCTCGCCGACCAGCACCTGCTGGAACCGGCGCTCCAGCGCCGCGTCCTTCTCGATGTGCTGCCGGTACTCGTCGAGCGTGGTGGCGCCGACCATCCGCAGCTCACCGCGGGCGAGCATCGGCTTGATCATGTTGCCGGCGTCCATCGCGCCCTCGCCGGACGCGCCGGCCCCGACGATCGTGTGCAGCTCGTCGATGAAGGTGATGATCTCGCCGGCCGAGTCGGTGATCTCCTTGAGGACGGCCTTGAGCCGCTCCTCGAACTCGCCGCGGTACTTCGCACCGGCGACCATCGAGCCCAGGTCGAGCGCGACGACCCGCTTGCCCCGCAGGGACTCGGGCACGTCGCCGTCGACGATCCGCTGGGCGAGCCCCTCGACGATGGCGGTCTTGCCGACGCCCGGCTCGCCGATGAGCACCGGGTTGTTCTTGGTGCGGCGCGACAGCACCTGCACCACGCGGCGGATCTCGGTGTCCCGGCCGATGACCGGGTCGAGCCCGCCGTCGCGGGCGCGGGCGGTCAGGTCCTGGCCGTACTTCTCCAGCGCCTGGTAGCTGCTCTCCGGGTCCGGGCTGGACACCCGGGCCGACCCGCGGACCCTGCCGAACGCCTCGCGCAGCGCGTCGGGCGTGGCGCCGTAGCGCTGGAGCAGCTGGGCGACCGGGCCGCCGGACTGCGCGAGCCCGACGAGCAGGTGTTCGGTGGAGACGTACTCGTCGCCCATCTCGGTCGCGAGCTGCTGGGCCGCGGTGATCGCGGCGAGCGCGTCCCGGGACAGCTGCGGCGCGCTCACCGAGGAGCCCGACGCCGACGGCAGCCGGTTCCCGAGCGCGGTCACGTCCTTCCGGACGGCGCCGGCGTCCGCCCCGACCGCCTCCAGCAGCGGCGCGGCGATGCCGTCGCCCTGGGCGAGCAGCGCACCGAGGAGGTGGGTC
This sequence comes from Pseudonocardia sp. EC080619-01, assembly GCF_001420995.1. Classification (NCBI taxonomy): domain Bacteria; kingdom Bacillati; phylum Actinomycetota; class Actinomycetes; order Pseudonocardiales; family Pseudonocardiaceae; genus Pseudonocardia; species Pseudonocardia sp. EC080619-01. The sequence continues at coordinate 3,018,238 of NZ_CP012184.1, read as the reverse complement.
GGCCCGACATCGGGGTTGCCGGCCAGCGTCGCGGCCTGGACGGCTGCGGAGATGGCCTGCTGAGTACGGGTGGTGGGGTTGAAGGAGTCCATGCTCCGCGTTCCTCCTGGTCCTTCTCTGTCGTCTGGTGGTCCGTGGTGGGGAGCGGCACCGCGGACCGCTGTCCGCACAGTCTGCCCGCCGGCGCACCTCTCGACAGTGACAACGGCAGGAAAGTTGAGTCTGTTCCGCTCAGGTCGATATTTCTCGAACCCTCTGTTCCCCAGGGGCGCGGGGGACCGGCTCGGCCGCCACCCCACGGGGCACCGGCGGATCCGACGCGGACCGCGGCCGTCGACATCGGACGGCGGCATGGGAGTACGGCGTCGGGGTGCGCGCGCGTCCTCGCCGGACGGCGCGCACGGCTCACGGCCCGGACGCCCTCGCCGGGCGCCGCCCGGGGAGTGCCGGGGGGGTGCGGAGTGGCGCCGCTCAGCGGGAGTGCGGACGGCGGCGCAGCGCGCGGGAGGCACCGGCACCCAGGTGCGTGGTGCTGGGGAACCGGCGGCGTGCCGGCCGCGGCACCCGCCGCGGGGTCCCCTTCGCACCGAAGAAGTCGCCGCCCTTGCGGGCCGGGTCGTCGGTCCCCCACGCCCGCCGCTGCGTCACCCGCTCCATCCGCGGGATGTGCTTGCGGCAGTGGATGTAGGCCTCCTCGACCTCCACGACCACCCAGCGCTCGGCGCGGCGGCCGGCCACCTGCTCGCCGCCGTGGCCGGGGAAGGCCGCGCGGAAGGCGGCGTCGTCCATGATCCGGGCGCGGCCGTTGACGTGCAGCCCGATCAGGGACTCGGTGAAGTCCACCATCAGCATCCCGACGTGCGGGTTCTCGACGAGGTTGCCGAGGCTGGCGTAGACGCCGTTCCCGCGGTACTCGGGGTAGGCCAGCGTGAACTCGTCGATCACCTGGACGAAGCCGGGCGGGCCCGCGCGCAGCGAGCTGTCGCACTCCCCGTGGCCGTCGGCGGTGGCGACGAACGCCATCTCCATCCGGCCGATGAACTCCACCATCGTGGGGAGCAGCCGGTCACGGAGCTGGTCGTCGTAGAAGCGGTCGGCACGGGCGGTGCTGCCGACCTCGTCCTGGAACACGTGCTCGCCCGCCGATCCCGGCCGGTGGGACTCCTCGGGGTGCGGGAGGGTCTCCGGAAGGCTCGCGGGACGCTCCCGGCCGGGGAGCACCGGGGCGGGGGTTCGCAGGGGCACGGACACCACCGTGCCATCCGGAGGGCCCAGGACCAAACGGACGCAGGATGCACACACCGCCCCCGCCACGTCGGCATTCTCCGGCGCGGGCGCTATCCTGACCGTGGCGCCACCCACGCCATGACGAGTGCCCACCGTCCCCGAACGGATGATTCGTGACCATGCGTACCCGCTCGCTGCCACCGAGTGAGCCGGCTGCTGCGCGTCGCACCGGCGGGCGGAGGAACTCGCGTACCCTGACCGGCGGTGCCGGGGCGTCGAGGCCCACCGGCACCGCGGCACGGAGCACGACCGAGGAGAGTGTCCGCCAGGCATGACTGCTGACCAGCTGATCGCCGGCGACGTCGCCCCGCCGCGACGCCCCGCCTCGGAGGCGGACCGGACCGTCGAGCTCATCCGGAACAGTTTCGCCCTCGTCGAGCCCCAGGCCGAGGAGCTCGGCAAGCACTTCTACGCGCGCCTGTTCAGCCGCGCCCCGGAGACGCGGGACCTGTTCCCGGTGAACATGGAGGTGCAGCGCAGCCGCCTGCTGCGCGCCCTCGTCCACGTCGTCCAGATGGTCGACCAGCCGGACGACCTCGTCCCCTTCCTGCAGCAGCTCGGCCGCGACCACCGCAAGTTCGGCGTGCTCTCCCAGCACTACGACGCGGTCGGCGACGCGCTGATCTCGGCGATCGCGACGTACTCCGGCGAGAACTGGACGCCCGACGTCGAGAAGGCCTGGACCGGCGCGTACGGGATCGTCGCCGACGCGATGCAGCAGGCCGCCGCCGCCGAGCGCGGGCCGGCGTCCTGGCTCGGCCGGGTCGTCGACCACCGCCGGATCGGCTGGGACCTGGCCGTCGTCACCGTCGCGACCGAGCAGCAGGTGCCCTACCAGGCCGGGCAGTACGTCTCGGTGGAGACGCCGCACCGCCCTCGGCTCTGGCGCTACCTGTCCCCGGCGAACGCGCCGCGGCACGACGGGACGATCGAGTTCCACGTCCGCGCCGTCGAGAACGGCTGGGTGAGCCGGGCGATCGTCGCGCACAGCCAGATCGGCGAGACCTGGCGGATCGGCCCGCCGATGGGCCGGATGGCCGTCCCGCAGAACACGGAGCGTGAGCTGCTGATGGTCGCCGGTGGCACCGGCGTCGCCCCGATGAAGGCCCTGCTCGACGAGGTGCGGCAGCGGCCGCGGCCGCCGCGCACCCAGGTGTTCGTCGGTGGCCGCACCTGGGACGACCTGTACGACTTCACCTCGCTGCGGAAGCTGTCCTACAGCTTCCCGTGGCTGGACGTGATCCCGGTCGTCGAGCACGAGGACGAGCCGTCCGGCGCCGAGACCGGCACCCTGGCCGACGTCGTGACCCGGTTCGGCGCCTGGAGCGACCACGACGTCCTCGTGTGCGGCTCGCCGGCGATGATCCGCTCGACGGTGTCCCGGATGCTGGTGGCGGGCACGCCGCTGGACCGGATCACCTACGACCCGTTCACGATGGACTGAGCGCCACCACGCACGACGCCGACGGCCGCCCTCCCGGTGTGGAGGGCGGCCGTCGGTGTCTCAGAAGGCCTCGGTCGTCCTGACCGACAGGACGTGCAGGGTGCGCGAGCCGCTGAAGGCGTCGCGACCGTGCAGGAACCGGTAGTTGTCGAGGATCAGCAGGTCACCGCTGTCCATCCGGAACCGCGGGGCCGCCTCGGACGCCGTCGCGAGCAGGTCGGCGTACTCCTCGATCCGGGCGAGGTGCTCGTCCCACTCGGGGACACGGGGCACCGGGAGCGCGTAGTCGCTGGCCCGCACCGCGCGGCGGCCACCCCGGGTGTACTCGACCATCCTGCGGAGCAGGGGTGTGGCCGGCACCCCGCGCGGCGGGTCCACCCGCGTCCCGAAGAAGTCGGTGTCGGCACCGGTGACGAACGCGTGCAGCTCCGGGTGGTCGGTGGCCAGCCGGTCGACCAGGGCGTAGCCGTCGACGAGCACCGAGTCCCCGCCGGACGGCGCCGGCGACGTGCAGTGCATCAGCAGGTAGTCCTCGTCGGGGTCGCGCAGGCGCACGGTGCGCCCGTGCACGTCGCCCTGGAGGTACGCGCCGTCGTTGTGCAGGCCCAGTGCGGGGGAGTCGGTCCCGCCCTGCGGGCGGATCCCGAACAGCTCGCGCAACCGGCCCCCGAGCACCCGGGCCGCGGTCACGACGAGGCACTCCGGGTCGAGCCCCGCCCCGGGGATCCGCACGACACCGTCTTCGGCGAGCACCGCGCGGGCGTCGTCGACCGAGGCGGTGCGCGGCACCACCCCGGTCTCGTCCACCAGGCACTTCAGCTCGGGCCGGGCCTCGCCCCGCCGCCGTCCGTCCGCTGCCGTCACCGCCACGTCGTGCCTCCTGCCGTTCGTGCGCTCTCGCACAAGTCTGGCAGGAACGACGCTCTTTCAGAACTGTCCGGAAGGTCCGGTGACGGTCCGTCGCTCGATCTCCCGGCCGATCCCGGTCACGATCAGCGCCGTGCCCACGACGGCCAGCGCGGGGAGGACGACGAGCTGCGGTGCGTTGAACAGGAACTGCCTCCCGTCGGCGAGCATCACCCCCCACTCCGGGGTCGGCGGCTGCGGCCCGAGCCCGAGGAACGACAGTCCGGCCACCGTGAGCAGGATGTTCGCGAACCGCAGGCACAGGTGCGACAGCAGCGGCCGGGTCAGGTTCGGCAGCACGTGCCGGAACGCGATGCGCCCGGGTCCGGCTCCGACGGCGACCGCGCCCTCGACGTACTCGCGGCTCCGCTCGCGTACGACGAGCTGGTAGGTCAACCGCGCGAACGGCGTCCACCCGGCGACGACGACCGCCACCAGCAGCGACCACACTCCCGGCGCGCCGCCCGACGCGGCCACGACGATCAGTCCGATCAGGACCGCCGGGATCGCGACGAGCACGTCGACGATCCGCTGGAACAGCTGGCCCACCACCCCGCCGGCCCAGGCGGCTACCACCCCGAGGAGCGTGCCGGTCACCGCGCAGACCGCGAGCGCCACCACCGTGAACCCGACCGAGATCCGCGCCCCGACCGCCAGCCGGGCGAGCATGTCCCGGCCGAGCTGGTCGGTCCCCAGCGGATGCTCCGGCGTGGGACCGGAGAACCGCTGCGAGAGGTCGTTGGTCGTCGGGTCGAGCGGCAGCAGGGCGAGCACGACGAGCACGCCCAGCAGCACGAGGCCGCCGATCTGTAGCGGGCGGCGCAGGCGCACCGACCGGCCGTCCGCGGCGTACCGGCGTCCGGCCATCACACCGGCGCTCACCGGACCGCGCTCCGGGCGACCGGGTCCAGCGCGAGCGCGAGCAGCTCGGCTGCGATCCCCGCCACCGAGGCCAGGACGATGATCGCCAGCAGCCCGGCCTGGGTGACCGGGAGGTCCTGCCCGAGCACCGCGTCGTAGAGCAGGCGGCCGACCCCGGGTACGGAGAAGAGCACCTCGACCACGACCGAGCCGCCCAGCAGGCCGCCCAGGAACAGCCCGGACATCGAGGCCACCGACGTCAGTGCGAGCCGCCCGCCGTGCCGCCACAGCACGACACGGTCCGGCAGCCCCTTCGCCCGCGCGACCGTCACGTGGGTGCGGCCGAGCACGTCGACGGTCTCGGCGCGCACCAGCTGCGCGGAGAGCGCGGCCGGGAACGCCGCCAGGGTGAGTACCGGCAGCACCGCCTGCGCGGGCGATCCCCAGCCGGTGGCCGGCAACAGGGGGATCACCACGGCGAACACCAGCACGAGCACCGTGCCGAGGACGAACTCGGGCACCGCGACGCCGAGCACCGATCCGGAGGTCAGCATCCGGTCGAAGCGCCCGCCGGGCCGGCGCGCGGCCCGCACGCCGGCCGGGACGCCGACGAGCCCCGCGACGACCAGCGCCGCGACCGTCAGCACCAGCGAGACGCCGAGCGCGGGCCAGAGCAGCCCGGACACCGGGGTCCGGCTGGCGTAGGAGATGCCGAGGTCGCCGCCGAGCAGCGCGCCGAACCAGGCGGTGAACTGGTCCCACCAGCCGCCGTCCAGCGCGTACTCCTCGCGCAGCGCGGCCAGCACCGCCGGATCGGGATCCGCCTCCCCCGTCCGGCTGCGCAGGATGCCCAGCGCGGTGTCCTGACCGGACAGCCGGGGCAGCAGGAACACCAGCACCGCCCCGGCCACGAACACCAGCGGCAGGGCCAGCAGCCGGCGGAGGAGGAGGGTCGTCACTCCGTCTTCGCCAGCCCGGGGACGACGAGGGTCTTCGCGAGCGGGTCGACGGTATAGCCGGCCACCCGGCTCCCGACGCCGTTGGCACTGGTGTGCACCAGCGGGACGCCGACGGCGTCGTCGTTCAGCTTCGCCGCGGCCTGCCGGAACACGTCCTGGCGGGCGGCCGGATCGGTCACGGTCGCCAGTGGCGCGAGCAGGGCGTCGAACTCCGGCGAGCAGTACCGGTTGATGTTGTACGAGCCCTCGCAGCCGTAGTCGCTGGTCAGGGTGGCTCCGGCGTCGGGGACGTCGAGCAGGTAGCTGCGGGAACCGAGATACATGTCGTAGTTCCCGGCGAGCAGGTCGGGCTCGCGGGCGTCGTAGTCACCGACGCGGATGGTCGCCTCGATGCCGGCCTCGCGCAGCATCTGCTGCACGGCCGTCGCCAGGGTGGGCAGCTCGGCCCGGGTGCTGTAGGTGCCGAGCTCGACGCGCAGCGGGTTGCCCGCGTCGTAGCCGGCCTCGGCGAGCAGCGCGCGGGCGCGGGCCGGGTCGGCGGGCGGCGGGGCCTCCTGCGAACCCCAGGCGACGGCCGGGCCGAACAGCTCGGACGCCGGGATCGCCGACCCCGCGAGGGCCTGCTCGCCGAGCGCGGTCCGGTCGATCGCGGCGGTGACGGCCTGCCGCACCCGCACGTCGGCGAACGGCGGACGGGACTGGTTCAGCATCAGCGACGCGGTCCGGGGAGCAGGCACCGTCTCGTTCGTGTACCCGTCGCCGGTGAACTCGAGGGCGCTGGACTCGGGCAGCTCCTGCGCGATGTCGGCGTCGCCGGCCCGCAGGGCGAGCGCCCGCGCGGCGGGGTCGGGTACGAAGTTCGCGGTGACCGTGGCGGCCTGCGGACGCTCACCCCAGTAGGTGTCGTTGCGCTGCAGCGTCACCGACTGGGTGCCGTTCAGCTCGGTGATCGTCATCGGCCCGGTGCCGGTGCCCTGCAGCGACGGCGGCGTCGCCCCGTACGCCGACGGGGCGAGGATCGCGGTGTTCGCGCTGCTCAGCCGCAGCGGGAGGATCGGGTCCGGAGCCGTGGTGGTGACCCGGACGGCGGCGCCGCCGTCGGCCGCGGCCTGCAGGCCGGTGCCCTTGACCGCGCGCGGGGGCGCCTCGACGCCGGCGACATGGTTCAGGGCGGTCGCGACGGCCTCCCCGGTGAGCGGCTCGCCGTTCTGGAAGGTCACGCCCGGCCGCAGCTCGAACCGCCAGGTCCGGGCGTCGGCCTGCTGTTCCCACGCGGTGGCCAGCGCGGGCCGCGGCTGCCCGTCGGGGCCGGAGGCGACCAGCGACTCGGTCACACCCAGTTGGGAGACCACGAACGCGTCGTCGGTGTCCACGGCGTAACCGGCCGCGGGGGCGAACGCCATCGCCAGGGTGAGCGTGCCGTCCGGGACGACCTGCCCCGTCCCGCCGCCGGGACCACCGCAGGCGGTGAGGATCGCGGTGCTCACCGCGAGCGCGGCGGCGACCCGGACGGGCGATCGACGGCGTGGTGGAACGACGGCCGGTTCGGCGGGCATGTCGGGATCGTCCTCTCCGGCGCCTCGACGGGATGTCACCCGGCGCCCGGAAGATCCTCGGAAAGTGTGTGCAGACGGTCAAGCATGTGCATCTGTGCGCATATGTGCCTGTTGCCATCGAGTCGCGATTGCGATCCGCGACCTGATACCACTGGGTGGTGCTCCGCAACACCCGCCGGCGGCCGACCGGGCCCGCACCGGCCGCCCTCCCCGGCCGCGCGCCCCGCTGGGCCGCGTTCCGGGCCCTCCCCCCGGTCGTACAGCTGCTCATCTCGACGCAGCTGGCGTTCAACGTGGGCTTCTACATGGTGCTGCCCTACCTGGCCACGCACCTGGCGGACGATCTCGGGCTGGCCGCAGCGGCCGTCGGGCTCGTGCTGGGGCTGCGGACGTTCAGCCAGCAGGGGCTGTTCGTCGTCGGCGGGGCGCTCACCGACCGCTACGGCGCGAAGCCGGTGGTGCTCGTCGGCTGCGCACTGCGTGTGATCGGCTTCATCCTCCTCGGCGCCGCCGGGACGCTGCCCGCCGTGATCGGCGGTGCCCTCCTCACCGGGTTCGCCGCCGCCCTGTTCTCGCCGGCGGTGGAGTCCTCACTGGCCCGCGCGGGCGGGGAGCTGGAGCGCTCCGGGGAGGGCCCGCCGCGGGCCGAGGTGTTCGCGATGTTCTCCGTCGCCGGTCAGGTCGGGACCGTCACCGGCCCGCTGGTCGGCACGGCGCTGCTGCTGGTCGACTTCCGGACCGCGTGCCTGGTGGCCGCGGCCGGGTTCGTGCTCGTCGGGCTCGCGCACTGGCGGTTGCTGCCGTGGAGCCCCGCCGAGCACGCCGGGCAGCCGATCCTGGCCGGGTGGGGCGAGGTGCTCGGCAACCGCCGGTTCATGGTGTTCGCCACCGGCTACTCCGGCTGGCTGCTCTCCTACAACCAGCTCTACCTGGCGCTGCCCGCAGAGCTGGAACGCGTCGACCGCACCGCCGCACTCGGCTTCCTGTTCGTGATGATGTCGGTGCTGGTGATCAGCCTGCAGCTGCGGGTCACCGGCTGGTCCCGACGACGGCTGGGGCCCGGCCGTTCGGTCGTGATCGGCTTCTGCCTGATCGCCACGTCCTTCGCCGTGGTCGCGGTGGCGCGGCTGCTGCCGGGGCTGCCCGGCTGGTGGGCGGTCACGCCGGCGGTGGCGATGGTGCTCCTGCTGACGGTCGGCGAGATGCTCGCCGTCCCGGTCGCGCAGGACCTGGTGCCCCGACTGGCCGGGGAACGCCGGCTCGGCGCCCACTTCGGGGTGCTCGCCTCGTTCGGAGGCCTGATGGTGCTGATCGGATCGACCGTCGTCGGCGCGCTGCTCGATCCGTCGGTTCCTGCCGCGGTGCCGTTCGTGGTGCTCGCGGCGATCCCGCTGGCGGGGGCGGCGGTCCTGGGCACGCTCGCGCGCCGCGGAGGGCTGGCACCCGCACCCGTGGCGGCCTGAAACCCACCCGACCGGCACGGTCCGCCCTGCCACGCGACCGGCCGCTCGGACCGGTCCGGTGCTCCACGCGACCGCCCGCTCGGACCGGCCTACTGCTCGGGGCGGCCCGGCCGCCACCGGACGACGGCCCGGCGGTCCACCGGGACGAGATCGCGCCGATAGGACCGGTGCACCGCCGCCGTCGCCTGGGCGGCGGCCGCGCGGACGGCGTCGAGCTCGGCGGTGGTCTCCTCGAGCCGCGCGTGCAGCTCGTCGACCAGCTGCTCCAGCTCGATGATCCGCTTGACCCCGGCCAGGTTGACGCCCTCCTCCTGGGAGAGGCGCTGGACCTCGCGGAGCAGGGCGATGTCGCGCTGCGAGTAGCGACGGCCGCCGCCGGAGGCCCGGCCCGGGCTGACGAGCCCGAGCCGGTCGTAGCTGCGCAGGGTCTGGGCGTGCAGGCCGGACAGCTGCGCGGCGACGGAGATGACGAACACCGGGCTGTCGTGCGCGACCGCGTCGGGACCCGTCGCGTCGGACGGGGCGCGGCCGCGGCCGTCGCCGTCCTGGGGCCGTCCGGCCACCGCACTCACCTCCTGGAGCTACCGAGCAGGTCCGCCCGCGGATCGATCGACTTCGTCGCCTCGGCGTACGCCTGCAGCGCGTCCGTCGCCGCCTGGTCCAGCTTCTGCGGCACCGCCACCTCGACGGTCACCAGCAGGTTGCCCTTCTTGCCGTTCTTCCGCTCGACACCGCGACCCGCGACCCGGAAGGTCCGGCCGCTGGAGGTCCCGGCCGGGATCTTCAGCGAGACCGTGCTGTCGAGTGTGGGCACCGTCAGGGTCGCACCCAGGACGAGCTCCTGGAAGGTCACCGGGACGGTGATCGTCAGATCGTCGGCGTTCTTCGGGGACCGCCCGAAGATCCTGTGCGGGGTGACGCTCACCGTCACGTACAGATCGCCTGCCGGCGCCCCGCCGCGGCCGGGCTCGCCCTGGCCCGCGAGCCGGACCTTCTGGCCGTTGTCGACGCCGGCGGGGACCCGCACGGACAGCGAGCGGGTCCGGGTGGACACGCCGTCGCCGCGGCACTCCGGGCACGGGTCGTCGATGATCCGGCCGGTCCCGCGGCAGTCGCGGCACGGCTCGGAGAACGAGAACGCGCCCTGGCTCCGGTTCACCAGGCCGGCGCCACCGCAGGTCACGCAGGTACGCGGGGTGCTGCCCGGACGGGAGCCGGTGCCGCCGCACCGCTCGCACCGGCCGGGCGAGGACAGCTGGATCGGCACGGTCGCGCCCCGGACCGCGTCGTCGAAGGAGATGGTCAGGCTGCTCTCGACGTCCTGGCCGCGGCGGGCACCGGCGGCGCCGAAGCCACCGGCACCGGCCCCACCGCTGTTGCGGGCGGTGCGGCCGAAGATGTCGCCGAGGATGTCGCTGAAGTCGCCGGAGCCGCCGCCGCCCCGTCCGGCCTGACCGAACAGGTCGTTGATGTCGAATCCACCGGGTCCGCCAGCACCGCCTGCGCCGCCGCCGGGGAAGCCGCCCCCGCTGCCGAAACCGCCGAAACCGCCGCCGCCCGCGAACATCGCGCGGGTCTCGTCGTACTCCTTGCGCTTGGCCTCGTCCCCGAGGACACCGTAGGCCTCGGACACCGCCTTGAAGCGGGCCTCGGCCTTCTCGTCGCCCGGGTTGGCGTCCGGGTGCAGCTCACGGGCGAGCTTCCGGTACGCCTTCTTGATCTCGTCCTGGGACGCCGTCGAGGAGACGCCCAGCTCGCGGTAGTAGTCCTTCTCGATCCAGTCGCGCTGGGTCACCCCGCCCCCTTCCCGGTCACGCCCGCGGTGCGGTGGAACACGCCCCTCCCGGGGCCCGTCCACCGCACCGCGTGCCGACGTCCACTGTGGTTTCCGGTCAGGCCGGGTTCTCCGGCTCGCCGGTGCCCGGCCCGGCGTCGCCGCCCGCCGGATCCGTGCCGCCCTCGGCGGCCTCGGCCCGGGCCTCCGGGGAGACCTCGGCCTCCGGCCGGTCCTGCACCGTGACCATCGCCGGCCGGAGCACCCGGTCGGAGATCCGGTAGCCGCGGCGCAGCACCGCCGACAGCACGGTGACCGTGGGGCCGGAGCCCTCGGCCGGTTCGTGCTGCACGGCCTCGTGCCGCTGCGGGTCGAACAGCTCGCCCTCGGCCCCGAAGGGCTCCAGGCCGAGCTTGGTGAGCACGCCGCCGACCTTGTCGGCCGCTGACTTGAAGGCCCCGGTCAGGTCCCCGTGCTGCTCGGCGCGCTCGAAGTCGTCGAGCACGGTGAGCAGGTCGGAGACGAACGAGACCTTCGCCGCGAGCTGGGTCTGCTCGCGGTCCCGGTCCGCCCGGCGCCGGTAGTTGGCGTACTCGGCGGTGACCCGCTGCAGGTCCGCGGTGCGCTCGGCGACCTCGGCCGTGAGCTTCTCGACCTCCGGGTCCACCCCGTCGGCCGGACCAGCGACCGGATCCACGATCTGGTCGGTGCCGTCCCCGGCCGGGGCCGCCTGCTCGGCGGCCCCGGTCTCCTGCGGGCGGGCCTCACCGGTCTCCGGGTCCACCTTGCGGCGGTCCCGGAAGGTCACCGGCTCGTCCTGCTGCTTCTCGTCGCCTGCCATGTCGACCGTCCTGTCCTCTGGATGGCCGCCGGCCGTCACTTGTCGCCCTTGGCGTCCTTGTCGTCGTCCACGATCTCGGCGTCGACGACGTCGTCCTGCTCCTGCTGCCCACCGGCAGCGCCACCGGCGGCGTCGCCGTCGGCCGCACCCGCGGCACCGTCGGCGCCCGGCTGCGAGTACAGGGCGGACCCCATCTTCTGGGACTCGGTCGCCAGCTTCTCCATCGAGGACTTGATCGCCTCGTGGTCGGTGCCCTTCAGCGCCTCCTGGACCTCGCCCAGGGACGCGTTCACCGACTCCTTGACGTCGGACGGCAGCTTCTCGTCGTTCTCCTTGACGAACTTCTCCGTCTGGTAGACGAGGGTCTCCGCCTGGTTGCGGGTCTCGGCCTCCTCGCGGCGCTTCGCGTCCTCCTCGGCGTGCGCCTCGGCCTCCTGCACCATGCGGTCGATGTCGTCCTTGGACAGCGCCGACCCGCCGGTGATCGTCATCTCCTGGCTCTTGCCGGTGCCCATGTCCTTCGCGGACACGTTGACGATGCCGTTGGCGTCGATGTCGAAGGACACCTCGATCTGCGGGACGCCGCGCGGGGCCGGCGCGATGCCGGTCAGCTCGAACATGCCGAGCTTCTTGTTGTACGCGGCGATCTCGCGCTCGCCCTGGAAGACCTGGATCTGCACCGACGGCTGGTTGTCGTCCGCGGTGGAGAAGACCTCCGAACGCTTGGTCGGGATCGTGGTGTTCTTCTCGATCAGCTTGGTCATGACGCCGCCCTTGGTCTCGATGCCGAGGGACAGCGGGGTGACGTCCAGCAGCAGGACGTCCTTGACCTCGCCGCGCAGCACGCCGGCCTGCAGGGCGGCGCCGGCGGCGACGACCTCGTCCGGGTTGACGCCCTTGTTGGGCTCCTTGCCGCCGGTCAGCTCCTTGACGAGCTCGGTGACGGCGGGCATCCGGGTGGAGCCACCGACGAGCACGACGTGGTCGATCTGGCTCACCGAGATGCCGGCGTCCTTGATGACCTGGTTGAACGGCTGGCGGGTGCGGTCCAGGAGGTCCTGGGTGATCCGCTGGAACTCCGCGCGGGACAGCGACTCGTCGAGGAACAGCGGGTTCTTGTCGGAGTCGACCGTGATGTAGGGCAGGTTGATGTTGGTCGAGGACGAGCTCGACAGCTCGATCTTCGCCTTCTCCGCGGCCTCACGGAGCCGCTGCATCGCCATCTTGTCCTTCGTCAGGTCGATGCCCTGGGAGGACTTGAACTTGTCGACGAGCCAGGTGACGATCCGCTCGTCCCAGTCGTCGCCACCGAGGTGGTTGTCGCCGTTGGTCGCCTTGACCTCGACGACGCCCTCGGCGATCTCCAGCAGGGACACGTCGAACGTGCCGCCACCCAGGTCGAAGACCAGGATGGTCTGCTCCTTCTCGCCCTTGTCGAGGCCGTAGGCCAGCGCGGCCGCGGTCGGCTCGTTGACGATGCGGAGCACGTTCAGGCCGGCGATCTGGCCGGCCTCCTTCGTCGCCTGCCGCTGCGCGTCCTCGAAGTAGGCGGGGACGGTGATGACCGCGTCGGTGACCTCGTCGCCCAGGTAGGACTCCGCGTCACGCTTCAGCTTCTGAAGGACGCGGGCGCTGATCTCCTGCGCGGCGTAGGTCTTGTCGTCGATCTCCGGGGTCTTCCAGTCGGTGCCAATGTGGCGCTTGACCGAGCGGAAGGTGCGGTCGGAGTTCGTGACGGCCTGGTTCTTCGCGGACTGACCGGTGAGAACCTCGCCGTTGCGGGCGAACGCGACGATGGACGGAGTGGTGCGTGCACCCTCCGAGTTCGCGATCACCGTCGGCTCGCCACCCTCGAGGACGGCGACGACGGAGTTGGTGGTCCCGAGGTCGATCCCGACCGTACGAGCCATGGTGGCTGCCTCCGTGTTGATGCGTGCGAGTCGATACTTGCGGGGTGTGAGTGCCTCCGGCTCAAGTTCTATCAGACCGGGGAGCGGTCCGGGGTAAGAGCTTGAGTGGGCGCTGCTCAACTTCTTGGTACCCGGTCCAACGGGCGACCATGCAGACTTGTTCCGACTAGACTCAACTTTTTCCGGAGACCCTCGTTCCTCCTGGTGAGCGGACCACTCCCCGGCGCCCGACGCCTGCACCCACGCCGCCGACCACGCCTCGCGACGCCGGAGCAGGCGCGGCGACGCGCCGGACCACGCGCCGCCCGGCGCGGCCGCGCCCCCGCCCGGGGCCCGCCGCGCACCGTCCGTGGCAACCGCACAGCCTGAACCGCGGCCGCACAGGATCCGGGGCAGCCGCACCGGTTCTGCCCGGGCCGAGGGTCCGCAATCTGCGCGGCTGTGAGGTGCGGGGGTTGGGGTGATGGGCGGGTGGGGCTGTGGTTTCCCGTCTCTTCCGGAGGGTCATGTGGCACTTCTTGCGCACCGACCTGTCAACTCGTCGTCGACGGCGGCGAGACCACTGCGCTGAGCATCCAGGTCCAGTTGGTCCACTACGGAGACGACGGCCGTCCTCGCCAGGTCGACCGCGTCTGCCGCCGGGCGAACGACTTCGCCGAGGGCTTCCTGCAGAACATGCCGACCCCATGAGCGATTCGCATCCGTGAACCACGGCATCGGATCCGCCCTTCCCTCGCCGGAACAGGCGCCGGCCGCAGCAACCGCACAACCTGAACCGCGACCGCACGGGATCCGGGACTGCCGCACCGATTCCAGCTTGTGCGAAGTTCCCGCAATCTATGCGACTGCGGGGTGCAGGAAAACGGGTCCGGTGAGTCGACGGGCGAGTTAGCCTGTGGTTTCCCGCCTGCTCCGGAGGATCACGTGACTGTCCCGGTCCGGTCTCGCATGTCCGTCTTTCTCATCGCACTCACCGTCGGCGCGGTCCTCAGCGGATGTGGCGAATCGGAACCCGCCGGCCCGTTCCCCGATCGACCGCAGGACATCGACATCGCACAGCTCGACCCGTGCGCCCTGCTGCCTGCCGGGGAACAGGCTCGACTCGACGTCGAGACGGGAGAGCCGAGCGAGAATCTTCTCGACGAAGGAGCCCGCGCCCGGAACTGCGGGTGGAACAATTTCGACACGGGGATCAGCTACAGCGTGCAGCTGGTCGGGATCGACGCCGGGAAGGCCGTCGGCGACGACCGGCTGATCACAGTCGTAGGCGGATTCGGAGCGGTCCGACACGTCGACAACGTGGACTCCGCCCCGCTCTGCGTACTTGTCATCGACATGAACGACGGCCAGATGGCTCGGGTCCTCGTCCGCTCGACTCACTATCAAGACGGTCGGCCGCGGCCCATCACCGACGTCTGCGACGACGCATCCCGAATGGCCGAAACCGTCATCCTCGAATCCCGGCATCTCGCGAGCTGAGGCTCGTTCGCGGAAGCGAATCGGACCGGTCGATACACGACGGCCGCGAACAGCGAGTCGGAGCATGTCCGGGTGGACAACAATCCTTTGCTTCCGCGCGGAACGGAATCAGACGCGCTCATGGTGCAGATCAGCAGGTCGAACGTCCTGGCGGTGCGGAACGAGTTGCGGTTCCAGGCCGAACAGATGCAGGCAGCGCTGATGCGCGCAGGCCACGATTGCCGGGTTCGGCCGTGCGGTCAGGACGTCGTCTCACTCGACGCAGCCTTGTCCTTCCGCAGGAAGATCCAACAGATCATCGCTGTGCACACGGCTCACCTCCACGAGATCACCGAAGCGGTCGACCGGCTGACCGAGGCGGCCCACCACTACGGATACACCGAGGAAGCGATCACGGCATCCCTGGACGCGGCACGCCCCCTACTGACCGCACGCCTCCAGGAATACCGCTCGTAGGAGGCGACCGCACCCGCTCCGGCCTGACCGTCTCGGAAAAGCGGGACCTGCACGGCTACGGAAGACGGGAAAGGGAGCGCTGGGTACGAGGGCGGTCTAATCTGTTGATTCCCCCCGTTCCGGAGGATCACGTGGCACGACCGACCCGGAGCTACGCGACCCCGTTCATGGTGTCGTTCCTCTGCGGAGCAGTGCTCGCCGGCTGCGCCGCGAACACTCCGGACAGTTCGTTTCCGGTGCGCCCGCACGATATCGACGTGGGCCGGATCGACCCGTGCGCACTGCTGACATCGGAGACCAGGACCGCACTCGGCGTGCGCGACGGAGAGTCGAGCCGGAACACGCTCGACGACGGCGTGGAGGCCCGGAACTGCGGATGGGACAACTTCGACACAGGAACGAGCTACAGCGTCCAGATCGTCGGGATCAGCGCCGAGGCCGCGGTCGGCAGCGGCCGATCGATCGAGAACGTCGCCGGTTACGGCGCCGTCCAGCAGATCGAGACCCCGGGTTCCGCGCCGTCGTGCGCGCTCGTCGTCGATGTCGACGACATGCAGATGATGCGCGTCCTGGTCCTCTCGACCCACTACGTGGACGGCCGGCCCCGGCCGATCGACGACGTGTGTGGCGAGGTGCTCCACGTGGCCACCGACGTGGTCGCACGTGCGCGGCGTCTCGCTCCCTGACCTCGTCACGATTCACTCCGGCAAACGCGGATCGTCGATCCGCCTCGGCCCCGCTCTCGCCGTCCTAGCGTCGCCGTGTGGACATCGATCCCCATTCCCCCCGCGGAACCGCGTCGGACAGCCTGATGACCCAGATCGATCGGACGAATGTCCTGGCGGTCCGGAACGAGCTCCAATTCCAGGCGGAGCAGATGCAGGTGGCGCTGCGGCGCGCCCGCGACGACTGTGTGGTGAGGCCTTGCGGTGGCGACCTCGTGTCGAGGGACGCAGCCTTGTCCTTCGGCCGGAAGGTCGAGCAGATCATCGCCGTGCACACCGCTCACCTCCACGAGATCATCGAAGCGGTCGGCCGACTGACCGAGACCGCCCACCACTACGGATACACCGAGGAAGCGATCACGGCATCCCTGGACGCGGCACGCCCCCGGCTGACCGCGCGCCTCCACGAATACCGCGCGTAGGAGGCGACCATGGCCGTATCTGACATGCCCGTCCTGGGTTGCTACAACTTCGCGGCGTTCGACATGGCGACGAAGTTCGCCTGGGTGAACGGTCAGCCCGGGATGACGGTGGCCCAGCAGACCTCGGACGGTCTCACCACCCTCGCGACCACTCTCGACACGACGCGGCAGTCCACCGACCGCGGGGTCGGGGATCTGGGGGTCTCGTGGACCGGCCGGGCGGGCGACGCCGCCCGGACCTCGCTCGCCACGACGGCCGGTGGGATCGCCGACACCGCCACCGTCGTACGGAACGGCGCGGATCGGATGGCCGACCACGGCCGATCGTTCGAGGCGATGCGTCGTCAGATCACCTACACGGATCCTGACGACCACACCTGGTTCGCACGAGCCGTCGACAACGGCAGCGAGGCGTGGCACTCCCTGTGGGGCAGGGGCGACGACCACGTCACGATCGCCGAGCACAACCAGGCCAACGACGAGGTCGCCAACCGCGCACTCGCCCGGTACCAGAGCGAGACGTTCGAGACCGACAGCCGTTTCACCACGGCGACGGCACCCGCGGGGGTCTCGCCCGGCCAGGGAGCGGGTCCCGGATCCGAAGGATCAGTGGCCGGTGGCGGGGACCGAGGCGGTGGGGTGTCCGGCGGTGTCGCAGGTGCGGGTGGTGGATCAGGCATCGGCGGCGCGGGCGGTGGCACGGTCGGTGGAGGCCCGAGCAGCCCCGGGCAAGTCCCCGGCCCCGGGACGTCCGGCGGACCCGCCCCGGTGGGCGTCACCCCCGTCCCCACACCTCCTGGACCGGGCCGCGAGACCCCCGGGGCGACCTCACGCGGGAGACCTGGCCCAGGCGGCGGCCCGGACCGGACCACCCCGTCGGGACACGTGCCCGGGGGCGGCCAGGACCTGACACGGCTGCCCGGAACGGGTGGCGACGCCATCGGTCCCGACAGGCCCACGTCCGACCGGGCGTTCCCCGCCCCGGTCCCCACCGTCAGCGCCCCCGACGCCGCGCGGGCCCGCGACGAGCGCGCCGCCCGGTTCACCGAGGAGGCACGGAGGCACCAGCTGCCGACCGGGCCCCGCGGCGGGGTGCCCGTCGCCGGCCGCGGCTCCGGCGGCGGGCTCGCCGAGCCGTACCCGCCGACCGCGGGCCGCCCGGGCGGCGGATCCGTCGGAGGGTGGGGCACGGAGCCCCGCGGCCCCGGCGCCCGCGGCGGGTTCGGCGAGGCCCACCCGCTCCGGACCGCCGATGCCGGAGCCGCCCGCGCCGCGACGGGTGCGGGCGGCTACGGCCCGATGGCCGGTGGCGTCGGCGGCGCCCGTGACGGGCAGGACCACCGCAACCGCTACGTCGTCCCCACCGACGAGGTCTTCGCCGTCGAGATCACCGCCACCGACGCCGTCCTCGGTCCCGACGAGGACCCGCGATGATCGACTGGAGCCGGGCCACCGTCCTCACCGCCACCGAGTTCGACGTCGCGCGCGACCTGCTCGACCTCGGCCGCAACCCTGCGGTCCTGGGGCTGGTCAGTCCCGGCCCCACCGACGTCGAACGGGCCCGGGTCGTCCGCGGGGGGATCGCGTCGCTCGCCGCACGTGGGCTCGTCACCGGCGGTGGGTTCCTGCCCGCACTGGCCGACGACCTCCGCACGGCGGTCGGGGCCGAGTTCCAGCACGACCTCGTCGTCGCCCCGCCGTCCCGGCAGCGCGCGGTCGTCGGGCACCGCGCCGGACGGGCCGTGCTGGCCACCCGCATCGGCGACGATGTGGCGCTGCTGCGGATCCGGCCGGAGGACGCCGCCGCGACCCTGGTGTCGCTGCTCGGCCCCGTCGTCGCGGCACCGGGACCGACCGTGCGGATCCCGGCCGGGGTGCTGGCCGACGCCGTCGCCGCTGCCGGGGGCGACGACGCGCGGTTCGTCCCGGAGCTGCTGCGGCGCGGGTGCACCGGCTCCGAGGTGGACGTCGTCCGGCGGATGGGGGAGATCGACGGGATGGCGCAGCTCGGCGCGGGCAGACGGGGGCCGGACCCGTGCCGGGCACCGGGTGTCCTGCTGGTCCACGCGACGGCGGAGGGCTGCTTCCACCAGCACCGCCCCACCCCGGCCGTCGTCGGCGGGGCGCTGCCGGACGGCGCGACGGTCCACGCCGGTCCGGCCGACGGGCCGCTCCTCGTCGGCGAGCTGGAGCGGCTCGCGGACGCGGCGCGGTGTCGCCGGGCGCGCGTCGGGCCCGTGCGGAGCTGACCGGCCCTACGCCGGGTTCGGCGTCGTCCCCGGGCGGGTGGCCAGCGGGACCAGGTCCTCGAAGTCCCACGGCACCGGCTGCACCCGCACCGGATGGTCCTTGTTCGGCGCCTCGACCATCTTGTCGTCGCCGATGAACATCGTGACGTGGTAGATCGTCGACGGGTCCGACGTGTCGTGGGCGTAGAACAGGAAGTCGCCCGGCTGCACGTCCCGGTTGGGCAGGTGCCCGCCGGAGTTGTACTGGTCGCGGGAGACCCGCGGGATGGTCATCCCGGCCGCCTCGTAGGCGCGCATCAGCAGCCCGGAGCAGTCGTAGGCGTTCGGGCCGGTCGCGCCCCACACGTAGGGCTTGCCGAGCTCGCGCAGCGCGAAGCCGATCGCGGCGCCTGCCGCGCCGGGGGGCAGCGCACCCGTCGTCCCGGGCTCGCACCCGGTCGGGTTCGCGACGTCACCGACCTGCTCGACGAGCGCTGCGGCGAGGGGCTCCCACTTGGCGTAGGCGTCGGGGAAGGCCGAGCGCTGCACGGTCTGCGCGGCGACCGTGATCGGCATGCTCTCCCAGCCGGGCACCTCGAGCAGCCGCTCGTAGAAGATCCGGCTGCTGTACGCCGGGTCGGTGACCTGCGCGGGCGTGCCCCAGCCCTGCGACGGCCGCTGCTGGAACAGGCCCAGCGAGTCACGGTCGCCGTAGTCGATGTTGCGGAGGGTGGACTCCTGCATCGCGGTGGCCAGCGCCACGAGCCACGCGCGCGGCGGCAGGTCCATGTCCTTGGCGACCGAGATGATCGACGAGGCGTTCTGGCGCTGGTCGTCGGCCAGCGTCTCGATGGTCGCGCCACCGCCCCCGCGTCCGACGGTCGCCGTCGAGATCCCGGTGTCGCACCATGCGGAACCGCCGGTCCGCCCGCCACCGATGTTCGGGCTGAACGCCAGGAACCCGACGGTCAGGAACAGGACCAGCGCCATCCCGATGGCGACGAACGGCAGCAGGAGCCGCAGCGGGCGCAGCGCCCGGGTGACCGGTGTGCTCATGCCCGGTCGTAGCGGGACACCTTCCAGCCCGCCTCGGTGTCCACGACCAGGATCGTCAGCCGGATGGAGTCGGTGGGGACCTCGACCTCGACGCTCTTGGGCGCGACCCGGACGGGCGTGGCCGCGCCGGTCACCCGGGAGGCCGGGACGTTGGCCGGGTCGACGCCCGCGAGCACACCGAGGAACTCGTCGGTCGTGTACGGGCGCAGGCCGGCCACCCACTGCTGCGCCGTCATGCCCTCGGGGTGGTTCACCCAGGCCGACGCCCAGACCCGCGCGACCTCGAGCGCCTGGGGCGGCGCCTGGTCGACCGGACGGGACTCCGGGGTCAGCGGGGACACCGGGGGCAGCATCGTCGGCGTCGGCGTGGCGGAGACACCGGAGCCCTGCTCCCACCGCTCGCCCTGACCGCCGCCGGCCAGGAGACCACCGCTCGACGCGCCGCCGCCGACCTGGCCGCCGACCAGGACCAGCCCGAACACGAGCCCGCCGAGCAGGACGACGGTCACGGCCAGCCGGGCGGGTGAGCGCAGCGGCCATTGCCAGATGATCCGGTAGGCGGCCGTCCGGCCGCGCGGGGACCTAATCGGCACGGCCACCGTCCCGGCCGTCGGCGGTCCGCGCGGCGCGCGGACGGTAGATCTTGTAGACGGGGACGCCGTCGACCAGCTCGGGCGTCACCGGCGACGGGTCGCCGGGGCGGCGGGCGGACGCCTCGTCGCGACGGTAGATCGACCGGTCGTCGATCTCGCCGGGGTCGGTCCGGCCGGGGACGCCCGGGCCGGTGCCGGGGCGTCCGGACGCGCCGACCGGCAGCTGCCCGCGACGCGGTTCGGCGATCCGATTGCTCTCCTGCCGGCCGGGGACCTCCGGCTGCGGCCTGCGGCGCCACGACCGGGCACCCGGCCCCGCGACCGTCTCCGCCTCCGGCCGGGCGGCGTCGGGATCACCGGCGCCGGGACCGGTGCCGCGCTCGGACCACCAGCGGGACTGACGCTCGTCGCCCGGCAGCGGACCGCGCATCCGGTTCCAGACCTTCGACATCGGCCCGTCGCCGACGCCCGGGACGATCCCGCCGAACTGCTCCCGGGTCAGCGACACCATCGACACCAGCCGCCGGAACGGCCGGGCGACCGCCCACATCACCAGGGTCACGACCCCGGTGACCAGCAGCGCCAGCCACAGGTCGATCCCGGAGCCGGGGGCGAACAGCGACACCACGAGCAACGCGTGCAGGCCCGCGAGCGCGCCCACGACGAGCGTGTTGACGACCGCCGCACCCGCGATGCGCAGGATCGCCGGGATGACGTCCGGTTTCAGCAGCGCGACCACCGCGACCGCCGGCGCACACACCACCAGCAGTCTGATGATCAGCAACGCGACCAGCACCAGGACCTTCGCCAGGAGCTGGAACAGCGCGATGCAGGCCGCCTGGACGAGGGCCAGCGTGCCGGCGCCGATCCGGCTGCCGGTCGCGCCCGTGAAGTAGGCGTAGCGGTCGCCCATCCGGTCGGCGATCGCCGAGTAGTCGGCCTTCTTCCGCTCGGCCGTCTCGGAGGTGTCCTGCCCCTGGTCGATCTCGTCGATGGTGAACGCCTGGGCACGCAGGAGGTCACGCCCGAGCTCCTGGGCCTGCGGGACGTCCGGCGCGCCGAAGGTCCCGCGCAGCCAGTTCTGGTAGGCGACCTGGTCCACGAGAATCGTCGGCAGGGTGTCCCGGGTGCCGAGCCCGATCTGGCCGAGGAAGCCCTCCTGCATCTGCGTGACGCCGTCGAGCAGCAGGTCGTCGGCGGCCCGCGACCAGTTCACCGGGGCGAGATAGGCCGCGGAACCGATCATCAGGGCGAGCACCGCGATCGCGGTGCGCTGGGCCTGGCGGGCGAGGTCGCCGCGCATCGCGAGGAGCAGGACGATGATCGCGAACCCGAGCAGGGCGAGCCCGACCCAGGTGGTGAAGACCGTCTCGTACATCGCGCGGGTCGCGGTGGAGATGACGGTGTCGAGCGGCTCGAACAGCGCGCCGCCGTCGGCGATCAGGTAGTGCGCCCAGTTGACGCCACCGACGCTGAGCTTGGCCAGGTTGAAGACCTGGTTGCCGAGCCAGGTGTCGGTGGTGACCGACGGGTTCAGCACCCCGGAGGCGGCGCAGCCCAGGTCGTAGTTGTGCCAGACGAGCCCGGCGTAGCCGACCTCCTCGTAGACGCTGCCGAGCTCACCGTGCAGCGCGGACGGCCGGTCGAGCGAGCCCACGAGACCGGTCCCGGGCCGGTCCGGTTCCGGCGGGGTCTTGCAGTCCAGGGCCTGGGCCATGGCGGGGGTGCCGACGAGGATCGTGCCGACCGCCAGCGCGGCGACCACCAGTGCCGCCCGGCGGCGCGGGCGGCGCGGCGGCCGCTCGGTGCGCGTCCGGCGGACCGCGACGACGACGGCCGCGAGCACGATGCCGAGGACGACCCAGACACCGGCGCCACCGGACGGATCCAGCCCGGCCGTCACCGCCCGTCCCCGCCGGGATCGGGCGGGTCGTGGGCGTCGGCGCGCGATGCGGCCGGTCGGTGCCCGTTGCCGGCGGGACCGTGCCCGCCGTCGTCGTCCGGGGGCGGGGGTTCGTCGACGATCCAGTCCTCGTCGTACTCGTCGAGCAGGTCGATCTGCTCGTCGTCGTAGATCTCGGTGGAGGACCCGGGGCCGGGCGAGACGACCTGCACCCCGCCGGCGCGGACCCGTCCGGCCAGCACCGGATCGGTCTCGCCGGGCCCGATCCGCGTGTCGACGTCGAGGTCGTCGCCGTCGAGATCGGGCAGCGCCGCGGGCGGCGGTGCCTGGCGGGCGGCGGGCAGCGGCGTCGGCTCGTCCGGGGCGTTGATCTCCGGGCCGGACGGTGGGCGGGGCGCGGTGGCACGGGCGGCGTCCGGGTTGGTGTCGAGTGCCTCCCGGATGTGCTCCAAGTGCGGCGCCTCCAGGTCGATCCGGATCTTCTCGACGCCACCGTGCCCGTCGGCGAAGACGAACTGGCGGGGTGTGTCGTCCGGCCGGTCGTCGTGCCGGGGGCGCGGCGAGAGCGTCCCGAGCATCTCCTCGTAGCCGACGTCGGTGGGCACCCGCAGCAGCCGCAGCGCCTCGGACTGGGCCTCCTCGTCGTCGGTGCGGCCGACGAACACGGCGTTGACCAGCGACGCGAACCCGGAGACCCGCAGCAGGTCGCCGGCCAGCTGGGACGCGAACAGCGCCCGGACGTTGAACTTCCGGGAGTCGCGGGCGAGCCGGTCGATCAGCACCTTGCCGGTGGGCACCTGGGACAGGAAGTGCGTCTCGTCGAGCGCGACGCCCTTGCGCAGGTTGCGGTCGGCGTCGTAGATCGTGCGCTGGGTCAGCCAGGACGCCAGGTTCAGCAGCTCCACGCCGAGCGACTCGTTGTCGGTCCACTCCTCGCGCGGGCTGCCCGGCCGCGGCAGTGACAGGCCCTGCATGGTCAGCACGGTGAGGCGGTAGTCGCGGTCGGCGTGCCACGGGTCGGCCCGGGTCTCGTCCGGGAAGAGCAGCGCGGCCTGCGGAAGCTCACGGCGCTCGTCGAGGAAGTCCGCGACGACGCCGGCGTGCTCCTCACCCTCGGACGCGTGCCGACGCAGGGTGTCGATGACCATGCCGGGGTGCCGGTCGGGCGCGCCGCCGACCTCGCGTACGGCACGCAGCAGCACGATCCGGGTGTGCGGCTGCCGGGAGATCTCGTAGGGCAGGAGACCGGACAGCACGTCCAGCACCAGACGACGACGGGTGGCCGCCGCCAGCGAACGTTCCCGCTTCCAGGCGCGCTCGGGGTCCTCGTCGTCGGCGAAGTGGTCCGGGCGGGGTTCGGCGACCACCCGGTACGGGTTCAGGATGCCCGGGTCGGCGCGCAGCAGGTTGATGTGCCGGGAGAACGGCGCCAGCTCCGGGAGCCGGGTCAGCTCGGCCAGCGGACCGGACGGGTCGAGCACCGTCCAGCGTGCCCCGCCGCGCAGCGTCTTGTAGACGACCAGCCCGGTCAGGAACGACTTCCCGGAGCCCAGGCCACCGACGATCGCGGTCAGGCCGGACGCGCGCCGCACCTCCTGCGCGAGCCACGGGTCCCAGGCCACCGGACGCCGGGTCGCGGTGCAGGTCTCGCCGAGCATGATCCCGCGCCGGTCACCGACGCTCGCGGTCGCCGCGGGGACCGCGGCCGCCGCCCACGTGACGGAGCCGCGCCGGCGGTAGGCCGTCGACGCCAGCGGCTCGCCGGGGATGAACTCACGGGCGTAGCGGTACTGGGCCTCGGGGTGCTCGATCTGCACCTTCGGCCGGTACATGTCGACGATCTGCTGGGCGCGGGTGGTCGCCTCGGCCTCGTCGCGGCCGGAGACGGCGATCCGCCACCAGCCGTACAACCGGGTGTTCATCTGGGTGAGCCCGGTGGTGAGCTCGTCCTCGACCTCGAGCACGCGGTCGGCCTGGCGGGCCAGCGACATCGGCGGGTCGAGATCGTGGTCGTGGGTGTAGTGCCGGATCTGGCTGCGCACCTTGCCCATCTGGCGCTGCAGCTCGCCCGTGACGTCCTCCGGGCGCCGGATGTAGATCCGCGCGGACCACTCGACCGGGAACGGCAGGCGGTCGGAGTGCTGCATCCACGGGTCGTCGATCTCGGGGATCCGCAGGCCCTCCATCAGGCCCACCGAGAGCACGGCGACGTTGCGGGACACGGCCTGCGACCGCATCCGTCCCACCACCTGGACGGTCGGGGCGTAGGGCTCCTGGTGCAGGTCGACACCCTCGGTGAAGGCGGCGAGGTCCTCGGCCTCCCAGGTGGAGACCCCGCGCGGGACCGACGACAGCCCGCGCGGCGCCGGCAGCCCCAGCGCGACGGAGCGGTGCATCAGCCAGGCCATGTCCTCGGAGCTAGCCGGTACGGCGTCGAGCCCGGAGCCGGCGACCAGGACGTCGAGGTGGCTGACCTCGGACTCCAGCGCGGCGAGCTCGGCCCGCACCGCCGACGGCGCGATCCGGTCCAGCACCGGCGCGGCGCGCTCCACCCAGCGGTCCAGCAGGCCGCGGCCGGACACCTCGATGCCGAGGAAGACCTCCTTGTCGGCCATCGACAGGCCCATCAGGTGGCGCTGCTCGCCCTCCAGGAAGCCGTCCCAGCCCAGCGCGCCGGGCACGTCGGGCATCCGGCCGAGCGCGTTCTGGTCGAACGACTCCGCCCACATGTGCACCGGGTACGGCCGCGTCGTGACGCGCAGGTGCACCCATCGGCCCTGCATCTCCCCGAGCTGCGCGGCGATCTGCCGGATCAGCACCTCGCGCTGGCCGTCACTGCGGAAGCTCCAGGCCTGCGCGGCGAGCCGGTACCAGGCCATGACCTGGGTACCGGTGCGCGTCAGGTGGCCGTCGATCGAGCGCAGCGCGATCGACGGCGTGTAGCCCGAACCGCCCTCGCCGGCACGGGCGCGGCCACGCCGCCGGCGGGACGTCCGCTCAGGTGCGGCCACGGTGGCCACCCTTGCGCCACGGCTCCGGACGGCTGACGCGGGCCGGGGTGGTCGCGCCGCGGCCACGGCCCCGCCCGCGGGCCCGGCGGAACCGGCCCTGCCGCGGGGCGCTGCCCGGCTCGGGCAGCGGCGGGACGACACGTTCCGGCTCGGCCTGTGCCGGGACGACCGGAACGGCGGGCTCGGTCTCGCCGGTCACGTCCACGACCGTGCCGCCGGCGGGGGACCGGCGCGGTGTCGTGGCGGGACCGGCCGCGGCACCTACGAGCGCGCCCTTCGTGGCGACCGGGCGTCCGAACTGCCCGCCGGTGGCGGGGGAGGTGTCGGGCAACGCCGGCGCGGCGGACCGGTCGGCGACCTTCCAGGGGCGCGGCCGGCCCCCGCGGGGCGGCTGCCCCGGGTGCGCGCGCGACGTGCGGACCCGGACGTGCCCGGCCCGCACCGACCCACCACCCGAACGACGACCCGCACGCGGCCCGGTGACCTCGGCCCAGAACTGGCCGAGCACCTGACCGAGCGGACGCTCGTAGTCGATCTTCTTGCCGAGGAAGCGGGTGATGGCGACGGTGCCCACGAGCGCCCACGCGACCGAGAAGAAGTCGAGCCCGATGCCCAGCCTGCGCTGCACCATCATGATCAGCATGATCACGAGCAGCCCGACGCCGTAGCTCACGTACCGGGCCCGCCAGGGGAAGGTGGCGCGCGGTGGGCCGAGCCAGACGGCGTCGACCCGGTAGACCTCGTCGTCCGTGCGAACGAGCACGGATCAGCCCGTGGAGACGAGGAGGTTGGCCAGCGCCTGGCCGACCGCGGGACCGTTGCCGGTCACGGCGATGCCGAGCGCGATGAGGCCGACCAGCAGGCCGACGCTGCGGCGGGCGACGCCCGCGTTGTCACCCCTGCCACCGATCCAGAGCAGGATCACGGCGATCGCGAGCAGGATCAGCGGAACGATGTTGTTCGTGATCCAGTCACGGAGGTTGACCGTCGTGAGCTCGCCCTGGGCCAGCACCAGCTGGATCGCCTCGTGCGAGGTCATCTCAGCTCCTCCTTGCGGAATCCACTCGTCCGAATCGCTCCCGCAGGCGAGTAGACCACGAGACCCGGCGGTGATAATAGACGAGTGGCCCGTACGCCCGGTGTGAACGCCACGCACCGCATCCGGGTGGACACGGTCGGCCGAACGGTCGAGCACGCTCCGGGGCGTGACTCGTACCTCATATCGGGCACCCCGGTGGGATCTCCCCACCCGCGAATGTCATGGTCACGGGTGGCTACTGTTCGGTAACAAAGCACCACCCGTCGGGAGGTGGGGCAGCGCGCGCCGCGTCCACGCGCACTACCCTTCGCCCGACCGCCGTCGCGTCCCACCACAGCAACGCGACGGCGACGTCCGAGGAGGCACTGCGATGGAGAGGCCCGCCCGGTCCCGGCGGCACGGTCCGCCGTGCCCGCGTGACCCCCGGCCCCGCGCGGTGACCTCCCGGACCGGCTCCTCGATTCCCGTCCCGTTCCGCCTCGACGTCAGTGCCGACGCGCGCCCCGTCATCGCTCTCTGCGGTGCGACGCGCCTCGGCGCCTCCCGTCACCGGCCGGCACGGCCCCGCACCGCTCTCGGGCCGGGACCACTGGGCGTTCTACAGGGAGGTTCCCCCGCATGACCTGGGTGCAGTACACGTTGGGCATCGTCACGGTGCTGTCGGCGATCGCCGCGGTGGCGCTGGTGTGGCGCACGGTCGCCTACATGGTGAGCGTCATCCGGCTCGGTGAGCAGGACGCGACGCGGATCGGGCCGTTCGGGCCGCGGTTCGCGACGATGCTCAAGGAGACCCTGGGTCACACCAGGATGCTCAAGTGGAGTCACGTCGGTGTCTTCCACTGGCTGGTGATGGTCGGGTTCGGCGGCCTGTTCCTGGCGCTGATCGAGGCGTTCGTCGAGGTCTGGAACCCGACGTTCCACCTGCCGCTGCTGGGTGAGTGGAGCGTCTACTCCCTGTTCGTCGAGATCCTCGGTGTCGGCACGGTGGTCGGCATCGGCGTGCTGATCGTGATCCGGCAGCTGAACAACCCGCGGACCAAGGGCCGCATGTCGCGGTTCTACGGCTCGAACCAGGGCCGGGCGTACTTCGTCGAGGCGATCGTGTTCCTCGAGGGCCTGGGCATCCTGGTGGTGCGTGGCGCGAAGGACGCGCTGGGCGTGTTCGACGTCCCGACCTGGTCGGCGCCGGTGTCCAAGGCGCTGGGCACGATCCTGCCCGCGTCGCCGACGCTGGTCACGGTGTTCGCCGCGGTCAAGGTCCTCTCGGCGACGATCTGGCTGATCGTGATCGCGGCCAAGCCGACGATGGGTGTGGCCTGGCACCGGTTCACCGCGTTCCCCAACATCTACTTCAAGCGCGACGACGACGGCCGCAAGGCACTCGGCGCGACCCGGCCGATGATGTCCAAGGGTCAGGTCCTGGAGCTGGAGGAGGCCGACCCGGACGAGGACACCTTCGGTGTCGGGCGGGTCGAGGACTTCACCTGGAAGGGCCTGCTCGACTTCACGACCTGCACCGAGTGCGGTCGTTGCCAGTCGCAGTGCCCGGCGTGGAACACCGAGAAGCCGCTCTCGCCGAAGCTGCTGGTCAACGCGCTGCGCGACCATGCCTACGACAAGGCGCCCTACCTGCTGGCCGGCGGTTCGACCGACATGGCCGGCGACGAGGTCGGCATCACCGGCGACGACGCCGAGGCCCGTCTGGCCGCGATCCCCGAGGCCGCCCGCAAGGAGGCCGAGCGCCCCCTGATCGGCGGCGAGGACGTCCTCGGTGTGATCGACCCGGACATCCTGTGGTCCTGCACCATGTGCGGCGCCTGCGTCGAGCAGTGCCCGGTCGACATCGAGCACGTCGACCACATCGTCGACATGCGCCGCTACCAGGTCCTGATCGAGTCCGAGTTCCCGACCGAGCTCAACTCGCTGTTCAAGAACCTGGAGAACAAGGGCAACCCCTGGGGCCAGAACGCCAAGGACCGCCTGGAGTGGACCAAGAGCCTCGACTTCGAGGTCCCGGTCGTGGAGAGCGAGCTGCCCGCCGAGACCGAGTACCTGTTCTGGGTCGGCTGCGCGGGCGCGTTCGACGACGGCCAGAAGAAGACCGTGCAGGCCACCGCGGAGCTGCTGCACCGCGCCGGGGTCGACTTCGCGGTGCTCGGTTCGGGCGAGACCTGCACCGGTGACCCGGCCCGTCGCTCGGGCAACGAGTTCGTGTTCCAGATGCTGGCCCAGCAGAACGTCGAGACCCTCAACGGCGTGTTCGAGAAGCGCGAGGCCGGGACCCGCAAGATCGTCACGACCTGCCCGCACTGCCTCAACACCCTGGGCCGGGAGTACCCCCAGCTCGACGGGCACTACGAGGTCGTGCACCACACCCAGCTGCTGAACAAGCTGGTCCGGGAGAAGAAGCTGGTCCCGGTCAACGCCCCCGCCGGCGAGGAGACCGGCCCGGTCACCTACCACGACCCCTGCTACCTGGGCCGGCACAACGAGGTCTACGAGGACCCCCGCGACCTCGTCGGCGCCGCCGGGGCGACGCTGTCGGAGATGCCGCGCCACGCCGACCGGTCGATGTGCTGCGGTGCCGGTGGCGCCCGGATGTGGATGGAGGAGCGCATCGGCAAGCGCATCAACTTCACCCGCGCCGAGGAGGCCGCCGAGACCCTCACCAAGGCCGGCGGCGGGGACGAGCCCTCCGGCACCCTCGCGGTGGGCTGCCCGTTCTGCCGCACGATGATGACCGACGGCGTCAACCAGACCGCCGGCGACTCGGTGCAGGTCAAGGACGTCTCCCAGATGCTGCTCGCCGCCGTGCGGCGCGGCGACCCCGCGCCGGAGCCGACGCCGGAGCCCGAGCCGACGCCGGAGCCGGTCGTGGCCGCCGAGGCCGGGGACACCGCCGACACCGACGCGCAGGCCGGGAGCGAGTCCGCCACCGAGCCGGGCGCGACCCCGGAGCAGGAGTCCGAGCCGACGGCCGAGCCGGTCGCCGCCGACACCACCGGTGAGGCCGCGCCGACCACCGAGACCCCGGCCGTCGCCACGCCCGAGCCGGAGGTCGCCGAGGAGGCCGCCCGGCAGGACCCCGCACCGGCCGGGTCCGACGGGGCGTCCAGCACCGGGACGGCGGCGCCGTCGTCGTCCGGGAACGGGTCGTCCAACGGCTCCACCCCGGAGCAGGCGACGCAGGAACGGTCCAGCGAGAACTGATCCACCGCATCGACGGCGACGGCCGGGCACCCCACGGGGTGCCCGGCCGTTCCGCGTCGGGAGGGGCTCCGCTCAGCAGGGGGCGAAGGAGCTGACCTGGAAGGTCGGCCGAGCGGCCCCGGTGCGGGTCAGCTCGACCCGCCCGAGCTGCGGGGCCGCCGCACCCCAGGCGGAGGCACAGGCGTCGACGGTCGTGGTGCCACCGGGCGGGACGTCCGGTTCGGACTTCCGGTCCGGACGCGTCGGCTCCGCCCCGGCCGGGAGCCGCGAATGCAGCACGGCGACGGCGTCCTCGCAGGTCGCAGCCCCCGTGGCGGCCCGGAGCTGCGCGACCGCCGGTTCCTGGGCGACCCGGCAGACCCGCGCCGGGTTCCCGTCCACGACGCCGGTGTCCAGCGTGACCAGTGCGAGCTGCGGCCGCTCCACCCCGAGCTCGGCGCGGAACTGCGCCCCTGCCTGGGCATCGACCCGCGCCTGGTCCTGCTGGATCTCGGCGGACCGGAACGTGTAGCCGATCCCGGCCAGCACCAGCAGCACCCCGCCGACGGCGAGGACCTTCCACCGGGGCAGCAGGAGCAGCCCGGCGACGACGACGCCCGTCGCCAGCGCCATGCCCCAGGCCCACGGGTTGCGCGCGGTGCCGTACACCAGCGCGGCGATCAGCACGACGCCCGCGACGTGCGGAGCCCACCCGAACAGCAGCCGATCGAGGCGCAGCAGGGCGAGCAGGACGAGGGTCCCGAACCCGAGCCCGGCCGGGACCCACCACCGGCCCGGCTCGTCCAGGAACGGGAACAGGAACAGGGCGGTCCCGGCGAGCCCGAGCGCGGTCGCGCCCCGGACGCTGCGGGGGCGGAGCCTGCGCCAGTGCCGCCAGGGGTCCTCGACGGGCTCCTCCGGGGCGGGACGGTCGCGCGGTGGCCCGGCGACCGAGCCGTCGACGGTCCGGGGCGGGTCGTCCCGTCCGGCGGGTGCGGGACGGCGCTCCAGCGCCCGGCCGGGCGGCTCAGCGGGGGCGGCGGTGCCGGGCGCGGCGGTGTCGGGCGAAGCGGTGCCGGGCGAAGCGGTGCCGGGCGAAGCGGTGCCGGACGAAGCGGTGCCGGACGAAGCGGTGCCGGACGAAGCGGTGCCGGACGTGCCGGTGGGTGCGGCAGGCCGTCGGCCCCGGTCGGGACGGCCCGGGCGGCGACGCCCAGTCGCCCACGGGTCGGGGTGCTCCGGGGAGCTGCGCTCGGCGTCCATCACCGGCCAGCGTAGCGATCCGGCGGCCCCTCCCGGGTTCCGCGGAACGGGATCAGGTGCGGCGGGTGTCGGTGCGGTGGAAGCTCCGGAAGGCGCGCGACGGCGTCGGGCCCCGCTGGCCCTGGTAGCGGGAGCCGACGCCCTCGCTGCCGTAGGGCCGCTCGGCGGGGCTGGACAGCCGGAACAGGCACAACTGGCCGATCTTCATCCCCGGCCACAGGGTGATCGGCAGGTTCGCCACGTTGGAGAGCTCCAGCGTGATGTGCCCGGTGAAACCGGGATCGATGAACCCGGCCGTCGAGTGGGTCAGCAGGCCCAGCCGTCCCAGCGAGCTCTTGCCCTCCAGCCGGCCCGCGAGGTCGTCGGGCAGCCCGACGCGCTCGAACGTCGAGCCGAGCACGAACTCGCCCGGGTGCAGCACGAACTGCTCCCCGTCGGGTGTCTCCACCGACGTGGTCAGCTCGTCCTGCTGCTGGGACGGGTCGATGTGGGTGTAGCGCGAGTTCTGGAACACCCGGAAGTACCGGTCCAGCCGGACGTCGATGCTGGACGGCTGGAGCATCTCGACGTCCCACGGATCGAGCACGAGCCGGTCGGACTCGATCTCCTTGCGCAGGTCGCCGTCGGAGAGCAGCACCGGGACACCCTAGCGAGCGCGCGGATCACGCCTCGGACGACTCCTCCTCCGAGGCGCTCCCGTCCGCGCTGTGCCGGCCCCCGCCGGTGCCGTCGGGCAGCTGTGGGGAGCGGCAGAGTCCGAACATCCACGCGACCGCCTGCTCGGCCCGGGCCGCCTCGAGCCCGTCCGACGGGGCCGGTCGGCGCCCGTGGTCCCCGTCCATCACCTGCGCGACGGCGGGGACGGCGTCGTGCGCGGCGATGCTGCGGATCGAGTCACCCGGCTGCGGCACGTTCGGGCCGTCCACCAGGACGGCGAGGGTGCCCAGACCGGGGGCGTCGGCGACCAGCTCGTGGTCGTCGCTGATCAGGACGGTCGCGGCGGCCATCACGGCCAGCTCGTCGGGCAGGGCCAGCTCGGGGACGACGGTCACCCGTGGGTGCCGGCCCAGTACCGGCACCGGGTCGGCGGTGGCCTGCGCACCGGTGACGACGAACTCGACCCGTGGGTAGCGCTCCAGCAGGTCCGCCAGCGCGCCGAGCACCGGCAGCGACGACGACCGCTCCAGGTCCACGAGCACCAGCCGCCGCTGCGCGTCGCGCACCCGTTCGAGGACGTCCACGCAGCCCTGGTCGGACGGCGCCGGCAGCGAGTTGACCGTGTCGCCGATGGTGAGCACGTTCGGGCCGAGGGGACTGCCGAGCGCGGACCCGCTCGTCGTCAGGAACAGCGACGCGAGCTGCCCGATCACCCGGCGGTGCGCCTCCTGCGGGAACGGGCAGAGCAGGTCGTCGGTGCCCATGCCGGCCTGCATGTGCACGATCGGGATCCGGCGCCAGAACGCGACCGTGGCGGCGACGGCGGCGGCCATCCCGCCTCCGTGCACGAGCACCGCGGACGGGTCCTGGTCGACCATCAGCCGGTCGAGCCGGACCAGCAGCGCCGCCGCGACGTCGGCGACGCCGGACACGACGTCGGTGGGCAGCAGGACCGTGATGTCGGTCGGGACACCGAGGGCCTCGAACGCCTCGTGCACCGCCATCGGGTCGGGTCCGGTCGCGACGGTGATGCCGCGGATCCGGTCCGCGGCGGCGACGGCCGCCGCGACGGGCGCCAGCCGGGCCACCTCGGGGCGGCTCCCCGCGATGAGGAGGATGTCGTGCTCGTGGTCCGTATCGTCGGACCCACCGCCCGGCAGCGGCTCGAACCCGCTCATCGTGGCCCCCTCCAGCCGGCTGACAGACCGACGTCGCGAGTGTGCGTGACGGCCGGTGGAGGGGTCGAGACAGCCGCGCCGGGTGGTCGGTTCGTGCGGCGACCGGGCCCGGGTGGCCCGTGACGGGCGGGGAGGGCGTGGTGCTAGGGTGATCTCACGCCGTGCGGATGTAGTTCAATGGTAGAACATCAGCTTCCCAAGCTGAATACGCGGGTTCGATTCCCGTCATCCGCTCAGAATACGAGGGCCCAGGTCAGCGGCAGGTTTCCCGCCGAGCCTGGGCCTTCGTCGTTTCCGGGGAACGGTCTCTCGTGCGATCCCCGTGCGATTCGGGATCTCATCCAGCGGCCGGCGGATCGTGCTCGTCGGCCTGCGGCGGTACGGACCCACGACGGTGGTCGTCGACCAGGCCGCTCAGCCCATCGGCGATCCGGCGGTCGGCCGAGCTGGTCGCGCGCTGGTAGATGAGGGCCGCTCGCATGTCGTCGTGGCCCATCCGCGACATCAGGTCCTTCGTGCTGGCCCCGGTCTGCGCCGCCCAGAGGTTGCCGGTGTGGCGCAGGTCGTGGAAGTGCAGGCCGGGCGCTCCGAGCTTCTTGACCGTCTCGACCCAGCGGACCAGGTTGTTGAAGTGTGCCCGGCGCAGGGCCCCGCCCTTGGGCCCGGTGAACAGCAACGCGTCGGGCTCCGGGCCGACGTACTCACGCAGGTGCTCCACCAGGTCCGGACGGACCGCCGTCGGGATGCTGATCGTCCGGACCCCGGCCCGGGACTTCGGCGGTCCGACGACGATCCCCCGCCCGACGACCTCGGTGTGGGCGACGCTGACCCGGATCCAGCTCCCGTCGGCGGCGACGTCCTGGCGCCGGAGAGCGGTCGCCTCGCCCCATCGCAGCGTCGCGAACGAGGTCACGATGATCAGCATCCGCAGTCTCCGGTAGCGCATCGCGTCGGCCAGCTCGAACACCTGCGGCACGGTGAGGACCGGGCGTTCCGCCGGGTTCTCCTGGTCGGCGCCGCGGACCCGGCACGGATTCCGCGGAAGGATGCGGTCCTCGTCGACGGCAGTGTTGAGCACCGCCCGCAGGAGCCGGTACGCCTTGGCCGCCATCGTCTGGGACACCCCGGCGGCGAGCAGGTCGGCCCGCCAGTGCCGGACGAGCGCCGTGGTCAGCTCGCCGAGCGCGACCCCACCGAGGGTGGGGACGATGTGCCGGGCCAGCAACCATCGGTACAGCTCGACGGTGCGCGGCCGGAGCCCCGCGCGCTGCTCGACCCAGCGTTCGGCGTAGTCGACAAGGCGGACCTTGGCCCGGGACGGATCCGTCCACTCGCCCTGACTGATCGTCGCCTCGACCCGGGACAGGTAGACGTCGGCATCGGTCTTGCGGGCGAACGTGGTCGGCGCGCTCCGCCGCTGCCCGTCCGGACCGAGGTAGCTCGCCTGGTAGCGGCCGGAGGGCAGCTTGCGCACGTGCCCGAACCGGCGGTGACCCCGCTTATTCGCCATCAGGCCACCCCGCCGAGGTCACGCCAGACGCTCGCGGCGGTCACCGGCTCGACCCGCCCGGCCTGAACGAAGGCGTCGAGGTCGGCGACGGCGAAGCGCACGTGTCGACCGACCCGGAAGAAGGTGACGCGGCGTTCGGCAATGAGCCGGCGGACGAAGCGCACCGACGTGTTCAGGTGCTCAGCCGCCTGCGGGACGGTCAAGTACTGCGCGGTCGAGTCAGCCATGACGGGCCTCCTTCCTGCTCGTGCGTTGTTCTCGTCGTCGTTCGGCGATGCCGAGTGCGATCTCTCGTTCCGCGTCGTTGCGGTGGCCGATGTGGACGACGGCCCAGTCGTTGACCACCAGCACGGACGCTGCGTCTGCCGGGGTGTCGAGAGCGGCAAGGGTCTCGCCGAGGCGGTAGGTGCGTCGGTCGCTGCGGATCGCGCCGAAGGTCGTGGAGTAGGCGCGGGATTTGGTGAGGAAGTGGCCGCGGAACCCGAGCATGTGTGCCCACCGGCGCAGGTTCAGCCCCTCGTACTCTTCGCGTCCGCCGAGCTCCCACGCGGTCTCGATCAGCCGTCGGTGGTGCGGGGTGATGTCGAGGTGGTCGAGGTGGGCGATGTCGCGGATCGGGCGGTCGGTGGCTTCGCTCTTGCCGGTGCCTTTGGTGGCGTACTTGGCGACGTAGGCGGCCAGGGCTGAGTCGGTGATCTCGCCGTCGTCGTTCTCCAGCGCGACCGCGGTCGTGCTGGTGATGGGGCGGATGTCGACCTGAGTGCCCCAGGTGAGCACCTGCCGGGTGCTGTCGGGCCGGTCGACGGTCAGCGACACGTCGTGGGCGGCGTCCCGGATCGCGGCGTGCAGCGCGTCGGCGGTGATCCCGGCGGGTGGCGCGGTCCAGGGCCCGTCGGGGCCGTCGAGGCGCACGATGGCGTGGAAGTGGACCAGCCCGCGGCGCTGGTACTCGGCCACCTTGGCGTAGGAGAGCCGGGCGTGGTCCCGGAAGTCGCGGACCCGGACCCCGAGCGCGTGGGCGAGCAGGCGCCGGAGCCGGATGGCGAACCGGTTCCACAGGACCCCGGAGTGCGCCTGCCAGAGCACGGCGCCCACGTAGTCGTGTGACTCAGGGTCGAGGGCGCAGCCGACGCGTGGGTCGTCGCGGTGGTGCTTGTCCCCGCAGCGGCAGGGGACGACGAGGCCGCGGGCGGTGGCCCGGCGGGTGTGGACCGGCCCGAACGAGGGCGCGGTCAGCGTGACGAACAGCCGCGGGTGCGCTGCCGCGGTGTCCGGGACGCCCTTGCCGCCGGCCATTCCGGAGCGGAGGAGGTGGTAGGCGTCGGAGGCGTAGCGGTCCGAGCAGGCCGGGCACACCGACGCTCGGCGGTTGCCGCAGGGGGCGAGGATCTCGCCTTCCCTCTCGGCAAGGACGGTGCCGGTGGCCCGGTCGTAGATCCGCGAGGAACCGGTCAGGTGGACGGGTGCGGCGCAGCCGCCGATGGCGGTGACCTCCCGCCGCCAGTCCTGAAAGCCCTTGGAACGGAGGAGGTGGGACAGGTCGTGGTCGTGCTGTGTGGTCGTGGCAGCCGTCATCACGGCATCCCTCCCGGGGATGGTTCGTGGCGGTGGGTTAGGGGTGGCGCCGACCCCGCTGGGAGCTGGACTCACGCGGCGGGACCGGGCCGGATCACCGGCGGTAGAGGCGGTGCTCGTGCTCGATCTCGACCGGCCCCGGAGTGAAGCCGTGGTAGCGGGCCAGGAGCCGGGCGGCGGCCCGGTAGGACGAGGCGTGGCCGACGAGTGCGCCGTGGTCGTTCTCGACCCGGTAGCGGCCGCTGTCGCGCAGCAGGGTCCCGCCCTGCCCGGTCGTGCCGAGGCAGACCAGCGCCTTACCGGGCTCGACCACGTCGACGCCGATCAGCCCGGTGGAGCGCTGCGGCGCCTTCGCGGACTCTGGTGCCCGGGTGGGTTCCGGGATGGGGCGGAGGTGGTCCCAGCGCGACACCATGTCCCGGGTCGCCTTGGGCACGAGCACCGAGTGGGCCGGGCCCTCAGCACCGGCGTGGTGGATGTGGTGGGTGCCGCCGAGGCGCAGGTGTCCGGTGTCGAGGAGCTGGGCCACGGTGTCCCCGTCGTGGCGGGCGAGTGCGTCGGCGCAGCCGGGGCGAGCCGGGTCCGCCCGCAGGACCAGGCCCGTGCGCTCGATGACGAACAGGCCCGGATCCTGGGCCAGGGCGACGACGCGAGCGACTTCCCGCGGGTCCTGCGTCGCGGCGGGCCCGTGGTCGCTGGTCTCGATGACGTCCGGGTCCCCGAACAGCGCGCCCTGCACCGTGCTCGTCTGGCCGGTCATGCCGACCACCACCAGGTAGCGCGGGCCTCCCACGACCACTCGCGGGCGAGCTGACGCACGACGTACCACTCGGCGACAACGGCCCCGGCGAGGACGACCCAGAACCATCCCGAGGCGGTGCCGAGGTAGAGCCAGGTCCCGGCCACGATGATGGCGAACAGCAGGGTGAACTTGGCCCAGGTGCGCAGGACCCATGCGGTGGTGGTGCCCATCAGGCGGCCCCCCGCCCTGTGTCGAGGTCGATCACGTCCGCATCCGCAGGCGGGGTGCAGCGCTGCACCAGCTCGGCGATGTCGTCATCTGAGACGAAGGCGGCCCGGAAGCGGACCGGGAGGCGGGAGCCCTTGTCGATGACGAAGCCGATCCCGGCGTGGCGGGCGTCGCCGGGGATCTCATCGGCCAGCGCCCCGCGTTCCCGGGCTCCTTCGCCGAGGACCATGTCGACGTGGGAGGCGGCGGTGACGCCGAGGCAGATCCGCTGGGTGAACAGCTCCCGCACGTCTACGACGTCCTTGGACGGCTCCTGTAGGTAGCCGTGGACGGCGAACAGCGACGCCCGACCCTGGGTCATCACCTCTGCCAGCAGACGGAGGGCGTCGCGGACGGAGGTGCGGTCGCCGTAGGCGGTGAGCATCGCCATCTCGTCGATGACCAGCAGCTCCACTGGCGTCCCCGTGCTGGGGGTGCAGGCGCGGATGTTCTGGTCGCGCATGTCGTCCTGCCGGTCCCGCATGGCGTCGCGGAA
Source organism: Pseudonocardia sp. EC080619-01 (assembly GCF_001420995.1). NCBI lineage: Bacteria > Bacillati > Actinomycetota > Actinomycetes > Pseudonocardiales > Pseudonocardiaceae > Pseudonocardia > Pseudonocardia sp. EC080619-01. Next base: position 2,981,448 of record NZ_CP012184.1, on the reverse strand, counting down.
CTCCGTGAGCAGCTCCAGCGCGGCGGGCATGGAGGTGGCGTAGCGGTGGAACAGCGGCGCGCCCTGCTCGGTCTCCACGCCGCCCTTGAGGTCCACCATCCACACGCGGACGATGCCGTCGCGGATGCACGGTCCGACCCCGCACAGGGTCGACCAGAGCACGGAGCCCTTCCCGGAGCCGGAGGCGCCGGCGACGAGGCGGTGTCCGCCGATGACGGGGGCGGTGAAGGGCTCGCCGCGCTCGTTGTCCCCGATCTCCACCGCGCCCAGGTCCACGTCGTCGGCCTGCTCGGGGATGTCCGGGGCGGGGATGGTGCGGGTGAACGGCAGCTCCCACTCGATGACGATCGCGACGACGCCGGGTCGGTGTCGGGTGATCGCGACTCGGTGCGCGATCAGGGCTTCCCAGAGGATCGAGGAGCGTTCCTGCCAGTAGGCGACGTCCTGTCCGCGGACCATGCGGACGTAGACGGTGTCGATCGACGCCGACGCCGACCGGACTCGCAGCACGCGGGGGACGAGCTGGTCGCCGGTGTGGCGGTGCTCCTTCGTGAGTCCGCAGTCGGACATGAGCTGCGCCCAGCGACGACCCCGGTAGACCGTCCAACGCCGCCACGTGGCCCGCAGAGCCGGTGCGGCGAACCGATCGAAGCTCGCCGGGTGAGCGCGGCCCCAGACCGCCACCGAGGCGACCAGGACGCCAAGCCCGAGACCGGTGACGAGCGGCCCGACCGTCAGGATCAGGCCCAGGACGACGAGCGGGACGGCGACGAACCCGGGGTGACGTGCGGTCCAGGCCAGCGCCTGGAACTCCCGCCCCGGCGGCCGAGACGCACGACCCACATGAGTGCGTGCCGGGCCGTTCATGCGTGTTGCAGAGCTACTACGCTTGTTCACTGCTACCAGTCCTCACGAGAGTTGTCGGGTAGCAGGGGCGCCCGCTGTGTGTTTCCGCCAAGAATCAGTGCAGCGGGCGACCCCACCACCCAGAGATGGGTTACTTCTGTTCGCGCAAAGCCCCACGTGCCGAATCGAGGTGCACGGTGAGGTGGGCGACGTCGCGGGCGAGGTTGTCGTGGGTGTTCTTGAACCCACCCGTCCGATACGGAATCCCATGCAACGAACGCTTGAGTTCGCGCATCGCGGCATCCAGCTCCTCGACGGTGCGATCGACAGCCTTCGACATGGCGTTCACTTCCTCCATTCGCGGGAGACCAGCTCGGCCTCCCACTTCTTCGCCGCCGAGGCCATGACCCGCAGGGAGGCGTGCGCGGTCTTCGCCGAGGCCCGGATCTCCTCCGGCGACGCGGTCGACCAGTGCTCACCACCCGCGCCCGCCTTCGCCGACATCCCCTTCCCGGAGCACTTGGTCTTGGAGTCGGTGGCCTTCGCGGCGACCTTGTCCGCCTCGGCGAGCGCGTCCCCGACGAGCTGCAACGCCCGCCAGAACTCCCCGTACTTGCGCAGCGCCCGCCGGTTGACCTTCGGCAGCGTCGTGACCCGGTCCCGGGCCCCGAGGTTGATCGCCACCGCTCTCAGACCCCCTTGCGGATCGCGAGCTGGGCCAGGCGCAGTCCCTCCGCGACCCCGGCCCGCCACGCCTGCTCTGTCGCCACCACCGGGTGCTCGGTGCGGGCCCAGCGGCGCCGCTCGATCTCCAACCGCCGCACCAGCCGACCCACACCAGTCGTCACCCGCGGCCGGGTGCTCGTCGTTGTGCTCATCGCGTCATCTCCATCTCCGCCAGCGCCGCCGTGGGGCTGCTGGTCTCGCCGTCTCCGAAGCAGCCCGGGCAGACCCCGGAACCACCACACGCCCCACACTCGACACCGCAGGTCGAGTCGCCGTAGCCGTCGCACACATCGCACGCCCCGCTACCGCTGCATTCGCCACACACCACCGCAGATCACCCCTGGTCGAGGACACAGGTGTCCCCGTCTCGGAATTACTGGGAATTGCCGGAACACCATTCCGGCGACAGAAAAAGGGCCGCTGCATCAGGCGGCCAGCCCGTACATCACCGCGGGCGTCACCGACGACTCAGAGGTCGGTCAGGAGTGGTTCTCGTCGTCCTTGCCTCGCCGTATCGGCGCAGGAGCGGGGTGGGCGTGCTTGAGGCCCATCGCCTTGAACGCGATCCCCGACACCGTCCGACCGTCGGGGGACTCGATCGAGTACGGGTTGATCTTCGGGTCGATCAGCTGGACCCGGGCGTCCTCCCCGAATCCGTCGCCGGGATCGGTCGTCAGGGTCACCTTGATCTCCTCGCCCTTCGGTGCCCGCTGGCCTGCCTGGACCTGGAGCTTTGCGAACAGTGAGACTACGAACTGTGTGACTCCGTCCCGGTCGGTCACCGGCACCTCGGCGCCGTTCGCGTCCTGGCGGGTCTTGGGTGCGGGCGGCTCCACCACCGTGAGCTTGTAGCCGTCGAGCACCACCGGAAGATCCCTCATCACTGTCTCCTTCGTTCACCTGACCAGCTTGGCTAGCCATCTCAGAATGACGGGCTTGGCTAGCCATGTCAAGCACTAATGAGGAAGCTGGCTAGCCGGGCTAGCCAGCCGACCGATACCGTGGGGTCATGAGCACGCCAGCCGAGTTCCTCGCGCACCTGGACCCGGAGGATCCGCGCACCCCGTCGCAGCAGATCTCCAACCAGATCCGCGCCGCGATCAAGCTCGGCAAGCTCAAGGCGGGGGAGAAGCTGCCGTCCCAGCCCGACCTGGCCGAGCGCTACGGCGTCGCCCGCGAGACAGTCAAGGCCGCCCTGCGCCCCCTCTACGCCGAGCGACTGCTCATCAGCCGCCAGGGGAGCGGGGTGTTCGTCCGCGCCCAGACCGAGCTACCGGTGGGGCTGCGTCCGCACATCGAGGCTGCGTTCGAGCGCCCGCACGTGCGCATCGACTTCGCCGGGTTCTCCGGCGAGACCCTGGCCAACACCCTGTCCGAGGTCCTGGACAAGGTCCGCGCCGGACGCCTGAGCCCGGAGTCCATCGCCGTACGGATCATGCTGTCCGACCCCGGCGTGCCCCTCGCGCTCCCGTGTCGAGCCGACACCGCCGCCGACGACCCTGCTGTCCGCAAGCGCGCCGACCGGATCACCCGCCGCGCGGTGGACAGCATCACCGACGGCATCGGGGAGCTTGCCGACCTCGGGTTGGTGAAGTCCGCGACCGCGGAGGTCCGGGCGCACAGCGCCTCGCCGCTGTTCAAGCTCTACCTGATCAACGATGAGGAAGCGTTCTTCGGCTTCTACCCGGTCCTGGAACACACCGTCACCATCGACAAGGCGCCCGTGCCGATCTTCGACCCGATGGGCAAGGACGCCACCCTGTTTCACTTCTCCACCGGCGACGACGCCGAGACCAGCAACGGCCCCCAGTACGTCACCCAGGCTCGCACCTGGTTCGACTCCGTGTGGACGACCATCACCCGGGAGTACCCGCAGTGACCCTCCCGACCGGCACCCGCACCCAGCTCGCCGACCTGCTCCGCGGCGCCCGGGTCATGCTCCTGGACTTCGACGGGCCCGTCGCGCACCTGTTCGCCGGCCACCCTGCACCCGAGGTCGCGGCCGCCGTACGCCAGTTCGCCACCGTGCATGGCATCGACCTCAGCGAGGTTCGCACCGATGACCCGCTGGTTCTGCTCCGAGCCGCTTACCGGCATTCGCCCGAGTCCGGTCGTGACGTCGAGGCCCACGTGATCGAGCACGAGACCCGCGCCGCGACCGTCGCCGAACCGACCCCCGGAGCCCACGAGCTCATCCGCACCGCCGTCGCCACCGGCCACACCGTGCTGATCGTCAGCAACAACTCCGAACGAGCCATCCGGGTCTACCTGGCCCGCCACGACCTCACTGAACACGTCGCGCAGATCATCGGCCGGCCCTTCGGGCACCCCGAGCAGATGAAGCCCGACCCCCACCTACTGCGAGCAGCGCTTGAAATCAGTCGAGCGGCACCCAGCGATGCAGTGTTCGTCGGAGACTCGATCACCGACGTGCTCGCCGGGGCAGCAGCAGGAGTGCCGTGCATCGGCTACGCCAAGCAGCCCGAGCGCGCCGAGGGCCTGGCCGACGCGGACGCCCTGGTCGTCGTCGACGACATGCACACCCTCACCACCGCAGTACGCCCGTGACACCACTGCACCCCGACATCGCCCGCGCTGCACACTCACGATGGCCCGACCGCGCATCCGCCTGGATCAAGGCGCTCCCCGTCGAGCTGGCCGAGGTCTGCGCAGCACTCTCGGTCGCCCCAACCGGCCGGAGGTTCTCCGCGAGATCGGCCCACGTCGTCGAGGCCACGACCAGTACCGGCACTCGAATGATCCTGCGGTCGAGCCCAGACCCCGATGCCGTCCACCAGGCCGCCGTACTGGACCAGCTCGCGCGTGCTGGTCTGGCGCCTGCGGTCCATCTCCTTCGGAACACGCCCACAAGCACATGGACGGCAATGGACGCGGTCGAGCCCGGCGCATCGTTCGCCGAGCAGGAACCGCGGCCGCGGGACCTCGCGGATGTAGCCACGATGCTGCGCACCCTCGCCGATGAAGATGGTGCACCCCCGCTGCCGAGCATCGTTCCGTGGCTGCGAGCGCGGCTCACCAATCCGCCAGCCGACGACCAGCCACCCCACCGCGGCCCTGAATCCGCCGCAGTCCGCGAGGCCGCCAGCGTGGTTCTCGACGACCTTGCTGCCGACATGTTGGCCGGGCTGTGTCACGCCGACCTCTCGCCGCCCAACGTGCTCCACGGCCGCAGTCGGCTGTGGTTCATCGACCCCCGCGGGATGAACGGCGAAGCCGCCTACGACATCGCCGTGCTCGCGCTCAAGCTCAGCGACGACCACCTCGACACCGCCAGAGCCCTGGCCCGCAGCATTGCCCTCTCCAGCGGCACCGACCCCGACCGAGCGGACGCGTGGGTCACCGTCGCCGACGCTGCCACCGTCTAGCTACGGCAGCAGCCGCGAACGTCAAGCATCAGGTGAGACCGGAACGTCAAGCATCAGCCGGGACACGACAACGGCATCAGCGCTCTGTCGGGTCTCACCTGATGCTTGACGTTCCTGTCCCGGGTGATGGTTGACGTTCGGGCTAGGAAACTGTGCGGTCTGTCTGGGCCTTGAGATTACGGATCCCGCCGGTCGTGGTCCGGCTGACAGTGCGTTGAGCGCCGTCGGCGAGGTCGACGGTGATCGTGTGCTCGGCGACGTGGGCGGTGACCACGGTCCGGGCCTGATCACGGCCCAGGGCGATGAGCTGGCGGGCGATCATGATCGTGCCGGTGGCCGAGACCCGGCGGGTGACGGTGACCGGCTCGATGCTGGGTCGTGGTGGTGGTCCGGCGGGTCGGGCGCCACGCAGGTGGCGGGCCTGGTCGTAGGTCAACGGGTTCGGCCTGGTTCGCAGCAGCTCACGGGTTTCGGGGTCGAAGATCAGCAGGACGTGGTCCTCGATGCGGATGGTGACCCGGCGGCCGCCGAGGATCTCCGCGGCCAGTAACCAGGACCCGGCCAGGCAGATCGTGCCGACGCGGGAGACGGTGCGGTCGACCTCGATCGCGGTCCCGTCGGGCTCGACCGGGGGCAGTGGTGGCGGGCCGGCGGGCCGGCCTCCGGTCGCGGCGAGAGTGGCGAGCTGGCCGTCGGTGTAGGGGGAGCGGACGGTCTTGATCCGTGCCCCGCCGGCGGTGAGGTGGATGACCTGGGTGTCGGCCCAGAACGTGACGGTGACCCCGGCACGGAGCGGGCCCAACCAGAACTGCTTGCCCAGCACCGCCAGGTTCCCCGAGGCGGGGACGACCCGCTCGAACTCCACCGGCCCGCCCCGATAGACCTCGATCTCGGTGCTCGTCTCGTCATCCGGGGCCGGGCCGGGGTGCTCGGGGCCCTCGGCCGGGACGGGCGCGGCGGTGAGCCGGGCAGGCAGCCTCAGCGGGAGCAGGTCCTCGTCGCCGCGCTGGTCCTGGCTGGGAGCGAAGCGGTCGACCGGGCAGGCCATCTCGATGGCCTGGTGCGGGCGGACGCAGTTGTAGGTGGTGATCCACGAATCCAACGCCGCCTGCGCTGCGAGTGGGGTGTCGAACGGCTCGGCGTGGTCGAGCAGCTCCCGGCGCAGGGTTTGGTGGAACCGCTCGACCTTCCCGGTGGTGGTCGGGGTCGCGGGCTGGGTCAGCCGGTGGATGATGGCGTTGTCGCGGCAGATCCGGTCGAACAGGACCTCGCCGCCGCGGCCGAAGCGGGCGGTGAACTGCTTGCCGTTATCGGTCAGGACCTCATCGGGGACGCCGTAGCGGCGCAGCGCCTCGGCGAAGGCCAGACACACCGCCCGCCCGGTGGCCCGGATCATGACGGTGGCGATCACGGCGAAGCGGGAATGGTCATCGACCCCGGTCACGATCTTCGCCTCGGCCACGGTGCCGTCGGGCTGGCGGAGGCCGATGCCACCGACGATGTCGAGCTGCCAGAGCTGCATCGGGGCCGGGCGCTCCCACCGGCGGTAATCGCTTCGGAGCTTGCGTCGGCGGCGGGGTTCGACCAGGCCGTTGCGGTGCAGGATCCGCGCCACCGTGCTGCGCGAGGGCGCCTGGGCGCCGAAGCCGGGGCCGAGTTCGTGGGCGATGCGCCGGGGTCCCCAGCGGGGGTTGCCGCGGCGCATCTCGCAGACCGCCACCTCCACCGTCTCGGATGCCTGGTGGGGGCAGGAGTCCGGGCGATGTGAGCGCGACGCCAGCCCGGCCAGGCCCTCGGCGCGGTAGCGGGTGATCCAGCTGTGCAGCGTCTGGCGGGAGACGCCGAACTGGGCTGCGACCTGATAGCGCGGTTCGCCTTGCTCGACGGCCAGTACGGCGCGGTAGCGCTGCTCGACCACGGTCATGTCCACCAGGGCCAATCCCGGCCTCCCCACCACCCGCTGACCAGCACGGACAGCGGACAGGAAAGCCGATCAGGCCCGAACGTCAAGCATCAGGTGAGACCGGAACGTCAAGCATCAGCCGGGACACGACAACGGCATCAGCGCTCGCCGTGTCTAGACCTTCCATTCGGTATCAAGCGGCGCCTACGGCGCCGGCTGGGGGTGCGCTGCGGCCTCCGGCCGGTCGCACCCCCAGCCATGCGTGGGCCGCTTATCCCTTGAACGCTTCCAGCAATCGTTGGATGCCAGAGTCACTACCAAGTTTGTCAGGCGTGGCCGAGAACTCGCGGATCGCCTCGAGCAGGTCTCGAGATCGACGACTTGTCAACTTAGGCTCAAGTAGGTCCAGAAGCTCGTTCCACTGCGCTTCTCCAGTAGACGAACGAAGGGCACTCGAGACCTCAGGGGATCTGAACGCACGGAGTGAGATACTGGCCTGAGTTGAGGAGAATGTTTCGATCATCTCGCGGTAGTATCCGACTGCACCCCGCGAGACGCCGTAACCATTTCCTATAAAAGTTCTAGTGACCGCCTTGGCGTACTTCGCTGCAACGCCCTTTGGGACATCGCCGCCGTCACCAACCAGTTCACGTAATGTCCTTGCCGCACTTGGCTCAATATGGAAGTTATCGAACCCCTGATGTGCCACCATCAGACCGTCAACCGCTTTATCAATCTCAATCTGCCGTACTTGCTCCGGCAGGTAGGATTGACCGTCAACGAGGTCTATCAGTTCACGACTGTACCCCGCTTGCTCCTGGTCAGCGTTCGCAGCGAATCTTCCGTACCGATTCCCAAAGCCGTATCGGGTCTCATCGTCCAAGAGGGGCCAGATCTCAGGCCACAGAACACGAACATTGTCGGCGACAATAGGAGACCGGTCAGCATCAACATAGAGGCCGAAAAGGCCAGCCGCGAGAGACTGGGCCCGACGATCGTCGAGATCGTCAAAGAACGCAGTAATCTCGTCGACCCGGGCGTGATCGATCCGGTCACTGCGGACATTCGCCAGCAGTCGACCAGTCTCAGCAGTGATTTGGTCGTAAGATAGCGTCAGAACGTATCGAGCGCAGGTCTCCAGCCATGTAGCAAGCTGCAGTCCGGTAATCGATGCCTGGTTAGGATGGGCAGCCGACGCGTGATTACGCATAAATCGAATATGATTCAGCTCAGTGGCCGCGACCCGATCGAGCAAACCAATCTCATTACACGCGCGTATAAGATCGATGTCATTGACCTCGACCAGGTCCTCCACAGAGGACAAGCGCTTTCTTCTGTCAGGCGATGTGACTGCGATATCAAAGAAATACTTGAGATCAAACCCGGCGACACGTCGCCGGAGTTCCGAGACAGTTTCGTCCCAGAGATAGTTCAGGGCAGCATCAAAGAGCCCAACCGCAGCCGCTGCAATCATCTTACTGACATAGACCGCCCGCGCGCGGTCGTCAGCAGACAACTCAGATAACGCGTCATCGACATTCTTGAGAGCCCTCTGGCGTTCGATTGGGCTAACCAAGACGCCCTCCGCGGGCAATCCAAGATGCTGGATCTGCCCCAGGAGTAGATCTTGAAACTGGAGCAGACCGTCGCCAACCGCGGCCGGCGCCAAGGCTTGGGTCGGCTGCGAATGGATCCGTTCGAGGTCGCTCATCTCTTCTCGCAGACGCTAGTAGTGACGCCTTCTAAACGCGAACCTTCAACTGCTTCACTTGAGACTAGAGTCAGACTCCGACCGTCGCGGTTGCTTCGCGATCCGACTGCACCACTAGCCATCGACTCACCCGAAATCACAGTAGGAACTAGTCCAAAAATATGCCGACTAAACTCCGCCGGCGAAAGACACAAGTCGTCGATCAGGCGTCTCACGCCACCGCCTCCCGGAGACCGAAGATGGCTAAGCACCTTATCGAGGACTTGCGATGTTTCTGCAACGAGCTTACTGCCAGGCTCCGACGATCGGTATCCAGCTTTAGATAGCTCAACGCAACAAGATCGGTATCCCCATTCCGTAAGCAGTCCAATCTCGCGAAGCCGATGAGTTAGCGCCATCGCCGAGACTTTCCACCGCTTCCTCCCAGCTAGAATACGCTCTACCGAGGCGTTCCTCATATGTTGCCCTAGGACATCTTCGCGTGGCATGAGGAACGCCGCAGCGAACCGGTCCGCCTGCCTTTCGGCGTCGCGCCCGTGCACCCGCTCACTACCTTGATGCAATACGAGATGACCAAGCTCATGAGCAAGGTCGAAGCGCTGCCTTTCGGCAGTCTTTCCCGTATCGACAAGAATATAGGGAACGCCTCGCCTGAAGAACGAAAACGCATCGACGTCTCTCACCTCTTGCACTAGAGAGAAGATACGAACTCCACGGGACTCGAGCAAATGGAGAACGTTTGGCACTGGCTTTGAACCCAGCTCCCAATAGTTTCGAACCCTAAGAGCAACCTCCTCAACGGATGCCAAACCTGCGCCATCTGGCAGGGCGACTGAGAGAAGATCCGGATTAGGAGTCCTATAACGCGAAGAGATCCATTCGGCAATCTCAACGGCTATCTCCCCGCCCGCCAATGCCTGGTCACGACGAAACGCTGGTGTCTTCGACAGCGCCCTAAAGCTGACGGCCTCCAACGGAATTCCGTCAACTTCAGGAAGAGAAAAGAACTCCTCCCTAACGGACAAGGCGTCTGAAAGGCGAGACAAGCTGTCCGCTGAAGGTTCTTGCCGACCGTTCTCATACCGGCTGAGCGTTTGGGGATTCAGTTCCGCTATTCTACTCACGTCAGCGAGTGTCAGCCCGCGCAACTTCCGCGCCAGCAACAGGCGTGACGGTGAGACGGTCACCAAATCTTCCTTTCCTTCAAGCTATTCGAGCGGCTCGACGTCCACCACAGTATCCGTCTCGTTCTCGGGGGTCTCAACCGGCGGGATCTCGACATCCTCGCGAGAGTCGAACGGAATCGGCGGTAGCGGGATCCTATGCTTGTACTCAACCACTTCGTCGCCAGCGCGAGCAGAAGGACACGAAAGTTCGGAGTAAATCATCCCGTCGTGGTAGTCCGTCATGAACAGCCACGGTTCAGGCTCGTCGTACTCATCAACGTCTACCGGGTTCCCCCGGCGGTCCATCATTGGAATTGTTCGCGGGCAGCCGTCGATCATGCACCGAATGATGGATCCAAGACCGTTCTTAGGGGTGGGACAAGTACCGAATTGTCCCACCCCACCCCGCCCTGTCGTAACGATTACCTGGAACTCTCCCGAGGGGTGGAGAGTCTTCGGAAGCCCGTCAGCGTCGTCGACCTCCCACCCCGTCCTCTCGCGAAGCACAACGACTGTCTCGCTCCATCGATCCTGGCCTGGGGTCGACTTCGGCGCGAGGGGGCTCACAGCCAGCTGACGGCGCCGTCCAGCTTCGGCGGCAGCATGCAGGAGGTCCACAGTGAGACCTTTCGAGGCCAGCTCGTCGTTAGCCCAGGTCAACCACCGATCGCCGTCCTCCTGGGGGGACAGGAACTCTTGTGCTGCCAACGGTCCTCCTGGTCTCGGTCGCCTACAAATCCTACCTCATCTGAGGGCTAGAAAGTTGATAGACGCATAGGGCTGGTCGAACCCTCGACGCGGAGACGGCGTCGCATGCAGGACAGCTCCGCAGTCCAGACCGTCTCGCGGGATCGTCTTGCCAAGCCTGCGAGGTAGATCGGCTGCCTACTCATGCCCTCGCCGGGCGGGCTGATCTCCGGGATGGTGAGCGTGCCATCCCGCCGCCCTCCCTCCGGGCTACCACACGGACAACCGTGGGCGGAGCTTGACGACGTCGGCCGGCGGTTGAGTCGAGGGCCGCCCACGGCCGCCCGCGCGGTCGGCTTGCAGCAGGTCGACGGGATGGCACTGGCAGAGCAGCAGGGCTGCGGCTGCGTGCGACGAACGTGCGATACGGCAGAGTCCAGAGGGGGCAACAGCGGTCACTCGCGACCACCTCGACCCGCAGGTCAGGGCCCGGATCCGGCGACGTGCATCGGATTCCCAAGCTGAATACGCGAGTTCGATTCCCGTCATCCGCTCAGAACACGAAGGCCCAGGTCAGCGAGAAGTTCCTCGCCGATTCTGGGCCTTCGTCGTTCCTCGTCATGATCGCCGTGCGAACGTGCGTACCCCCAGGAGCACCACGATCCCGAGCAGCCCCTGAAGCGCGAGCGCGACGAGGGTGCCGGCGACGCCTGCCGCGGTCGTCGCCGCGGTGGAGAACGGCGCAGCGGCGCCGGGCGGTTCCGGAGCGGCGACCGGGACGACGACGAGCACCCACCAGGCGCAGGCGAGGAGCGTCGCCACGTCGAGCGCGCGACAGGCCCGGCGCGCGGAGCTCACAAGGGCCGCCGCAGCGCAGTACCCGCACCCGGCCAGCACCAGCACGGCGTTGCCGAGTGCGGGGGCGCCTGCCGTCGGCGAGCTCCCTGCCACGAGCCCCCGGACCCCGAGGCCGAAGGCCGCGGCCGCCAGGGCACCGCACAGCACGGCAGCCGCCGTCCGGCGTCCCCGGCTGCCCCCTCGCGGAGCGGCCCCGTCCGGTGCGTCCGCGTCGACCATGACGATCTCCTCTTCGTCCGGGGAGGACGACGATGCCGGTCGGTGCCCGGGAGCCCTCCCGGGGACGGTCGACCGGGACCGCGGGAGGGATCAGGGGCCGGTCTCCGGTCCGCCGGCGGCCGCTCCCGCCCGCACCAGCACGACCCGGCGCCCTCGCGCGTGGCCGGTGCGGCTGTCGACGTGCGCCGTGGCCACGTCGTCGAGCGCGTAGGACCGCTCGACGGGAATGCTCAGGACGCCCCGCTCGATGAGCCCGACGGCCTCGGCGAGCGCGTCCGGGACGCTCCCGCCCTCTCCGGAGAACCGGGCCCCGAACTCCGGCGCGCCGAGATCTGCGATGGAGACGACCCGCTGCGGATCACCCGTCAGCTCGACGAGCTCGCCGATCACGCCCGAGCCGGCCAGATCGAGGGCGGCGTCGACCGGCCCGAGCCCGCGCACCCGCCCGACCCAGCCGTCTCCGTACGTCGTCGCGACTGCCCCCAGGCTCCGGAGGTACTCCTGGTTGGCGGTGCCGGCGGTGCCGATCACCGTGATGCCGCGGTCCCGGGCGATCTGCAGCACCGCCGAGCCGACGCCGCCGGACGCGCCGCTGACCAGCAGCGTCTGTCCCGGCTGGACACCGACCTCGCGCAGGATGCGCAGCGCCGTCTCCACGACCGACGGGTAGCCCGCCGCCTCCGCGAAGGTCAGCCCCTCGGGGATGCGGGTCCAGGCCGTCAGCACCGCGAACTCGGCGTAGGTGTCCACACCCTCGCCGAACACGTGGTCGCCGATCTCCACCCCGTCGACGCCGTCGCCGATCTCGTCGACCACGCCGGAGGCGTCCAGCCCCAGCCCGGAGGGCAGCTCGACCGGTCGGAACGCCTGGAACTGTCCTTCGCGGACCCGCCAGTCGTGCGGGTTCACCCCTGCCGCGCGGACGGCGACGCGCACCTCGCCGGGACCCGCGTGGGGCTCCTCGACGTCGACGACCTGCAGGACCTCGGGACCGCCGAACTCGGCGAAGCTCACTCTCCTCATGCGGTCGAGACTAAGGCTAACGGTTAGTATTTTGCAACGGGTATGATTTCAGACCTGGTAGCCTCTCCTCGTGACCGCTCCGACCGGACGCCGTGAGCGCAAGAAGGCCGCGACCCGTCAGAAGATCGCCGACACTGCGATACGGCTCTTCCTGGAGCGCGGGTACGACACGGTGGGCATCCGCGACGTGGCCGCCGAGGCCGACGTCGCCGTCACCACGCTCTTCTCGCACTTCGCCTCCAAGGAGGCCCTGGTCTTCGAACAGGACGACGACGTCGAGCTCCGACTCGCGCACGCGGTCCGCGACCGGGCACCGGGCGAGCCACTCGTGCCCGCCCTGTGCCGGGAGATGCAGGCCATGGTCCGTCACTGCGCGTCGGGCGCCGCCGCCCCGATCTGGCGCATGATCGACGGGACGCCCGCACTGAAGGAGTACGAGAAGGCGATGCGCCTGCGACATGCCGCGTCGCTGACGACGGCGGTCGCCGCCGATGTCGGCGTGCCGCCGGACACGACGGCCTGCCGCACGCTCGCGACCTTCGTGATCGACTCCCACGCGCTGGCCCGCGAGGCACCCGATCCGGAGGCCGCGGTGGAGGAGATCTTCCGGATGATCGAGGGAGCCTGGGAGGTCGCCGGCCTCGCCCGGTGACGTGATTGCCGCCCGGCACGCGCGCGGGCACCATCGTCGCGATGGTGCGCCACGTGCTGTTCGACCCGACGGCGCCGGACCACACGGCGTCGTACTCGCGTTATGACCACCAGCTGCTGATGAACTCGTTCGTCCACCGGGTGGACGACCCCGAGGTCCTCGACGCGGCCGCCCGCCGGCTGTCCGAGCTCGGCTGGGTCGTACTGCGCCTGGACGCGGGGCGCTGGACCCGCGAGGCGGATCTCTACGACGGCTTCGCCGGGATCTTCGGCCTACCGGACGGCTACGGCCGCTCCGGGCTCGACGCCCTCGCGGACGCGCTCAGCGACGTCGCCGAGTTCACCTTCGGCGGCGCCGACCCGGCCTCCACGGGGACGGCCGTCCTGATCCGGCACCACGACGTACTGGACACGTTCCGGCCGGGGCTCGCCCACGCGGTGCTCGACGCGTTCGCCCGGGAGGCGCGGCTCGCCGCGCTGTACGGCCACCCGATGCTGTGCCTGGTCGAGTCGCCCGGACCGTTCGCGGACGTCGGTGCGGCCCCCGTCCTGGAGGCCCACACACCGCACTAGACGACGGGGCCTGCGTCACCCCGGACGACCCACCAACCGACGACGGCGAACGCGGTGACCAGCGGGATCACCACCAGGACGACCGGTCCGGCCAGCACCGCGAGCACCCCGAGCACGACGACCGCGATCCCGGAACCGAGGCCGGCGCTCAGCGCGAGCACGGTCGCGGCCTGGCCACCGGGCTCACCGGCCACCCAGGACAGTGTCCTGGCGACGAGACCGACGAACACCGCCAGAACCACACAGACGACGATCGCGGGACCCGGCAGCGCGGCCCCCGCCGCGAGCGCGATCGGGATCGCGAGTGCGGTGAGGACGGCGGACAGCAGGGCGCGCACGGATCGCCGGACCGGCGGGACGGGGGTGTTCACGTGGGCCCATTATTCACACCCTGACCAGCGGTTTCGATGTAATCTGCGTGACCCTCCGGGTACGGATCAGTAGAGCCGCTCCGCGTAGGACGGTCCGTAGTACTCCTCGATCTTCTCCAGCGGCTCGTCGGGCCGGGCCAGCTGCTGGGCGATCGCGGCGACCGACGGCAGCCGGTCCTTCTCCGGCCAGGTCGCCGCCTTCCACAGCTCGGAGCGCAGAAACGCCTTCGGGCAGTGCGTGAAGACCTGGTCCACGGCGACCTCGCAGGCCAGCAGGGGCCGGCGGCCCTTGACCGCGAGCTCGTCGAAGTAGGGCGCGTCCCGGACGAGCCGGGCCCGGCCGTTGATCCGCATGGTGTCGTTGCGGCCGGGCACCAGGAGGATCAGCCCGACGTGCGGGTTCTCCAAGACGTTGCGCCAGCCGTCCACCCGGCCGTTGCCGGGCCGCTCCGGGATCGCGACGGTGCGGTCGTCGACGACGTGCACGAAGCCCGCCGGATCGCCCTTCGGCGACACGTCGCACGTGCCGTCCGCACCGGAGGTCGCGAGCAGCAGGAACCGGGACACCGCGATCCACTCGCGGTGCACGTCGAGCAGATGGTCGCGCTCCTTGGCGATCGCCGGCGCAGTGGCCTCACCGGTGAGCTCCTGCAGTTCGGCGACGGTACGGATCTCCTGAGCAGCCGACATGCCCCGACAGTAGGCCGTCCCCCGGGACTGTTCACGGCGTTTCCGCGGTGATCACGGGTCGGGCAGGGGCGCGGCCACATCCGACCGGATCCCTGCCGGATCCGTGATCACCGGGTTCAGCCGAGGACCGGGGGCAGGCCCGGCTCGCGGCCCGTCGCAGCGAGGGCGAGGGCGCGGTCGTCCCAGCCGTCCAGCGCGACGGGATCGTCGACGAGCCGCGTCACCGTGTCCCGGACGACCTCGAGGCCGGACGCGGGCGGCTCCGGCGCGCCCGCCAGGTCGACGATCATGTCGAGATGGTGGACGACGACCTCCACCGCCCAGGTCCCGACGAAGTCGGACACCTCCAGGACGACGCCCTGGAACTCCAGGCGGTACTCCCGGTCCAGGTCAGCCACCAGCCGGCGCAGTCCGCGCACCGTGGTCCGGACGTGCGGGAGCTGTCCTGTCGGCCGGGCGTAGGCGGCGGCCAGCGCGCGGGCGAACCGGACGTGCGCCCACTCCGGCTGCCTCGCGCCCGGTGACGGCGCGGTCCAGTACGTGGCGAGATCGGCGTCGGCCGGCCGTTCGGTGCGGGCCGGGAAACCGGCGAGCATCTCGACCAGCCCGAGATGAAGGTGGGCGAGTACGTCCGTGACCAGCCAGCCGCGGCACCGGCTGCGGGCGGGCAACGCATCGTCGTCGAGCTGGTCGAGCAGCGCCGACAGCCCGTCGAGCGACGCGAGGAACGCGGCACGGGCCGTCGCGAGCGGGTACGTCATGCCAACACGGTGAGGAGGGTGGCACCACGCCGCGAGGCGGGGGCTTCGCCGGACGCGGCCATCTCCTCCGCCACGCGGAGCAGCTCGGCGTTCACCGGGGTCGGGACGCCGTGGGCCGCGCCGAGGGCGACGATCTCGCCGTTGAGGTACCGGGCCTCGATCGACCCGCTGCCCCGGCTCAGGCTCTGCCAGGACGACGAGCCCCGCCGGGACCGCCCGCCGACCGCCTGCTCGGTGAGGATGCCCTCGCGGCGGACGCGGTCGTCGTCGCCGGTGCGGGCGGTGATGCCGGCGGCCGCGAGGCACGCCTCGCCCTCGGCGGTGGCGGCCGCGGTCACCCGGGCCGCGTCCGGGTCGGCGGTCCCGCAGATCGCGTCGACCGCGTTGCCGAGGTTGGTCAGGAGCTTGCCGTACTTCGCGTCCATGACCGCCGGGTCGGGGCGGGAGGCGAACCCGGCGGCGCGCAGGTCGGCGGAGAGCGCGGCGCTCGCGTCGTCGGTGCCGGCCGGGTAGGTACCGACGTCGAGCACGCCGGGGACCGGCGACGACGACGCGATCACCACGCCCGGCTCGTAGTGCTCGACCGGGAGGATGACGAGCACCGCCTGGACCCGGTCGAAGCGCTCGGCGGCGGCGCGCTCGTTCGCGACGCCGTTCTGTGCGCAGGCGATCGTGACGTCCGGCGCGACCGCGGCCAGCGACGTCAGCACCGGGCCGGTGTCCTGCGACTTCACCGCGAGCACCGCGACGTCGCCGTCCGCCCAGTCCACCTCGGTGACCGACGCGACCGCGGGGATCCGGTGGGTCCGGGACCCGTCGGGGGAGTCGAGGCGCAGGCCGCGTTCCCGGATCGCGTCGAGGTGCGCCCCGCGTGCGACGAGGACGACGTCGCGCCCGGCGCCGTCGAGCCGCGCCCCGATCGTCCCGCCGACGGCCCCTGCCCCGATCACCACGTAGCGCACGGGGTGATCCTTGCTCAGCCGTCGTGGTGCCGCACCACGGTCGCCGGGGCCTTGCGCCGCCACGCCTCCTCGACCAGCTCGGCGAGCTGCTGCGGGTCCACCCGGTCGAGGTCGACGAGGATCGCGCCGTAGCCGTCATAGTGCGGGGTGGTGAAGAACGCCGGGTCGCCGGAGGCGAGCAACGCCTCCTTCTCCTCGAGCGAGCACATCAGGACCAGGCCGGTGTCCGGGGCGGAGTCCTCGGTGCGCAGCCGCGCGAAACCCTTGCCCCGGACCTTCAGCGACGGCGTCCGGTACCAGGTCGACTCCTCGACCTCCGGCAGCCCGGACCCGATCCGCACGACGTCGTCCCAGTTCGGCATGCGGTTCATCGTGCCGTGCCGGGGCGGCCCGGTCGTGGACGAATCAGAGCAGGTGCTTCGCGAGGAAGGTGTCGACGGCCGCCTTGCCGGCAGGGACGTGTTCCACGGCCTTCCAGCGTTCCACCAGCTCGGCGCCGGGAGCGAGCTCGACCAGCCGGCGGGAGACCTGCTCGGGGTGGAACGGGTCGCCGCCCATCAGGACCAGCCACGGCGTCGTGAACCGGGCGAGGGCCTCGTCCGGGACGGAGTAGAGCATCCCGCCGCCCGCGTACATGTTCGAGCGGAACGCGGCCCAGTCGTCGTCGGACGCCTCGGGGTGGTCGGCCTCGATCCCGGCCCGCCACTCGTCGAACTTCTCCTCGAACATCTGCTGGTTGTCGTCGCGGCCGATCGGCTGGAGCGTGACGGCGGCGCGCACACGCTCCGGTGCGGTGGCCAGCAGGCTCGCGATGTAGGAGCCGCCGATGCACATGCCGAGCACCGCGAACTCGTCGACGCCGAGGTGGTCGAGCAGCGCGAGCTGGTCGGCGGTGTAGGTGGACCAGCCGTCGGTGCCGTGCACCTCACCGGCCGAGCCACCGGCGTTTCGCTGGTCCATCGCGATCACGCGGTAGCGGTCGGAGAGGTGCTCGACCGGGTCCCAGGGGGCATTCCCCCAGGCGTCGATGGTCGAGCGCATCCCGCCCGGCGCGATCAGCAGGATCGGGAAGCCGGAGCCGCGCTCCTCGTGGTGCAGGGTCAGACCCGGACGCTCGAAGGTCGCCATGCCGGCCGACGTTAGGCCACCCGCGGGGGCGTCCGCTTCTCCGGACGGCGGCGCGCCAGGATCGAGGTCCCGTAGACGACCAGGACCAGCCCGAGCAGCAGCAGCCACATGAAACCGGGGCGCACGGTGTCGTCCAGGAGCGTGATCCCGACCAGTCCCGGGACAACGACCTGCACGACCATGTAGAGCGCGGTGACGGTCGCGATGTCGCCGAGCTGCAGGGCGCGGGCGTAGTTGTAGAGCCCGGTCGCAGCCATCCCGAGCAGCAGGTACACCAGCGGTTCCGCGAGCAGTCCGGAGACGCTGACGCCCTCCGAGACGTGCATCGCGCGGATGCACACCGAGCCGCCGCCGAGCCCGAGCCCGGCGAGCACCGCGGGCGGCCACGGCCTCGTCGTCCGGTTGGTCGCCAGCGTCGCCACCATGACGGCGACGAGTGCGGCCACCAGCACGGCCACCGTCGTCCCGTACCCGGTGACCGCTTCCTTCCGCTCGGTCCCGGCGCTGCCCGCGACCAGGGCGAGGCCGACGATGCTGCAGCCGATCGCGAGCCGGTGCACCGGGCGGAGCCACTCACCGCGGAACCAGCGGGCGTACAGGGCCGTCATCGCGATCGCCCCGGCCAGCGTGGCCTGGACGGCGAAGATCGGGATGAACTGCAGCGCGACGACCATGCAGAGCCAGGTCACGACGTCCATCCCGATCCCACCGATGAAGCGGGGACGGGTCAGCACCGCGCTGGTGCGGCCGCCCCGGCGGGCGGCGTCGGCCTGGAGGATCGCCGCGACCGTGCTGCAGAGCATGGCCAGGACGGCGAACGTCATCCCGATCAGCACGGCCGCCCCCGGAGGGTCCGGGTACGGGCGGTGCCGAAGATCGTCACCGCCCGATTCTCACCTATCGCTACCGGGCGCCCGCCGGGCGGGCACCGGGAGCCGGTGCGGGACGCTGCTCGGGAAGCGCACCCGGCTGCGGGCCGGCTTCGAAGAAGCCGCTCATCAGGCCGCTGCCCGCACGCTCGCCGCGGTCCACCGCGCTCTTCCACGGGGAGTCGCCGGTGTGCGCCGCGCGGCGCTCGCGCAGCGCGGCCCGGGGACGCTCGGTGAGCACGAGCGCGAGCACCGTGATCGCGACGCCGGCGAACAGCGGTCCGCCGACCAGGAGCACCGGCCATCCGAAAGCCAGATACGCCACGACGAGTGCCACCGCCGCCATGCCGATGACCGCCCCTGCCAACCGCGTCACCACGCGCTCCCCTCGTACCGTGTCCGACCAGTGACCACCCGTGGTTCTACCACCTCGGGAGGGGTGTCCCCGGCTCACACGACGCGGCGCGGGACACACTTCGGGCCTTCGGGTGACACGAGGCCCGGGATGGGGCCGAGCCGGCGTGGGGGCTCCCGTTTCCACGCCGGCCCGGCGGTCCGAATCATCCCGTCCCGGCCGGATGCCGGGCGGGGTGGGGGTCACTCGCCGCTGTCACCGCAGCGCAGTGGGTGATCGGGGGTCACGCGGGAGTACCCGCGGTCGTCGGTGCCGGAGGCACCGGGGTGGTGGTGCCGGTCGCCGGTGGCGGGGTGGTCGGGCCCGGGTCCACCGGCTCGCCCTCCGTCGGGGAAGGCGTTGTCACCGGCGGGGTGCTGGGCAGAGGGTTCACGGTGGGTCCGGGCGACACAGGTGCCTGCTTCACCGGCGGTGCCGGCACGGCGGCGGGAGGCGGCGGCGGGACGACCGGAGCCGGCGTTCCCGGACGGGCCGGTGCTGCCGCGGCCGGAGCGTTGGCCGCAGCGCCCCGGGAGGCGTTCGCCGTGGGCTTCCCGGCCTGCGCCGCGACCGTCGCGCCCGCGGTCCCCGGGGACGCGGTCCCCGGTGCCGCTGCGGGCCCCGCGGCGGCCGGTGCCCCCGGGACGACGGGCGCCGGGGCGGCGGCGGAGGTGGTGTCCGGCAGCGTCGGGGCCGCACTGAGCTCCCCGAACGACGGCTGGGTCGGCCAGAACAGGATCGCGCCGGCCACCGCGGCGATCCCGGCCAGCCCACCGGCCCCGATCAGGATCCGCTGCCGGAGCTGCGACCGGGCGGCCACGGCACGGTCGGCGTCCCGGGTGACCAGGGTGTCCGGCGCGGGCCGCTCCGGCGCCGCGAGCCGGTCGAGGGCCGGCGCGACCCCCGTGACCGGCGCGGCCGCGGTGCGCAGCGACGGGCGGACCGGGGCCGCCGGGAGGGTGGCCCGCCCGTCCGGCAGCGCGGCGCCGCGGCGGGCGGGGACCGCGGGCAGCGGCCCGGTCGCGGCGTCCAGGAGACCGACGGCCGTTCCCCCGTCCCGCTCGGCCACCGTCTCCGTACGGACGCCGGGCGGGGCCCACGGCGAGGCGGTCGCCGCCTCGCGCGGCGCGGGGACGCCACCCGCACCGACCGGTACGGCGCGCTCGGGCCCCCGCGGCGCCGGGATCCGGGACGTCGCCGGACCGGCCGCCGGGACGGGCGCGATCCGGACACCCGGCCACGACGTCCCCGCACCCGGTGCCACGGCGAGAGCGGCACCCCGCGCGGCCCCGTGCACCGGGTCCGCGGCGACCGCCAGCGGGCGGCCGAGCGCGGCCGACAGCACCTGGACGGCCGCCGGCATCCGGGCGGCACCACCGGCGAGCAGCACCTCGGCGTCCGGGGCGGCGGCGAGCGCCTCCTCCACGGGCCAGGCGAGCGGCTCGACCAGCGGCCGGGCGAGCTCGTCGAGGTCGGAGCGGTGGATCCGGACCGAGGTCCGCACCCCCGGCAGGTCCACGCCGACGGTCGCGACGGTGTCGCGGGAGAGCAGTTCCTTGGCGGCCCGGCAGTCGTCGCGGAGCGCGGTGAGGGCGGCCAGCACCCGCGGGTCGTCGGTGTCGAGGGCGTCGAACGCGGCCGCGAGGTCCGGGGTGGCGCCCCGGACGAAGGCGAACACGGCGTCGTCGACGTCGGCGCCACCGGTCCGGCACGCCTCGGTCCGCCCGGAGACGGCGGGGAGCACGCCGGGCCCGGCGGGGGCGAGCACGGTCGCGGTCGACCCGTTCCCGCCCAGGTCGACGACGGCGAGCGGCCGGTCGCCCGGCGCGCCGTCACGGTGGGCGAGCGCCACCGCCTGCGGTGCGGCGACCAGGGACACGGTGAGGCCGTGCCGGTCGAGCGCGGCGGCGAGCAGGTCGCGCTTGTGCCGGCCCCAGGACACCGGGTGGGTCACCCCGATCCGGGACGGCGCCCCGCCGTGCCGGGCGCCGATCTCGTCGACCAGGAAGCGGACCAGGCGGGCGCAGAGGTCCTCGGCGCGGTACGGGACACCGCCGAGCGACAGGGGGGTCGGGTCGCCGACCCGCTCGAGGAAACCGCGGGCGACCCGGTCCGGGTCGGCGGCGGCGCGGCGGCGTGCGGGCTCGCCGCAGAGGAGGTCACCGGCCGGGGTCGCGACGAGGACGGCGGGCAGCGCACGGGTGTCGCAGGCGCTGCCGTGCAGCACCGCGGCGGTCACCACGGTGGCGCCCAGGTCGATCCCGAGCAGGTAGGACATGTCCCTTCCCCTCGTCGGCGCCGAATCCCCCGACCCGCCGCATCCGGTGGCGCGCGACGCCGCAGGCGTCGGCCCCTTCCCGAGACCCATCGATCGCTGCCGCCCCGGCGTTAGCCCGTGCGGCGCAGCAATTCGCAGAGGGGGAGCGATCCCCTAGGGGCCCCCATCGGGACCCGGAACGATCCCCGATGGCCGTCGCGTCCGGTCTGCCTAGCTTTTTCGTCAACACCGGCCGACGCCCTCGAGCCGGTAACCACCGAAGCCCCGGAGGCGACCATGGCCGACCACGCCCACGACGTGACCCTGATCGAGTTCGTCCGCATGCTCCTGGGCCTCGGCCCGGACAAGGACGAGAACATCCAGCTCCGGGACTGGTTCAAGGACGACCCGCAGGCCGCGCTCGAGCACTACGGCCTGGGCGACCTGACCGCCGAGGACGTCCGCGACGCCGTCCTGATCGCCCAGGACAACGACACCGTCTCCTTCGACCGCAACTACGACACCGGTTTCGACTGGGACGGCGGCAAGGGCGGCTGGAAGTGGGACGGTGGCAAGGAGGGCGGCCACCACCACGCCGCCGGCGAGAAGGTCCACGTCACGGACAACTTCTACGAGTACGACGTGGACGACCGCGACACCATCGTCGACAACTCGGTCAACCAGAACATCGACACCGGCGGCGGCGACTTCCGCCAGTCGATCGAGACCAACTCGGTGACCGCTTCCGGCGACGGCGCGGTGGCCGCCGGCCGCGACATCGACGGCTCCACGATCACGACCGGCAACGGCAACGTGGTGGGCGACGGCAACGACGTGGTCAAGGGCGACGGCAACACCATCGCGTTCGGTTCCGGCGACGCCACCAGCACCGGCGACGTCAAGGCCGACGACGGCTCGGCCGTCTCCATCGGTGGCAACGCCTCCGGCTCGCACGACGCCACGAACTCGTTCAACGAGACCGCCACGACCACGACGAACGAGACCTCGATCGACGGCTCGTACAACCAGGACTTCAGCCAGGACAACGACTCGCGCTTCGAGGACAACAGCGAGACCCACACCCACGTGGGCTCGCACAACTCGATCGACCTCGGCGTCGAGGCCTGATCCGGCCCACCCGCCCGGTGAGCGGGCCGGTTCCCGACACCGGCCCGCTCACCTCCCCCCTTCCGAACCTCCGTCGCGCGCCCGAGCGCGACGACACCTCCCGAGGAGCGCGTGATGTCCGCTGAGAAGTCGCTGATCCAGTTCATCCTGGACCTGCTGAAGGACCCGAAGCTGCTGGCCGAGTTCAAGGACGACCCGCAGGGCCTGCTCGCCCAGTGCGGCCTGTCCGAGGTCTCCGCCGACGACGTGCGGGACGCGATCGTCCTGGCCCAGGACAACGACGACGTGTCGTTCGACCGCAGCTACAACACCGGTGGCTCCGGCCACTCCGGCGGCGGCCACCACACCCCGCCGCCCCCGCCGGTCGAGCACGGCGAGGACCCGGTCAAGTACCTCGACAAGTACGTGACCAACAACCACTACACCTACAACGTCGACGACCGCGACACCATCGTCGACAACTCGATCAACCAGAACATCGACACCGGCGGCGGCGACTTCCGCCAGGACATCGAGACCAACTCGGTCGTCGCGTCCGGTGACGGTTCGGTCGCGGCCGGCCGGGACATCTCCGACTCCACCATCACCACCGGCGACGACAACGTCGTCGGCGACGGCAACAACGTGGTGAAGGGCGACGACAACACGATCGCCTTCGGCGACGGCGACGCCACCACGGTCGGCGACGTCTCCGCCGACGACGGCTCGGCCGTCGCGGTCGGCGGCAACGCCTCCGGCTCGCACGACGCCACCGGCTCGTTCAACGAGACCGAGACGAACACCAGCACCTCGACCGACGTCTCGGACTCCTACAACCAGGACTTCAGCCAGGACAACGACACGTCGGTCGTCGACAACAGCGAGACCCACAACGACCTGCTGTCGCACAACGACGTGAACGCGAACCTGGCGGTCGACATCCTCTGATCCCTTCTTCGGGATAGGATGTCGCACCTGCTCTCCGGAGCAGTGCGCTGGACCGCACGGCCCATCGGCCCTGGTCACCCCCACGTGGGTGACCGGGGCCGATGGCGTTCGTGTATCCATGACAGGAACGTGACGAGCGGTACCCGGACCGCTCCGGAGCACGAGCATGTGGGGGGCGTCGGCACGTGGCGGTACCGGAGGCGGTCGGCCTCGTCGACCTGGCCCTGAAAGCGGTCTCCGCCTACGACCGCCCCGATCTCGCGCCTCGGCTGACCCAGGCCAAGACCCGGCTGACCGACCCCGCGGTGCGGGTGCTCGTCGTCGGCGAGTTCAAGCAGGGCAAGAGCCAGCTGGTGAACGCGCTGGTCAACGCGACCGTCTGCCCGGTCGACGACGACATCGCGACCGCCGTCCCCACGCTGGTCCGGTTCGGTGAGGACACCACCGTCACCCTGGTCCGTGAGGAGGCGGGCGGTGAGCGGGCCGAGCGCACGCCCGTCCCGCTGGAGCAGCTGGCCGACCACGTCTCCGAGGGCGGCAACCCCGGCAACCGGTCCGGTCTCACCCGCGCCGAGGTCACCCTGCCGCGAAAGCTGCTGCAGAGCGGGCTCGTCCTCGTCGACACCCCCGGCGTCGGCGGGCTGGGCTCCGCGCACGGGGCGGCGACGATGTCGGCGCTGCCGACCGCGGACGCCGTCCTGCTCGTCTCCGACGCCAGCCAGGAGTACACCTCGCCGGAGATCGACTTCCTGCAGGCCGCCCGCAAGCTGTGCCCGAACGTCGCGTGCGTGGTCACCAAGACCGACCTCTACCCGCACTGGCGGCGGATCGTGGAGCTCGACGAGGGCCACCTGCGGAACGCCCGGATCGAGGCCGATCTGCTGCCGGTGTCGTCGGCGCTGCGGCTGCACGCGGCCCGTACCCAGGACCTCGACCTGATCGCCGAGTCCGGCTTCCAGGCGCTGGTGAGCTTCCTGCTGCGCAAGGTCGTGTCCCGGGCCGACGACCTGAGCCGCCGCTCGACCAGCCAGGACGTGCTCGTCACCTGCCAGTCGCTCGAGTCGAGCATGCGCGCCGAGCTGATGTCGCAGAACGACCCGGAGAAGGCGGGTGCGCTGGCGAAGGACCTCGAGGCGGCCCGGTCCCGGGTCGACGCGCTGCGGCAGCGGTCGGCGCGCTGGCAGACCACCCTGAACGACGGCGTCGCCGACCTGATCGCCGACATCGAGTACGACCTGCGGGACCGGCTCCGCGCCGTGTCCCGCGACGCCGAGCAGCTGCTGGAGGACGCCGACCCGGCGGACATCTGGGAGCAGTTCGCGGAGTGGTTCCACAAGCAGGTCTCGCACGCCGTCGCGCAGAACTTCGTGTGGACCACCGAGCGGGCCCGCTGGCTGGCCGAGCAGGTCGCCGACCACTTCGCCGAGGACATCGACGTCCAGCTGCCCGATCTCCGGATCGCGGGCGGCGCGGTCGCCGGGAAGGTCGACGCGCTGGAGCTGCCGGCGAGCGAGAACTTCGGCCCCGGCCAGAAGCTGTTCGTCGGGATGCGCGGCGGCTACGGCGGCCTGCTGATGCTCGGCCTGGCGTCGACGTTCGCCGGGTTCGCGCTGCTCAACCCGCTGTCCATCGGCGCCGGGCTGCTCTTCGGCGCCAAGACCGTCCGGGACGAGAAGAAGCGGCTCGTGCAGCGCAGGCAGGCCGACTCCAAGAACGCCGTCCGCCGGCACATCGACGAGGTCACGTTCCAGGTCGGGAAGGACTCCCGGGACAACCTGCGCCAGATCCAGCGCGAGCTCCGCGACCACTTCACGGTGCTCGCCGAGGAGCTCTCGGAGTCCCTCAAGGAGTCGGTCACGGCCGCCCAGACCGCCATGAAGGACGACAAGGAGCGGCAGAAGCGGGTCGCCGACCTGGAGGCCGAGCTGGAGCGGGTCGGCGGGCTCGCCGAGCGGGCCCGCTCGCTCGCCGCGACCGTGGAGGCGTCGTCGTGAGCGCGCTGACCGACCAGACCCGCACGCTGCTGCGGAACACCCTGGACGTCTACGGCGACTCGCCGCAGGCCGCGGGATGGCTGCGGCACCACCTGGAGCGGTTCGACGAGCCGCTGCGCGTCGCGATCGCCGGCAAGGTGAAGGCGGGCAAGTCGACGCTGCTCAACGCGCTGGTCGGGGAGCGGATCGCCACCACCGACGCGGGCGAGTGCACCCGGATCGTCACCTGGTACGCCGACGCGGCCGCCCCCGGCGTCCGGATGCGGCCCCGCGGCGGAGGCCCGGAGCGCCCGCTCACCCTGTCCCGCCGGGACGGCGCGCTGCGGATCGACCTCCAGGGCACACCGGTCGAGAACGTGGACCGGCTGCTCGTCGACTGGCCGTCGCAGCACCTGCGGCGCACCAACCTGATCGACACCCCGGGCATCGCGTCGCTGTCGTCGGACACCTCGGCCCGGGCCGGCGAGTTCCTCACCCCGGAGGACGCGCCGTCCCCGGCCGACGCCGTCGTCTACCTGATGCGCCACCTGCACGCCGGTGACGTGCGGTTCCTGGAGGCGTTCCACGACCGCGGCGTCGCCCGCGCGACGCCGGTCAACACGATCGCCGTGCTGTCCCGGGCCGACGAGATCGGCGTCGGGCGGCTCGACGCGCTCACCTCGGCGCGCCGGATCGCGCGCCGCTACCGCGGCGACGACAAGCTGCGCGGCCTGTGCCAGACCGTCGTCGCCGTCGCCGGGCTGGTCGCCGAGACGGCCCGGACCATGCGGCAGGACGAGTTCGTCGCGCTCTCCGAGCTGGCCGCGCTGCCGCGGGCCGACGTCGAGGCGCTGCTGCTCTCGGCGGACCGGTTCGGGCGCACCGAGCTCGACCGGCCCGACTCCGCCACCCGGGTCCGGCTGCTCGAACGGTTCGGCCTGTTCGGGGTGCGGCTGGCGAGCACGCTGATCCGCCAGGGGGTGAAGGACCCCTCCGCGCTGGCCGACGACCTCGTCCGCCGCTCCGGCCTGGACGAGCTGCGCCGGGTGCTGGACACCCAGTTCTCCGAGCGACGGGACCTGCTCAAGTCCCGGTCGGCGCTGCTGGCCGTGGATCTCGTGCTGACCCGCGAGCCGCGACCCGCCACGGCCGCGCTGCGCGCCGAGGTGGAGCGGATCCTCGCGGGGGCGCACGAGTTCGTCGAGCTGCGGGCGTTGTCCGACCTGCGCGCCGGGAAGATCGTCTTTCCGGCGGAGGCACTCGCCGACGCCGAGCGTCTGCTCGGTGGCGACGGCGGGTCCGCGGTCGCCCGGCTCGGTCTCGACGACGGCGCGGGCCCGCGCGACGTGCACGACGCCGCCGCCGACGCGCTGCGCCGCTGGCGCCGGCGCGCCGAGAGCCCGCTGACCGGGCGGGCCTCGGCGGAGGCGGCCCGGATCGTGGTGCGCAGCTGCGAGGGCCTGCTCGCGGCCCCGGTGCACCACTAGCCTCGGCGGTCCTCGAGGATCCGGCGGAGTCCGTCCAGCAGCTCGCTGCGGCTGCCGGCGCCGAGCCGCTGCCGGATCCGCGCGACGTGGTGCTCGACGGTCTTCGCCGAGATGAAGAGCGCCTCGCCGATCTCCTTCTGGGTCCGGCCCTGGACGACGAGCTCCGCGACCTCCAGCTCACGCTCGGACAGCAGCGACGGCGGCTCCGCGCTCCCGTTGCCGCCCGGTTCCCCGGTGCCGCCCGTCCCGTTCCCCGGTACGGCGGGGGAGGGCGCGGCGGGCTCGCTCCCCCGTGGCACGGACGGCGCCGCGGTGCCGCCCGGCCCGGCGGGGACGGGTTCCGCGCGACCGGCGTCCTCGGCGGGGGCGGCCCGCACGTCCGCTCCGGCCGCCTGCAGCGCCCGTGCACAGGCCAGCAGCGCGGACACGGCACGCCGGTCGTCGGTGCGCAGCGCTGCCTGCCCGGCGAGCCTGCCGCCGTCGAACGACAGGCCGACCGCGTGCAGCCCGCGGGCCGCCTCCTCGACGGCCGCCGCGTCGATCCGGTTCTCCAGCACCCCGACCCAGTGCGGCGCCGCGGCGGCCATGGCGTGGGCGAACCGGCTTCCACCCGCTTCCCGCTCGAGGGCCTCGGTGTGGGCACGGGCGGTGTCGACGTCGTCGACCATGACGGCCGCCTGCAGCTGCGCCCAGTGCAGCGGTGCCCCCCACAGCGCGGGACGCCCGAGCCGGTCCAGCAGCGCGGTCGCCTCGTCGAGGTGCGGGCGGACCCAGCTCTCCTCGCGCAGCCGGGTCGCCGCGGTGACCAGCTCGCCGAGCGGCTGCAGGACGAACAGGTCCACCGGGTGCCGCACGATCGCCTGCCTGGCCCGGGTCCAGGACCGCATGAGCGCGCCGACGTCGGAGTTGCGGCGGGCGATCGCGACCTGCAGCGACGCGGCCAGGAACTCGTCGCGCGGCTCCAGCGGGCGATCACCGCTCGCGGTGTCGACGGCCGCGAGCCGCTCGGCCGCCGGCCCCGTCGCCCCGCGCAGCAACGCGATCCAGCCCAGCAGCAGCCGGTGCCGCGGCCGGGCCGGGGCGCCGCCGAGGCCGGTGCGCAGGGCACGGTCCAGCACCGAGGACGCGACGTCGAACTCACCGGTGTGCACCGCGACCAGCGCGGCGAGCGCGGCCGGGGTGTCGGGCAGCAGCGCCGCACCGTGCGCGCTCTCCAGCAACCCTGCGGCACGCGCCAGACCGGACAGCGCCGCCGTCGGCGAACCCTGGACCGAGTCGAGCATGCCGCGGGCGGTGAGGTCGTCGGCCCCGTCGACGAGGGTCGGAGCCCGGCCCGGGACGAACCCGCCCGCGCCGTCGACGACCTCGCGGGCCTCGGCCAGCGCGCCGGTCCCGATCAGGACCGGGACGGCCGCGGCGGGCATGCCCTCACCGGCCACCGCCGCCGTCCACCGGTAGAGCTCCGCGCTGCGGGCGAGCAGGCCGCGGCGCGCGAGCACCGCGGCGGCCACCGACCCGGCACGGACGGCGTCGTCGGGCTCGACGGCGTCGGTCGCGGAGAGCACGGCGTCGGCGTGACCGAGCGCCCCGTCGAGGTCCCCGGCGACCAGGTGCGACGCCGCCCGGTGGGCGGCCACGGCCAGCGGCGGGGTCCCGGCGGCGACGGCCTCGGCGTAGAACCGGACGGCGTCGGGGTGCTCGGAGCGGGCGGCCTCGGCCGCCGCGGCGGCGAACACCGCGGCCGCCCGGTCACCGGTCGCACCCGAGCCGCGCAGCATCCGGGCGACGGCGAGCACGCTCCCCCCGCGATCGAGCTCGATCTCGGCCAGCGAGCGCCGCAGCTCGGTGCGCCGGGCGGGCGCGACCCGTCCCCGCACCACCTCGCCGACCAGCGGGACCACCCGGCCGTCGGGGGTGCACAGGCCGGCCGCGGCGGCGCGCGGCACCAGCTCGTCGAGCTCGTCGATGCCCGACCCGGCGGCGTCGGCGAGGCCCAGCAACGGCACCAGCACCTCGCTGTCGGACGGCGCGCCGAGCGCGGTCGCGGTCACGAGGTCGACGACGCGCGGGTCCTCGGCGTCGACGACGTAGCCGATCTGCTCGGCGAGCCCGGCCGGCACCGCACCGGTCGTCGCGCCGGAGGCCAGCAGCCGGTCCACCAGCATCGGGGAGCCCGCGGTGCGCTCCAGGACGGCGCGGACCGCGTCGTCGGCGATCCGGTCCCCGGTGACCCGCACCGCGCGCGGCGACCCCGGCGGCGTCGAGGGAGCCCAGCACCAGCGGCGGGGCGCCGGCGGCGAGGACGGCGCCGAGCCGGGCCAGCGCCCGCCCGCGCGGCCAGGGCCGGAACGCGACCAGCATCCGTGCCCCGGGGCGCCCCGCCAGCTCACGCAGCGCGCCCAGCTCGTCGTCGCCGAGCTCGTGCGCATCGTCGACGACGACCACCGCCGACGGGTCCGGTGCACCGCCGGGCACCCCCTCGACGACGTCCGCACCGGCGTCGGCCCAGGCCCGGGCGAGCGCGCGGAGCACGGTGGACTTGCCCGACCCGGCCGGCCCGCCGACGGCGACGGTGCGCGGGGCGGACGGGTCATCGGCCACCGCGCGGACGAGCGCGATCGACACCGGGCCACCGGCGAGCGGGCCGGTTCCCGGTGCGGTCCCGGTCGGTGCCGCTGTGCTCACGCAACCTCCTCGCCCGTCCCCCGATCGGGGAGTGGCCGAGGTTATCGGGTGCGGCCGCGGGAGACCTGTGGGGTCCGGGCAGGATCACCCCTGTGGTCGACGAGGTGTGGGCGATCGTGCTGGCCGGTGGCAGCGGGACCCGCTACGGGCGGCTGAAACAGCTCGAGGAGCTGGCCGGGCTCCGGCTGGTCGACCACACGGTCGCCGCCGCGCGGCGCACCTGCGACCGGGTCGCGCTCGTGCTGCCGCCCGGGGTCGTGTGGGACGGCGAGCCCGTCGACCTGCTCGCCGTCGGCGGGGACCACCAGTCGGCATCGCTGCGCAACGCGCTGGCCGTGGTGCCGGACTCGGCGTCGGTGCTGGTGCTGGCCGACCCGGCGCACCCGCTCGCCGCGGACCGGCTGTTCACCGACGCCGTCGCCGAGGTGCGGGCCGGTGCCGACGGTGCGGTGCCGGTGATCCCGATGCTGGAGGTCGTGCAGCGGGTGGAGGACGGCGTGGTGGTGGAGACGCTGCCCAAGAAGGACACCTGGCTGGCGCAGTCGCCCCAGGCGTTCCGGGCGGACGTGCTGCGGGCCGCGCACGCCGACGCGCCCCGCCCGGTGGAGAACTCGGGCATGCTCGCCGCGCTCGGGCACCGGGTGGTGACGGTCGCGGGGGACCCGGGGAACCTGCACGTCGCGACGGAGGAGGACCTGGCCGTCGTGCGCCGGCTGGCGGCGCCGTGAGGCCGGTGTCCTAGAAGACCGTGCCGGCGTCGGCGGCCACCAGCTCGTCGGTGGCGCGCTCGACGACGGCGGCGATCGTCATCGACGGGTTGCAGGCCGCGGTCGTCCCGGGCATCAGCGATCCGTCGAGGACGTAGAGACCGCGCTGCCCGTACACCCTGCCGGCGGCGTCGCACACCGTGCCGATGCACGCACCGCCCAGCGGGTGCCAGGTGGTGGGGACGACGTAGGTGGTGTCGAGGAGGACCCCGCCGGGACCGATGATCCGGTTCATCCGCTCGTGGATGCGGCGGGTCAGTGCCGCGTCGCCGTCCGGGGGCCAGTGCAGGACGGCCTCCCCGCGGACCGGGTCCCACCGGTAGCGGCCGCGGCCCTCGCTGACCCCGTAGCCCACGGTCATCGTGGTGCGCAGGTCCGGCAACGGCGGCAGGGATGCCTGGATGACGGTGTTCGCCGTCGCCGGGTCGGACCAGTCCTTGCTGCCGTAGACGACCGGTCCGCCCTGCGGCGATCCGAAGTCGTCGGTGAGCGAGGTCCAGGTACAGATCCGGTCGCCGTTGGTGCCCCAGTTCTCACCGAGGGCGTCCGGGAGATCCGGGATCGTCCCCTGCTCGCGGGCCCGCAGCAACAGCCGGTTGGTGTTGGCGGTGCCCGCGGCGAGCACGAGCGCGGTCGTGGTGAGGATCTTCCTCTCCAGGACGGTGCCGTCGGTCGCGATCCGGTCGACGTGGACCTCGTAGCGGCCGTCCGCGGTCCGGGCCACGTCGGTGACCTGGTGCTGCGGGGCGACGGTGACGAGACCGGTCGCCTCGGCCGCAGCCAGGTAGGTGACGTCGACCGAGTGCTTGCCGCCGTTGTTGACACCGAACGCGCAGTCGCCGTTGGTGTACGACGGCGCCATCTCGCCGCGCAGCTCGCGCAACGCGAAGTCCCAGTCGATGGGCATCGGGATCTTCTCGACGTCGTACCCGGCAGCCTCGGCGTTGTGGCGGAAGGCGCGGGCGGCGGCGTAGGTGGGGCTCTCGACCAGCTCGTCCGGTGCGGTGGCCAGCCGGAGCATCCGCGCGACCCGCGGGTAGTGCTCGCGCGCGAGCAGGCCGTAGTCCAGATCGGACGGCATCGTCGTCTCGAACAGCTCCCGGGTCGGCTGCAGCGACATGCCCTGGTAGAGCAGCGACCCGCCGCCGACCCCGGCGGCGCAGAACGTGTCCATGCCGACGCCGGAGACCCGTTCCAGGACACCGACGTAGCGGCCCAGCGCCCCCAGCGGGGTGCCCCGGCCGAGGCCGCCGAGCAGCAGCGACAGCGGTGTCGTCTGCTCGTCGAGCGGGTCGGTGACCGACCCCATCCAGATCATCCGCTCGTCGGGGGTGCGGGTCGGGCGGGGGAACGTGTCGGCGTCGGGGCCGGTCGGCCAGCGACGGCCGCGCTCGAGCACCGTCACCGGGATGCCCGCCTCGGCGAACCGCAGGGCGGTCACCCCGCCGCCGAACCCGGAGCCGACCACGACGACCCGGTGCTCTTCGCGACGGACGGGCACACGACCGGGAGCGGCGGCCGCGGCGCCGGCCCCCAGCAGGCCGAGCCCGGTGGCGGCGGCCCCGGCAAGTACCGACCGGCGGCTGATCGCCTGCATCCGGCTCTCCCCTCGTCGGGATCGGACAGCTGAATGGACACCTGTCCACTCAGCGGCGCACGTTAACCCATCAGGGTGCTACCCCAGGTAACGGGGTCGCCTCTCGGTCGACCGTCTACCCTCGCCCCGTGGAGATCTCCCGGCGCAGCGAGGTCACCCCGGCCACCCGGGACGGCCTGCTGGCGGCCGGCGCCGCCGAGCTGGCGGAGAACGGGTCGGGGACCCTCACCGTCCGCCGCGTCGCCCGACGGGCCGGAGTCTCCCCGGCGACGGCCTACAAGGTCTTCGCATCGAAGGAGCACCTGCTGTCCGCGGTGTTCCTGACCCACCTCCGGGCAGCACCGGACGAGGACCCCACCGGCCCCGGCGCGCCGGTGGAGGAGCGGCTGGCCCGGTTCGTCGACGACCTGGTCGCCGGGCTCGCCGGTGGGACGGCCCTGGACACCGCACTTCGCGCCGTCTTCCTGGGCCGGGACCCGGACGTGCGCCGGGTCAGGAACTCGGTGGTGGAGGACTTCGAGCTGCGCTTCGACCGGGTCTGCGGCGACGACCTGACCGGCGACGCACGCCGCGCGGCCCGGCTGCTGTTCTCGGGAGCGATGGTGCTGGCCGGGACGGGGATCGAGCCGGCGGACCGCATGCGGGAAGACCTGGTCCGTGCAGTCCGTGTCCTGCGGGCGGAGGCCCGCCGGGACGGCTGACGGCGCACCGGGTCAGACCGCCAGCAGCTCCGTCGATCCCAGGCCCAGCTCGTCCAGGGTGGACCGCACCTCTCCGATGTAGACCGGGTTCATCAGCAGCACCGACCGCGGCGGTGCGTCGAGGAGGTCCTTCGGCGCGCGGATCGGCAGCCCGAGACCGCCCATGTAGTGCCCCTGGAGCCCCGGGTTGATGTCGACGACCGCCTGCACCGCCCCCGGCGCCGGGCCGTCCACACCGGACAGGCCGCTGTCGCCCTCGACGACGTTGAGGAAGGTCAGGCCCTTCGCCCCGCCACCCCACACGACGACCTCGTCCCCGGCCGCGGCGCGCTCGCCCAGCCAGACCCGCCACCGCCCGACCTGTTCGCGGACCCGGGTGGCGAAGGCGTGGCAGGCGTCGTGCAGCGCCTCGCGCAGGTGCGGCTCCAGCTCCGGTGTGCCCGGCGTGCCGTCGGGCCCTGCCTCGGCGACGACGTACTGGTCGGCGTAGGTCAGCCGGACGGCCGGGTCGGAGAATCCCGCCCCGGTCAGGAAGGTGCGCATGGTCGCCGGGGTGAAGTAGGAGCAGTGCTCGTACTGCAGGTCCCAGAACGCGCCCTCGTCGAGGATCCGGCCGAGATCCGGGACCTCGGCCAGCAGCGCCCGCCCGCCGCCCCGGACGAGACCCGCGCGCAGTTCGGCACCGAACGCGGCCAGCGCCGGGATGTGCTCGAGCGTGTGCCGGCAGACCAGTGCGGCCGTACCCGGCTCCACCTGGTCCCTGGCGAACTCGGCGGGGAGCGCGGTCAGCCGCCCCGCCAGCTCCGCACGCACCCGTGCCGGGGCGAAGTGCGGGTCGATCCCCGTCACCCGGCCGACGCCCGCGCCGAGCAGCTCGGCGGCGAAGTCGCCGGATCCGCACCCGACCTCGACGACGTGCTCGCCCGCCAGCCCGAACCGGGACACCCAGTCCGCGGTGATCTCGGCGGCGTACGCGGCGAACCGGGGGGAGTGGTGCTGGGACTCCTCGTGGTCGCCGGTGTAGTCGAGCAGGCCGGCGTCGAAGTCGCGGTTGAAGACCGTGCCGCAGCGCTCGCACAGCACCAGGACCTGGTCTCCGACGCTCACCGACCGGGCCGACGCCGGATCGGGGAGCACCGCCGTGCCGTGCACCGGCAGGCCGGTCACCGAGAAGAACGGGTCGGCGGCGGGGGCGTCGCAGGCGGGACAGCGGTTCAGCACCCGGGGAGACTAGCGAGCCCGCGTCACCCGTCCGAGCGGGTGGGCGGCTCCCGCCCGGTCAGCGGTCGGCGACGCCCGACGGGTCCTGCGCCACCGGGACGGGTGCCCCGCCGGTGCCGAGCAGCTTCTGCCAGACCGGGTGGTCGACGACGTCCGGCACGCTCTCCACCTTCCGGTGCCGGGCCAGCAGCTCGACCGCACGGGCCGCGTCACCCTCCGAGCCCGCCCGCACGGTGCGCGCCAGCTCCGGCCAGGACTCGCCGCCGAGCAGCCCGTTGGCGTCCTCGGCGCGGTGCAGGACCTGGAACTCGGTGACGGCACCGAGCGTGCGGTCGTCGTAGCGGCCGTCCGGATCGCCGCGCAGCGTCCCGGCGTCGCGGAGCAGCAGCTGTGCCGCCTCGACCAGCGGCCCGGAGTCGCCCTCGCGCAGCAACGGCCAGGTCGCCTTGGTCGCCTCGGTGCGCGACAGCCGTCGTCCGAGCAGCCCGGCGACCTCGTTCCGCAGCCGCGGCAGCATCCCGTAGAGGCGGTCGCCGGGGCAGATCGTGTTGCGGTAGTCGCGGTGCCCGTAGAGCTCGCTGGGGGCGATGCCGTATCGCGAGCAGATGTAGGCACACGTCGCGCGCAGCGAGTTCCACAGCGGCGCGGGCGGATCGACGCCGATGTAGGTGCCCTCGTTCTCGATCCCGATCGCGATGATGTTCTGCCCCGGCGAGTGCGCGCCCTCGACGACCCGGCGGCCACCGTTGAGCTCGCCGAGGCTGTAGAGCCTGCCCTCGAGGACGTGCCCGCCCCGGGAGATCGTGAAGTGCTGGCCCGAGTCCAGCCAGCCGTTGCGGTCCATGTGGAAGGCCTGGATCCCGCGCGCCATCCGGTGCGCCGCCGGGACGCTGAAGTCCGGCGTGTTCGCGCCGGCCGTGTGGTGCACCAGGATCCGGATCGGGCGCCGGTCCCAGATCTTCGGCGGCGACGACGGCCGCCGGGCACCCCACTCCGAGCAGCGGGCGATGTAGGGCGCGCGGACCGCCTCGGCGAGCGCACCGGCGCCGGCTGCGGGCCCCGGCATCCCGGCCGGGCCCGGCACCCGGGTCGACGACGGCGGGGGGACCGGCGACGGCGGCTCGGCCGCGTGCGCACGGCCCCCGAACGCGGGCACGACGAGCCCGGCACCCGCGGCCGCGCCGGCGACCAGCAGCCCGCGCCGGCTCGTCCGCCGGCGGCCCGTGGCGGCGTCCGCGGCGCCGGGACCGTCCGGCCCGGCAGGCACCGGACCGGGGCCGGCGTGCTCGTCGGGTTCGCCCATCGCCGTCCGCCCTTCCGGCGGCACCGCACGATCCGGTGCCGGTTCGAGTCCCACGTGCCACGCACACCTCGTGCGTCTCACGGGTGATTGTCGACCAGTAGTCCGAAATTCTGCGGCGGACGCGCCGGTCGTCCTGTCACCCGGCCGTGTCGCGTCGCCGTGCGGAGAGCCCGGCCTTGCCTCGGTTACCGGTGAGTAATACTGTGGAGTCGGTTACTGGCCGGTAAGGGAATCGGCCCTGGCAGGAACGGCGGTGAAGGACAGATGGGCCACTACAAGAGCAACGTGCGCGACCTGGAGTTCAACCTCTTCGAGGTCTTCCGGATCCAGGACCACCTGGGGACCGGGCCGTTCTCCGACGTCGACGTCGACACCGCCAAGGGCGTGCTGTCCGAGCTGTCCACCGTCTGCACCGGCCCGCTCGCCGAGCACTACGCCACCATCGACCGCAACCCGCCGGTCTACGACCCGAAGACCTTCTCGGTCACCACCCCGCAGGAGCTCAAGGACGCCTACAAGGTCCTCTGGGACGGCGAGTGGTGGCGTCTCGGCGTGCCGAACGAGCTGGGCGGCATGGGCATCCCGCCCTCCGTGCAGTGGGCCGCGGCCGAGATGATGCTCGGCGCCAACCCGGCCGTCTTCATGTACATGGCCGGCCCGAACTTCGCCGGGATCCTGCACAAGAACGGCAACGACGAGCAGCGCCGCTGGGCCGAGATCATGGTCGAGCGCGGCTGGGGCGCCACGATGGTGCTCACCGAGCCGGACGCGGGCTCCGACGTCGGTGCCGGCCGCACGAAGGCCGTCCAGCAGGACGACGGCACCTGGCACATCGAGGGCGTGAAGCGCTTCATCACCTCGGCCGAGCAGGACTTCACCGAGAACATCATGCACCTGGTGCTGGCCCGCCCCGAGGGCGCGAAGCAGGGCACCAAGGGTCTGTCGCTGTTCCTGGTCCCGAAGTTCCACTTCGACACGCAGACCGGCGAGTCGGGCGAGCGCAACGGCGCCTTCGTCACGAACGTCGAGCACAAGATGGGCCTCAAGGCCTCCACGACCTGCGAGCTGACCTTCGGCGCGCACGGCACCCCGGCGGTCGGCTGGCTGCTCGGCGACGTGCACGACGGCATCGCCCAGATGTTCCAGGTCATCGAGTACGCCCGGATGATGGTCGGCACCAAGGCGATCGGCACGCTGTCCGCCGGCTACCTCACCGCGCTGGAGTTCGCCAAGGAGCGGGTCCAGGGCGCCGACCTGACGCAGATGACGGACAAGACCGCGCCGCGCGTCACGATCACCCACCACCCGGACGTGCGCCGCAGCCTCATGCTGCAGAAGGCCTACGCCGAGGGGATGCGCGCGGTGTACACCTACACCGCCACCTTCCAGGACCGGATCCGCCTCGGCGACGAGGGCGGTGGCGTCAGCACCGAGCTCGCCGAGAAGGTCAACGACCTGCTGCTGCCGATCGTCAAGGGTGTCGGCTCGGAGCGGGCCACCGAGCAGCTCGTGCAGTCGCTGCAGACCCTCGGCGGCTCCGGCTTCCTGCAGGACTACGCGATCGAGCAGTACATCCGCGACGCGAAGATCGACTCGCTGTACGAGGGCACGACCGCGATCCAGTCCCAGGACTTCCTGTTCCGCAAGATCGTCCGGGACAACGGCCAGGCACTCGCGCACGTCGCAGGCGAGGTGCAGGCGTTCATCGACTCCGACGCGGGCAACGGCCGGCTGAAGGAGGAGCGTGAGCTGCTGCGGACCGCCCTCACCGACGTGCAGGGGATGCTCGGCTCACTGACCGGGTACCTGTACGCCTCCGCGGAGGACGTGAAGAACCTCTACAAGGTCGGGCAGCACACCGTCCGGCTGCTGATGGCGGTCGGCGACCTGCTCGTCGGCTGGCTGCTGCTGCGCCAGGCGTCGGTCGCGCTCGAGGCGCTCGGGACCGACGGCGTCTCCGCCAAGGACCGCGCGTTCTACGAGGGCAAGGCCGGGGTCGCGTCGTTCTTCGCGAAGACCGTCCTGCCGCGGCTTACCTCGGACAAGGCGATCGTCGAGGGCGCCGACCACGCGCTGATGGAGCTGGACGAGGCGGCGTTCTAGTCGCACGGGAGACGGAAGGGCCCCGGACGCGGACTCCCCGCCCGGGGCCCTTTCTTCTGCCCGGTACCTACTGGGCGATGTAGCTCTCGAGCTGCTCTCGCTCCTGCTCCAGCATGTCGATCCGGGCCTTGACCAGGTCACCGATGGACACGATCCCGGACAGCACACCGTCCACGACGACCGGCAGGTGCCGGACCCGCCGCTCCGTCATGATCTTCGCGAGATCACCGACGCCGTCGTCCGGCGAGCAGGTGACGACCTCCGCCGTCATGATCTCGGAGACCCGGGCGTTCAGCATCGCCCCGCCCTGCTGGTGCAGGCGGCGGACCACGTCCCGCTCCGAGACGATGCCGACGATCCGTTCACCGTCGACGACCGGCAGCGCGCCGAGATTCCCCTCGGTGATGAAGCGCAGCACCTCGGTGACCGCCTCGTCCGGTGACACCGTCGTCACCGCACTGCCCTTGCCCTTCAGAACGTCCGCGATCCGCATGGCGTACCCCGATCCCTCGCGTCGCTGCGTCGGAGAGATCAGGGTACGAACGTGACGTGGGTCTCGTCAGCCTCTGGCGGAGATCGTCACCGGATCAGCCGCCGCACTGCACGATCGGCTGAGGGTTGTACTTGACCGTCCTGGTCTCGCTCTGGGTCTCCCCGCTCTGGACGTTGCGCAGCGTCCGGGTGTCCGTCGCGGTGAAGCCCGGGGAGCCCTTGCTGGCGCTGCACGGCTGCCCCGGCGGGATGGTGACGAGCTGCGGCTCCGTGGGGTTGGTCCGGGGACCGGTCTCGGAGGTCACGTCGTACATCTTCTGGCCGAGGAACGTCACGGTGACGTTGCTGGGCGTCCAGGCCGTCTTGATCAGCACGGCCGTCGGGCCCTCGTTGCGGAACTTGACGTCGATCAGGTTGTCGAAGACCGTCGCCTCGCGGGCCACCGGGTAGCGGCTGATGTAGTAGCTGTGCTCCTTGTGCTCGACGTCGGTCATGCCGGCGAAGTACGACGCGTTGTACAGCGTCGTCGCGAGCTGGGAGACACCGCCGCCGACGCCGCGCGCCGGATGGCCGTCCTCGATGATCCCGGCCTCGACGTAGCCGTTGGACGCGTTCCGCGGGTTGGTCACCCCGTTCAGGCTGAACGTCTCGCCGGGCTGGACGATCTGGCCGTCGATCATCTCGGCGGCCCGCCGGATGTTCTGGCCCGAGTCCGCGGCGAACCCGCCGGTGGTGAAGGTGCTGATCTCACCGGCGTTGCCGAGCGACTCCAGGTCGGCGGTGGTGATCTCGGCAGGCTTCTGGGCGTAGACCGCCGCGACCTGGCGCGGGCCCTCCCCGGTCAGGATCGGGAGGACGCTGGTGAACGTCGCGTCGTAGTCGATCCCGCGGCCGTCCTGCGAAGGGATGACCCGCGGCGGGTTCGCGGCGAAGTCCAGCTGGGCGTCGACACCGGGCTTCTCGGTGCTCGCGAGCTGCGGCTTGGCCGAGTCCTCGAGCGTCTTGTTCGCGATGACCGGCTTCAGCTTCGCGGCGCCCTCCGGGTCCGCGGTGAAGCTCAGCGCCTTGGCGATGTCCTCCGGCGGGACCGTCGCGTTCGCACCCTCGCCGGTGATCGTCAGCGGGCCGGACACCGCGGGCCTCGCGACCTCGTCGATGGCCTGCTGCACGTCGGCCGGGGTGGTCTCCGGCTGCTCGATGATCAGCGGGAGCTGCACCGGCTGCCCGGACGCCCACTGCTGCTCGACGACCCCGACGGCCGCGTCCACGTCCAGCTGCTGGCCGGGCTCCGGCGCGACCGGGGTGGGCTCCACGCCCTGCCACTCGATCGAGCCCTCCTTCGGCTCCTTGAGCGCCAGCGGCGCCATCTGCTCGAGCGCGGTGCGCACGGCGCGGTCGTCGGCGGAGTTGACGATCTCGACGTCGCGCGTCGTGAAGAACGACGAGATCCGGGTGATCGGGTTCAGCGGCTGCTGGCCGGCCTCGTCCAGGGTGCGCGCGTAGTCGACCTGCAGGCCGGCGGCCTTCGGGTCGATCTCGCTCCGGATCTCACCGGCCTGCACCGGGACCGGCGCCGACGAACGCGGCTCGATCGCGGCCTGCAGCTTCTCGGTGGCGGCCGAACGGGACAGCCCGCCGATGTCCTGACCGGCGACGACGACGCCGCGCGGCACGCTCCCGGAGGAGAACACGAGGTCACCGACGTAGCCGAGGGCCAGCACACCGAGCACCGCCGCGGCGACGATCAGCCCGGTCGGGCGCGTGCGGCCGGAGCCGCCGTCGCCGTCACCGGAACCGCCGTCACCCTGGCCACCGCCCGCACCGGGGTCGTCGGGGCCGCCCGGGCCGCCCGGGCCACCGGGGCCGGGGGCGCCCGCGGCACCGCCGAAGACGGCCGTCCCGGCCGTCTGGATCCGCTCGGTCCGCTCGCCGGGGTCGCCCGCTCCGGCCTGCGCGGCCGCGACGCGGGGCATGACCTGGGTGTTCTGTTCGCTCAGCGGGGCGACGCGGACCGTGT
This sequence comes from Pseudonocardia sp. EC080619-01, assembly GCF_001420995.1. Taxonomy (NCBI): domain Bacteria; kingdom Bacillati; phylum Actinomycetota; class Actinomycetes; order Pseudonocardiales; family Pseudonocardiaceae; genus Pseudonocardia; species Pseudonocardia sp. EC080619-01. The sequence continues at coordinate 2,941,866 of NZ_CP012184.1, read as the reverse complement.
CCTCGGCCGAACCGTTCGTCGCCGCGCCGGGGGCCTGCGGAGGGGCGCCGGCCACGGTGGGCTGCTCCGCGCCCGGTCCGGCGGGCGTGCGGGTCGTGTCCGCGCCGGCCGCGGCCGCGGCGGCGCCCGCTCCTGCGGCAGCACCTGCTCCCGCGACTCCCGCTCCGGTGGCTCCTGCTCCCGCGGCGCCGGGCGCCGCGGCCGGTGCGGTCGGTGCGGTCGGTGCGGTCGGTGCAGCCGGTGTGACCGGTGTGGTCGGTGCGACCGGGCCGGGGGACGGGCGGGACGTCGGCGTGGGACGGGTGGCGCCGTCGCCCTGGGGAGCGCCCTCGGCGCCGCCGGGCCGGCCCGCACCCGGCTGCGAGGCCGTGGGGGTGACGGCATCCGCGACCGGCGCCGCTCCTCCGGCGCGTGCGGCCGGATCGGCCTCCGGGTCGACCGCCTGACCGGCGACCGAGCGGGCGGCGGGCGAGGCGGGCGGGGCACCGTCGGCGGCCGCGGCGGGGTCCGCCGGACGCGGCGACGGGGACGGGCGCGCGGCACCGGCGTCGTTCGTGGCCTGCGGGCCGGGCGAGGGGCGACGGTCGGGCATCACCGGGCGGACCGGCTCTCCCGTGGCGGCGGGGGCCTCACCGGCCGTGCCGCGGTCTCCCGTTCCCGCTTCCGGTGCGGGGGTCACCGGCTGGTCGGCGGCCTCTCCGGGCGGGGACTGACGCTCGGGCATGACGTGGGACTTCCTCTCCGCACTGCCGTCGTACCTGGCCACGCCGCACCCTCGGGAGGGCGACGTGCAGGAGTCAGAGGTAGAGACCGGTTCCGTGCTCGGCGGACGCCTCGGAGGCGACCGCGTGCAGGTCCCGCTCGCGCATCACCAGGTGTCCGACTCCGCCGACCTCGACCTCGTACTGGTCCTCGGGCGCGAGGAGGACACGATCACCCGGCTTCACCGTGCGCACGTGCTGACCCACCCCCACGACCTCTCCCCAGACAAGACGCTTGGCGACCTGTGCGGTTGCCGGGATGACGATTCCGGCCGAGCTCCGTCGCTCACCGGCGCCCTCGATCTTCTTGATCATGACCCGGTCGTGGAGCATCTGGATCTCGAGTTTGGGCTCGACCACCCGGCCGATGCTACGGCCCGGCGCCGACGCGCCCGGCAGCGCCCGGGGGTCGTGACGACCGGTCCCGAACGTGGAACGCCCCGCGGCGCGACCGAGTCGGGGGTCCGGTGGCGCCGCGGGGCTCATCAGGGATTTCGCGACCACACGCCGTCCTGTTACACCGCAACTTGTTTTCACTCGTCCGGAGTAGTCGGGGGGTCAGGCGTTGGCGAGCAGGTAGCGCCCGAAGTGCGGCACGGTGAAGGCGATCTGCCCGCGCTGGGCGGAGAAGACGAGGCCCTTCTTCAGGAGGCTGTCCCGCGACGGCGAGAGCGACGACGCCCGCCGGTCGAGGTGCTTCGCCACGCCGGCCGTGTCGACGGGCAGGTCCTCGCCGTCGGTCAGCTCCGCCATCGCGCGCAGGTACTCGCGCTCGGCGGGGGTGGCGCGCTCGAAACGGGACCCGAAGAACCCGACGGCGAGCTCGGCCTCCGCCTCCGGCGCCGCCATCGCGATGTCGCGGGGACCGATCGGGCTCGTCGGGGCCGCGTCCCAGGCCGCCTTGCCGTAGGCCTGCACGAAGTAGGGGTAGCCGCCCGACCGCTGGTAGAGATCGTCGAGGGCGTCCTGGTCGAACGTCGCGTCCTCCCGCTCGGCGGGTGCGAGCAGCGCGAAGTCGGCGTCCTTGCGATCCAGCCGGTCGATCCGCGAGTACTTGAACAGCCGCTCGGAGTACGACTTCGACGCCGACAGCACCGCGGGCAGGTGCGGGAGCCCGGCGCCGACGACCACCAGCGGGACCCGCGACTGGGACAGCTCGTGGCAGGCGGCGCAGAGCGCGGAGACGTCGTCCGGCCGCAGGTCCTGCATCTCGTCGATGAGCAGGGCGATGCCGGAACCGACGTCCTGCGCCAGCTCGGCGACCTCGGTGAACAGCTCGACGAGATCGATCTCGATGTCCCCGGAGTCGGCCCGCCCGTTACGCACCGGGACGTCGATGCCCGGCTGCCAGCGGTCGCGCAGCTTCGTGCCCTCGGGCGACGACCGCAGCGCGAACGCCTTGAGCACGCCGAGCACCTCGTCGATCCGCTCCGGGGCGCGGTGCCGGACCGCGAGGTCGCGGATCGCGCGGTGCAGGGCGGCGGAGAGCGGACGGCGCAGGTCGGCGTCCGGCCGGGCCTCGATCTTCCCGGCGCCCCACCCGGCGTGCATCGCCATCGAGCGGAGCTCGCCGAGCAGCACCGTCTTCCCGACGCCGCGCAGGCCGGTGAGCACCAGGCTCCGCTCCGGACGGCCCCGCGCGACCCGCTCGAGGACGATCTCGAAGGCGTCCACCTCGCGGTCCCGTCCGGCCAGCTCGGGCGGGCGCTGCCCGGCCCCGGGGGCGAACGGGTTGCGCACCGGATCCATGGACCGACGGTATCCGGCGGTCTTCCGGATTCCGTAGACGGCGACGACGGGCGCACGGCGTGTCGCCGCGATCCACCCGGCCGGCCCAGTGCCGGACGGGACCGCGCCGCCTTTCGACGGTGCCTCTTCTGCGAATTCGCTTCCCCAGGCAGCGATTCCACGGAAAGGGTCACCACCCGGCCCGGCCGCCACCATCCGCATTGTTCACGGAACGTGACTGCTCACCGCGCCGGTCCCGGTTCCGGGGACCCCGGCCCGGCGATCCGGGAACGGTCGGTGCGTACCCGCGGGGTGAATCACATCGCTGTCGTCACGATCCGGTGGCCTCGGCCGGTGAGCCTTCCGTGACCTGCGACGACCGGCGACACTTCACATCGGGACGATCCGGTCGCCCCGCCCCGCCCCGGAAGGAAGTGCCGTGAACCGACGTCGTGGACGGCACCGCGCCACCGAGACGCACCACTCCACACTGCGGATGCGCCCGATCACTCAGCGTTCGACGACCCAGCGTCGCCGACCGTTGGACGGGCTGCGCAGTCTCCTCGCCGGAGCCCGGCCCGGCTGGTGATCGTCGGCGGGGGTGGCCCCGACCGCCCCCGCCGTACTCCCGGCTCCGTGCCGCCCCGTGCCGCCCCGTGCCGCCCCGTGCCGCCCCGTGCCGCCCCGTGCCGCCCCGTGCCGCCCCGTGCCGCCCCGTGCCGCTCAGCGGTCCCGGCGGTCCCCACCGTCGACGATCTCGCCCTCGACGACCTCGCCGTCGACGACCGGCCCGGTGATCCTCGGCGGAACGGCGCCCGGCCGGCGGCGCTCCTCCGTGACGGTGTCGCCGTCCACCACGGTCTCGCCGTCGACGACGGTCGCGCCGTACCGGATCCGCGCGGTGCGCAGGCCCGGGGCGGCACGCTCCGCCGCGGCCACCATGCGGCGCCGGGCGAGTGCGCGGGTCGGCGGGAACACCAGCGCCAGGCCGAGCACGTCGGTGATCAGGCCCGGTACGAAGAGCAGGACACCGCCGATCGCGATGAGCAGGCCGTCGGTCGCCTCCTCGTGCGCCAGCTTCCCGCGCTGCACCGCGGTGGCCAGCGCGCGGGCGGCGCGGGCACCCTCACTGCGGGCGAGCAGCAGACCGAGCACCGAACCGGCGAGCAGGACGAGCAACGTCCAGCCCAGCCCGATCCAGGCGATCAGCCCGGCGATCGCCACCACCTCGAGCACGACGTAGAGCAGCACGAACGGCATGCCCGTAGAACGCACGAGCACGCCGTTCTGCTCCCGGATCACCCGAATTCTCCGGAACGATCACAGATCGATCACCAGGTGAAGGCGATACCGGGATCCTCGAGCAGCGACCCGACGTCGGCCAGGAACCGGGATCCCTCGGCCCCGTCGACGAGCCGGTGGTCGAACGACAGCGCCAGCCGGCACACCGTGCGGACGGCCAGCTCGCCGTCGACCACCCACGGTGCCGGCTTGATCGAGCCGACGGCCAGGATCGCGGCCTCGCCGGGGTTCAGGATCGGCGTACCGGTGTCGACCCCGAAGACCCCCACGTTCGTGATCGTGAAGGTGCCGCCGACCAGGTCCGCCGGGGCCGTCTTCCCGGCCCGGGCGGTCTCGGTCAGCGTGCCCAGCGCCTCGGCCGTCCCGCGGAGGTCGAGCAGGTCGGCGTCGCGGATCTTGGGCACGACCAGGCCGCGCGGGGTCGCCGCGGCGATCCCGAGCTGCACGCGCTCGTAGTAGACGATCTCACCGGCGCGCTCGGCCCAGCTGGCGTTCACCGCGGGGGTGCGGCCCGCCGCGAGGCAGGCCGCCTTCGCGACGAACGCGAGCGGGGTCAGCCGGACCCCGGCGAACTCCCGGGAGGACCTCAGGCGCTCGCGCAGCGCCATGGTCGCGGTGACGTCGACGTCGAGGAACTCGGTCACGTGCGGGGCGGTGAACGCGCTGGACACCATCGCGGCGGCGGTCGCCTTGCGGACGCCGCGGATCGGCTCGCGCCGGTCCCCGGCCCCGGCGGGGCGGGCCGCCGCGGCCGGCGACGGTGCAGCCGGCGGCACGGCGGCGGATGCGGCTGCGGCGGGCGACGCGGCCGTCGACGACCCACCGGTGGGTACCGCGGTCGGCACGGCGGTGGATGCCGCCGCGGCGCGGACGTCGTCCCGGGAGATCCGGCCGTGCGCCCCGGTCCCCGCGACCGTCCGCAGGTCGACGCCGAGTTCGCGGGCCAGCAGCCGGACCGGCGGCGGGGCGAGTGGAACGAGCCCGGCCGTCGGCCCGGTCGCAGTTCCGGTCGCGGTTCCGGTCGCGGTTCCGGTCGCGGTTCCGGTCGCGGTTCCGGTCGCGGTTCCGGTCGCGGTTCCGGTCGCGGTTCCGGTCGCCTCGGCACGGACCTCGGCCGCCTCGTCGGGCCCCACCGCGGCGGCCGGCGCGGCCCCGGCCGGCGCCTCCGCCGGGGCAGGTGCGGTCCCGGCGTCGCCGCCGCCCGCGCCCCGCCGCGGCCGGCGCTTCACCGCACCCTGCCGCGGCCCGTAGCCGACGAGCGTCGCGATCCGGCCGTCCTTCCCGGCCTCGCCGATCTTCGCGCCACCCTCATCCGGCGGCCCGGCCCCGCCGGCCGGCGCACCGGATCCCGCGGTGTCGATCGCGATGATGGGCGTACCCACCTCGACGGTCGCCCCCGGCTCGGCCAGCAGCTCGCCGACCGTCCCGGCCCACGGTGACGGCAGCTCGACCGCGGCCTTCGCCGTCTCGATCTCCACGACCACGTCGTTCACCGCGACGGTGTCGCCGGGCGACACCCGCCACGCGACGATCTCGGCCTCGGTCAGTCCCTCGCCCACGTCGGGCAGGTTGAACAGCTCACGCATCCTCAGGTCCTCACCAGGCCAGCGAACGGTCGACGGCGTCGAGCACCCGGTCCAGGTCGGGCAGGAACTCGTCCTCCAGCCGCGACGGCGGGTACGGGGTGTCGAACCCCGTCACCCGCAGCACCGGGGCCTCCAGCGAGAAGAAGCACTCCTGCTGGATCCGGGCGGCGACCTCGGAGGTGATCGACGACTCGGACGGTGCCTCGGACACCACGACCAGCCGTCCGGTCCGGCGCACCGACTCGGCGACCGGCCCGAGGTCCAGCGGCGACAGCGTCCGCAGGTCGATCACCTCGAGGTCCTGGCCGTCCTCGGCGGCCGCGGTGGCGGCGTCGAGGCAGGTCTTCACCATCGGGCCGTAGGTGGCGAGGGTCAGCGCCGAACCGGGCCGGACGACCCGCGCGGAGTGCAGCGGCGGTGCCGCGCCGAGGTCGGTGTCGATCTCGCCCTTCTCCCAGTACCGGCGCTTCGGCTCGAAGAAGATCACCGGGTCGTCGGAGAGGATCGCCTGCTGGATCATCCAGTGCGCGTCGGCCGGGTTCGAGCATGCCACCACCTTCAGCCCCGCGACGTGCGCGAACAGCGACTCCGGGGACTCCGAGTGGTGCTCGACCGCGCCGATCCCGCCGCCGAACGGGATCCGGACGACGACGGGGACCGGGACCGCGCCCTGCGTCCGGTACCGGAGCTTCGCGAGCTGGGAGACGATCTGGTCGTAGCCGGGGAAGACGAAGCCGTCGAACTGGATCTCGCAGACCGGCCGGAACCCGCGCACCGCGAGCCCGACGGCAGCGCCGATGATCCCGGACTCGGACAGCGGGGTGTCGAGCACGCGCTGCTCGCCGAAGTCCTTCTGGAGCCCGTCGGTGATCCGGAAGACGCCGCCGAGCCGGCCGACGTCCTCACCCATGACCAGGACCTTCGGGTCACGCTCCATCGCGGCGCGCAGTCCGTCGTTGAGCGCCTTGGCCAGCGTGGTCGCCATCAGGACGCCTCCTCGCCGGTGAAGGACGCGTGGTACTCCAGGTACTCGTCGCGCTGGCCGTCGACCTGCGGCGACGCCTGCGCGTAGACCTCGGAGAACATGCGCTCCGGGCCGGGCTGCGGCATCGACCGGCAGAACGCGCGCAGGCGCTCGCCGAGCGCGTCCGCCTCGCCGTCGACGCCGTCGAAGAACCCCGGCTCGACGCCGTGCCGGCGCGTCAGGTGCACCCGGACCCGCTCGATCGGGTCCTTGAGCTTCCACAGCTCGACCTCGTCGGCGAGCCGGTAGCGGGTGGCGTCGTCGGAGGTGGTGTGCGAGTCCATCCGGTAGGTGAAGGCCTCGATCAGGACCGGGCCGTTGCCCGTGCGGCACTCCTCGAGCGCCCAGCGGGTGACGGCCAGGCAGGCGAGCACGTCGTTGCCGTCGACCCGGACGCCGGGGAAGCCGTAGCCGCGGGCGCGCTGGTAGAGCGGCACCCGGGTCTGCCGGTCCAGCGGCACCGAGATCGCCCACTGGTTGTTCTGGCAGAAGAAGACCAGCGGGGCGTCGTACGCGGCGGCCCAGACGAAGCCCTCGTGGACGTCGCCCTGGCTGGTCGCGCCGTCGCCGAAGTAGCAGATGGTGGCCTCACCCGTCTCCGGGTCGCCCACCTTCGACTCGAAGCGCTGGCCCATGGCGTACCCGGCGGCGTTCAGGCACTGGTTGCCGATGACGATCGTGTACGGGTGGAAGCGCTTCCCCGTGAAGTCCCAGCCGCCGTGGTCGGTGCCGCGGAAGATCCCGAGCAGCTCGGTCGGGTCGACGCCCCGGGTCCAGGCGACGCCGTGCTCGCGGTAGCTGGGGAAGCACATGTCGGTCGGGCGCAGCGCGCGCCCGGAGCCGACCTGGGCGGCCTCCTGCCCGAGCAGCGGCACCCAGATCCCCAGCTCGCCCTGGCGCTGCAGCGAGTTGCCCTCGCGGTCGGCCCGGCGGACCAGGACCAGGTCCCGGTAGAGCGACTTCAGGTCGTCGACGGTGATGTCGTCGGCGTAGCGGTCGAACCGCTCGTCCGGCACCCGCTCACCCTCCGGGGTCAGCAGCTGGACGAGCTCGGCGCCGCCCTCGTCGACCCCCTTCAGACCGGCGACGACCTGGTTCGGGCTGGGGCGTGACCGCGGATCGGTCGGTACCCACGCCTGCGGTTCCTGCACGGCGTACCTCCTCGGGGGTCACCCGGGCCGGGGTACCGGCCGGATGGTTCTTCCGCCGTGACCCGCACGGGTGGGCGGGCCAGGGACGCGCCGTCGCGTCACCGCCGATCCTGGCACGGGAGCGGGCGCCGGGGACAGGAGAGCCGCCCGTGGTGTCCACACACGACGGCCCCGGCACCGCGCGCGGTGCCGGGGCCGGACGCCGGGGGTCTCAGGAGCCCTGCTGCCCCGGCGACGGCGGCGGGAACGCCGGCGGCTGCTGCGGGTTCGGCGTGGTCGGCTGCCCGTTGCCCTGGACCGGCGGGTTGCCCGGGCGGCCCGGGGCCGGCGGCGTGGTGCCGGGGGCGCCGTAGCCGAAGCCCGGCTGCGGGATGCCGGCCGCGTCCTTGGCCTTGCGCGCGGCGCCCGAGATCTGGTTCGTGTACTTGCCCTTGGTCTGCTTGTCCACGAACTGGGCGGCGGAGTCCAGGGCCTTGCCGGCCTTGTCCGGGTTGGACCGGGCGTAGCGGCGGGCGGCCTCCACGGCACCGGCGAGGACGGTGAGTCGTCGGATCAGGGACATCGTGTCTGGACCTCCGTGACGGGGCGCGGCTCCTCGAGGGGCCGCGGGCTCGCGTGTCTCGTCGAACCCACGGTAGGGGAACGCGTGCCCGGCGGCAGGAAGTTCCCCGCCCGGACGGCCCGACCGACGGTGGTGGGACCGGGCGGTGGCACGATCGTGCCGTTCCGAGCACGTCCGGTTCGACCGTCTGGACCACACGATGACCCGTCTGCGACGCCGTCGCGCACGCCCGTTCGCCGGGCTCGCCGTCGCCGCCGTGCTGGCGCTGGCCGGTTGCGGGGTCGGCGGTGACGGCAGCGGCGGGCGCGACCCGGCCGCGGGCGCCGGCGTCGCCCCGGGGTCGGACACGCCGCTGCCCGCGGTGGCCCGCGACGACGCCCTCGCCGCACGCGTCCCGGCGGCGGTCCGCGCCGACGGCGTGCTCACCGTCGGAGTCGAACCGACGTACCCGCCGAACGAGTTCACCGCGCCGGACGGCGCGACCGTCGTCGGGATGAGCGTGGACCTCGGCACCGCGGTCGCCGCGAAGCTCGGCCTCGGTGTCCGGTACGAGACCGGCCAGTTCTCCGGGATCATCCCCGGCGTGCAGGGCGGCCGGTACGAGGCCGGGATGTCGTCGTTCACGATCAACCCGGAGCGGTCCGGGGTGGTCGACATGGTGTCGTACTTCTCGGCCGGGACGAGCCTGGTCGTCGCGGCCGGGAACCCGGAGGGCATCACCCCGGACGACCTGTGCGGGCGCCCGGTCGGGGTGCAGGCCGGGACGACCCAGACCGAGGAGGTCGTGGGCCGGGACGAGGCGTGCGTCGCCGCCGGGCGGGAGCCGATCCGGGTGACGGAGCTGCTGGCCCAGACCGACGTGACGCTGGCGCTCGTCGCGAACCGGGTGGACGCGATGCTGGCGGACTCGCCGGTCGCGTCCTACGCGGTGACGCAGTCGCGCGGCACCACCGAGATCGTCGGACGGCCCTACGACACCGCGCCGTACGGGATCGTCCTCCCGAAGGACGGGGAGCTGAGCGACCCGCTGCGCGCGGCACTGCAGGAGCTGATCGACGACGGCACCTACCGGCGGATCCTCGACCGCTGGAACGTCGGCGACGGCGCGATCACGACCTCGGAGGTCGGCCGATGACATCGCCCGGGGCCCGTCCGGAGCCACGCGACGCCGTTCCCGTCCGGCACCCGCTGCGCTGGGTCGCGGTCGCGGTGCTGGCCGTGCTGGCGTCGATGCTGGTCAACACGCTGCTCACGAACGAGAACTTCCGCTGGGGCACGGTCGGCGAGTACCTGTTCTCCGAGCCCGTGCTCAACGGCCTGCGCAACACCCTGGTGCTGACGGCGCTGTCGATGGCGATCGGCATCGCGGGCGGGATCGGGCTGGCCGTGATGCGGCTGTCGCCGAACCCGGTGCTCAGCTCGGTCGCCGCCGTCTACCTCTGGGTGTTCCGCGGGACGCCGCTGATCGCGCAGCTCCTGTTCTGGTACTTCCTCTCGGCGCTCTACCCGCGACTGTCGCTGGGGATCCCGTTCGGGCCGGAGTTCGTCGTCGTCGACACGAACACGCTGATCAGCCCGTTCGCCGCGGCCCTGCTGGGGCTCGGGCTGAACGAGGCCGCGTACATGGCCGAGATCGTGCGGTCCGGGATCCAGTCGGTCGACGGCGGCCAGTCCGAGGCGGCCGGGGCGCTCGGCATGACCCGCGCCCAGACGCTGCGCCGGGTGGTGTTGCCGCAGGCGATGCGGGTGATCGTCCCGCCGACCGGCAACGAGACGATCGGCATGCTGAAGACGACGTCGCTGGTGGTCGTCATCGGGTACCTGGAGCTGCTCACCTCGGTACAGCGGATCTACTCGGCGAACTTCGAGGTCATCCCGCTGCTGATCGTGGCGGCCGCCTGGTACCTGGTGCTCACGTCGCTGCTGACGGTCGGGCAGCGCGCCGTCGAGCGCCGGTTCGGGCGCGGTGTCGCCGCGGGTGCCCCGGGCCCGTCGCTGCTGCGGAAGCTGGCCGGGACGAGCGGAGGTGCGTCGTGAGCGACACCGTGGGCACGCCGATGGTGCAGATCGAGGACGTCGGCAAGAGCTTCGGCGACGTCGAGGTGCTGCGCGGCGTCGACCTGGTGGTCGAGCCGGGCCAGGTGTGCTGCGTGATCGGGCCGTCCGGCTCGGGCAAGTCGACGCTGCTGCGCTGCATCAACCACCTGGAGCGCATCGACACCGGACGACTGCGGGTGAACGGCGCGCTGATGGGCCTGGAGGAGCGGGGCGGACGGCTGCACCGGCTCTCCGAGGCCGCGCTGGGCCGGCAGCGCCGGGACATCGGGATGGTGTTCCAGCGCTTCCACCTGTTCCCGCACCGCACGGCGGTGGAGAACGTCATGGAGGCACCGGTCGTCGTCCGCGGCCGGAAGCGGGCCGACGCCCGCCGGGACGCCCGGGAGCTCCTGGAACGCGTCGGCCTCACCGACCGCGCCGACGCCTATCCCGCCCAGCTCTCCGGCGGGCAGCAGCAACGGGTCGCGATCGCCCGCGCGCTGGCCATGCGGCCGTCGCTGATGCTGTTCGACGAACCGACCTCGGCGCTGGACCCGGAGCTCGTCGGGGAGGTGCTCGACGTGATGCGCGAGCTCGCGCGCGACGGCATGACGATGGTCGTCGTGACGCACGAGATGGGGTTCGCCCGCGAGGTCGGCGACACACTGGTGTTCATGGACGAGGGCCGGATCGTCGAGGCCGGGGACCCGCGCGCGGTGCTCTCCGACCCGCAGGAGGAGCGCACCCGCGCGTTCCTGTCGAAGGTGCTCTAGCGGGGCTGCCTGCCCATCAGGAAGAACTCCGGGTTCGGGCGCAGCGCGGTGAGGTGCGCGAGCCGGTTCGACATCGCGAACAGTGCCGTGATCGCGCCGACGTCCCAGATCTCGTCGTCGGTCAGGCCTGCGGCGCGGGCGTCGTCGAGGTCGGCCTCGGTGAGTGCCTCGGACTGCCGGGCGATCAGCAGCGCAAGGTCGACGATCCCGCGCTCGCGCTCGGAGAGCTCCACCGCGTACGGGTTCGTCGCGACCCGGTCCGCGATCTCCGGGTCCTTGTAGCGGATCCGCAGGATCGCGCCGTGGGCGACGACGCAGTAGGTGCAGTGGTTCGCCCCCGAGGTCGCGACGACGACCAGCTCCCGCTCGGCCCGGGACAGTCCGTCGTCCGAGTCCATCAGCGCGTCGTGGTAGTCCAGGAACGCCCGCAGCTCCCGCGGACGGCGGCCCAGCGCGCGGAAGACGTTCGGGACGAAACCCGACCTCTCCGCGATCGCGCCGATCCGTTCCGCCAGGTCCGGCGGGAGACCGTCGAGGTCGACGTGCCCGAACCGGCTCACCTCGTGCTCTGCCATACCGCGGACGGTAGTGCCTCGACCGGCCGCGACGCGGCGCCCGGCCGTCCGGTGGGACGGGACGGTCCCCCGGGGTTGGCGCGCCCACCCCGATCCGGGACCATGCGCGCCATGGGAGTTCCGGAGCAGGTACGCGAGCAACTCGCGGCGTGGTGCGCGGAGCTGGTGCCCGCAGGGGAACGTGACCGGCGGCGGATCGGCTACACGACCGCCGGCGACGTCGTCACCATCCTCGACCGGCGGCCGCCCGCCTTCCCCGAGCTGGGAGCGGCGTGGGCGTCGACGGCGTTGGCGCAGCTGCGCGCCGACGACCCGGAGGCGGGCAGCTGGACCCTCTACATCCCGGCCGCACCCGGCTCCCGCGGACGCTGGGAACGGGTGCGGCCACCGGCCGCGGACCCGTTCGAGCTGCTGGACCGGATCGCCGACAGCATCCGCGCGGTCGGCTCGGGCTGAGCCCGGCCGGGCCCGGGGTCAGCTCCGCTCGGTACCGCGCCGGGCCGGGGCCATCGCCGACGGCGCCGACGGGCGGCTCTCGCCACCGGCGGCCGGGGGACCGGTCCGCGGGGCCGGCACCGCCGGGGCGGACACGATGTCGGCGACGCCGGCCCGGTCCGGGACCGACGACTCCGGGGGGACGGCCGGGACCGGCACGTCGGCGACCGGCACCTCCGCGCCGGTGCCGGACGACTCGCCGGCCGGTGTGCCGGTGCCGCGCAGGAACCGCGCCGACGCCTGGTTGAGCACCTCGAGCAGGGTCGTCCCGGACGACTCGGCACGCGGCTCGTCCCCGACGACGGCGAGCATCCGCGGCGCGGCCGCGGTCAGCAGCAGGCCGTCGGCCTGCAGCGCCCCGGCCCCCAGCACGACGACCAGGTCGGCCGAGTCCGCCGACGGCAGGTTCCGGAGCAGGTCGTCGCTGCCCGCCACGTGCAGCAGCCCGAAGCCGGGCACCTCCGCCGCGCCGTCGGCCGCCCAGGCCCGCGCCAGGTCCGGGTGCGACGCCGACAGCTCACCCAGCAGCCGCTGCAGCTCGTCGCGGTCCAGCATCTCCCGGCGGGCGCGACCCAGTTCCTCCAGCGCCGCCGCGTAGGCCTCCGCGTCGTGCCGGCGCAGCGCCGCGACGACCGCGGTGTGCTCGGGGGCGGTCGCGTCGAACGGCACCGCGGCCTCGCACCGGAGCGCGAGGCGCTCGAGCTCGTCCGCGGCCTCGGCCGGGTCACCGTGCTCGTCGTAGTCGACGATGGCCCGAGCCACCCGCTCGGCGGCGGCCAGGTCGGGGACCGAGACCGGCGAGTCCTGCTGCAGGAACAGCACGTCGTGCCGCAGCGCCCCGACGGACCGGGCGGCGGCTGCGATCTTGTCCAGCGCGTCGACGAGACCGGGCAGGTCCTGCGGCGAGCGGGGGACGGGGAGGCCGAGCACCGAGCACAGCCGGGCGATCTCGTCGTCGCGCCGGGCGAGGTGCAGGTGCTGGGAGACGGTGGCGATCTGGTCGTAGGTCTGCGGGGCCGCGCCGTCGAGGCGGAAGCCGCGCAGCAACGGCTCGGCCTCCTTCTGCTCCTGCGGCTTGAAGTACGAGCGGCTGCGCCCGCCGCTGTCGAGGAAGTCGAGGTAGCGGCGGATCGTGACGTCGCCGCCCTCGGGCAGCGGCTCCACCACCTCGACGCGCGCACCGCTCGCGAGGCGGGCCCGGTCGTCGCGCTGGCGGGCGGCGAGGCCCTGCAGCGACTCGAACTCGGCCCGCAGCCCGCTGTGCACCAGCCGACCGGCGACGCCCTGCAGCCGGTCGGCGTCGGGGGCCCCGGTCAGGGTCTCCAGCGACGCGAGCGCGCACCGCGCGACCTGGGTGACCGCGGCCCGCCGGTCGATCTCGAGATCGCGCAGCAGCCCGGGCACGATGCGGGCCTCACCGGAGGCGCCGGTGTCGGTGCCGTCGACCACCCGGTTCGCCCGGTCGCAACAGCCCGCGACGTCGGCCGGGCCGGGCAGCGCGTCCTCCGGCGGGAGCTGCTGGCCGGCGCGGCCGTACCGGTCGACGCCGGCGGTCGCGAGCAGCCTGCGGAGCCGCCGCAGCTCGGTCGAGGGGAGTGCCGGCAGCCGGTCGACGACCCGGCCGGCGACGTCCGCGGGCAGCGCGGCGCGCACCGCGCCGAGCCGCTCGGCCTGCGCACCGGTCAGGAGGACCCGCATGCCGTAGCCGGTCAGGTCGGCGAGCGCGCGGGCCAGCTCGGCCGGACCGGCCTCGGACAGGACGACCAGCGGCTCCTCGGAGACCGCACCGAGCAGAGTCTCCTCGTCCTCGTCGCCACGCCGCTGACGCGGCGGGACGGGGGACTCCAGCGCACCGGCCAGGGTGCGGATACCTGCGGGGACCCGGCCGTCGTGCACCTCGTCGACGATCCGCGACCGAGCCGCCCCGGTCGCCGGTCCACCCCGGCCGCTGCCCGCCAGTCGTTCCACGAACGCGACGAGAGCCTCCGGGTCCGTGCCCTCGGACACCCGGACATCCAGCATCGCGCCTCACACCTCCGCCGTAACCAGCATTCCCGCACCGAGGACGGCGCTCACGGTGTGTATCGCCGTGGAGCGCGCGGCGTTCCGTCCCGCCGCGTGCTCCGTTCCGGGCCGAACCGGATCTCGTCACGATCAGCGACGAGGCCTCGACCCGAACGGGACACCGCGGGATCGGTCCGGTCCCCTCCAGAGGCTACCTGTCACATCGTCACGCTGCGCCGATCTCTCACGACATCACGCAACGACGCCACACGCGCAGCCTCCGCGCACCACCCTGAGTGACAGCTGTACAGGGCACACTGCTCCGAGAGAGTGAAATCCCCCGTCAGCAACACCGGGCGGACGGAACCCGGTCCTGGCGGTCGGTCCGTTCCCGCCAGAAGGCACGCTCGGACAGCACCGGCGCGCCCGGATGGTGACGTGCCCGGTGCTCCAGGTAGCGCTCGTAGTCCCGCTCCCCGGCCAGCTCGCGCACGAACCGCCAGAGCGACCGCAGCCGGCTCATCCGCCCGTCCCGCTCTCGCTGAGCTCGCGCTCCCGCGCCCGCTCCTCCCGGGTCGGTACCAGACCCGACGGTGCCCAGATCCGCGACTCGACGTACGGGTCCTCGGTACCGCTGCGCAGCGGGCGCCCGCGCAGGGCCGCGATCCACACCCGGACCGAGTCGGCCAGCACGACGACGATGAGGACCGCGAACAGCGCGGTGAGAGCGGTGTCGAGGGTCGTGTTGAACACGACCTGCTGCATGTCCTCCACCGACTTCGCGGTGCCCATGCTGGTCTTCCCGGCGTCGAGCGCGTCCTGGTACTGCGTCCGCTGCGCCCAGAAGCCGAGCTTCGGGTTGTCCGAGAAGATCTTCTGGTAGCTCGCGGTCAGTGTCACCGCCGCGTCGAACACCAGCGGGACCAGCGTGATCCAGGCGTACCGGGCGCGTCCCGTCTTGATCAGCAGGGTCGTGCAGACCGCCAGCGCGACGGCGGCGAGCAGCTGGTTCGCGATGCCGAACAGCGGGAAGAGCTGGTGGATGCCGCCCAGCGGGTCGTTCACCCCGGCGTAGAGCAGGTAGCCCCAGGCACCGACGATCACCGCACTGGACAGCCATGCGGCCGGCTTCCAGCTCGTGTCGGCGAACCGCGGCCAGACGTTGCCGACGGTGTCCTGCAGCATGAAGCGCCCGACCCGGGTGCCGGCGTCCACCGTGGTGAGGATGAACAGCGCCTCGAACATGATCGCGAAGTGGTACCAGAAGGCCCGCAGCGCGTCGCCGCCGAAGACCTCGGAGAACACGGTCGACAGGCCGACCGCCAGGGTCGGGGCGCCGCCGGAGCGGCCGACCAGCGTCTGTTCCTCGACAGCCGACGCCGCCGCGGCGAGGTCCGCGGGCGAGATCGTGAACCCGATCTGCTGCACCGCCGCCGACGCCGACTCCACCGTCGGCCCGAGCACGGTGGCCGGCATGTTCATCGCGAAGTACAGGCCGGGGTCGAGGATGCAGGCCGCGGCGAGCGCCATGATCGCGACGAACGACTCCGTGAGCATCGCCCCGTAGCCGATCACCCGGACCTGGGACTCCTTCTGGATCAGCTTGGGCGTCGTGCCGGACGCGACGAGCGCGTGGAAGCCGGACAGCGCACCGCAGGCGATCGTGATGAACACGAACGGGAACAGCGAGCCCGCCGAGACCGGGCCGAGCCCGTCCGAGGCGAACCGGGTCAGCGGCGCCATCTGCAGCGTCGGCCAGGCCAGCACGATCGACGCGGCCAGCAGCACGACGACGCCGACCTTCATGAACGACGACAGGTAGTCCCGTGGCGCCAGCAGCATCCACACCGGCAGCACCGACGCGGCGAAGCCGTAGACGACCAGTGCGAGGGTCAGCTGGTTCGCCGAGAGGTGGAAGACCTCGCCCCACGACGAGTCCTGCACCCAGCCGCCGCCGACGATCGCGAGCAGCAGCAGCGCGACCCCGAGGACCGACGCCTCGATGATCTTCCCGGGGCGCAGGTACCTCAGGTAGAGGCCCATGAACAGGGCGATCGGGATCGTCATCGCCAGCGAGAACGTGCCCCACGGGGAGTCGGCCAGCGCCTGGACGACGACCAGCGCGAGCACCGCCAGCAGGATGACCATGATCGCGAGGACGGCGACGATGGCGGCGATCCCGCCGACCGGCCCGATCTCCTCGCGGGCCATCTGGCCCAGGCTGCGGCCGCCACGGCGGGTCGAGAAGAACAGCGTGACCATGTCCTGGACCGCGCCGGCGAACACGACGCCGACGATGATCCAGACCGTGCCGGGCAGGTATCCCATCTGCGCGGCCAGCACCGGCCCGACCAGCGGGCCCGCACCGGCGATCGCGGCGAAGTGGTGTCCGAACAGGACGCGCCGGTCGGTGGGCTGGTAGTCCTGCCCGTCGTCGAGGCGCTCGGCCGGGGTCGCCCGGGTGTCGTCGACCCGCAGCGCCCGGTGCGCGATCCAGCGGGAGTAGAAGCGGTAGGCGATCGCGTAGGACGCGACGGCGGCGAAGACCAGCCAGGCCGCCGAGATCTGCTCGCCCCGGACGAACGCGACGATCGCCCAGGCGACGGCACCGACGACGGCGACCGCCGTCCAGATCGCGATCTGCCTCGGGTCACGGCGCCGGGGACCGGCCGTTCCCGTGCCGGGTCCCTCGGGTTCCCGCGGCCGCTCCGTCGTGACCATGACGCCCCCTCCGTGCACCGTGCGCGACCGGTGCCCCGCCGGCGCCGGCCCGGTCGGGGACGTTACGTCGCGCAATCACGGCTGTCACCGTTGCGCGGTGTGACGTTATGGAGTCGCCGCGGAGGACCGCCCGCGGAGGGTGCGGACACACGGGAGCCCCCGGCGGCCAGTGGCCGCCGGGGGCTCCGGTGGGCTCCCGGTCAGGCGCCGAGGCGCTGCTTCAGGGCCTCGAACTCGTCGCGGATCGACGACGGCAGGTTGTCGTCACCGATCTTCTCGAACCACTCCTCGATGAGCGGGATCTCGGCCTTCCACTCCTCGACGTCGACGGCCAGCGAGGCCTCGACGTCGGCGCGCTCGGCGTCGACGCCCTCGAGGTCGATCTGGTCGGCGGTCGGCACGAAGCCGATGGGGGTCTCGACGGCAGCCGCCGAGCCCTCCAGCCGCTCGATGACCCACTTCAGGACGCGGCTGTTCTCGCCGAACCCGGGCCACAGGAAGCGGCCGTCCTCGCCACGGCGGAACCAGTTGACGTAGAAGATCTTCGGCAGCTTGCCCTCGTCGGCGCTCTTGCCGACGTTCACCCAGTGCGCGAAGTAGTCGCCGACGTTGTAGCCGAGGAACGGCAGCATGGCCATCGGGTCGCGGCGGACCTCGCCGACCTTGCCGGCCGCGGCCGCGGTCTTCTCCGACGACATGGTGGCGCCCATGAAGGTGCCGTGCTGCCAGCTGCGGGCCTCGGTGACCAGCGGGACGGTGGTCTTGCGGCGGCCGCCGAACAGGATCGCCGAGATCGGCACGCCCTTCGGGTCGTTCCACTCCGGGGCGACGACCGGGCACTGGTCGATCGGCACGGTGTAGCGGGAGTTCGGGTGCGCGGCCTTGACGCCGGAGTCGGGCGTCCAGTCGTTGCCCTTCCAGTCGGTCAGGTGCTGCGGGTCACCCTCCAGGTCCTCCCACCAGACGTCGCCGTCGTCGGTCAGCGCGACGTTGGTGAACAGCGCGTTCCCGGCCTCGATGGTGCGCATCGCGTTCGGGTTGGTCTTCCAGTTGGTGCCCGGCGCGACGCCGAAGAAGCCGAACTCGGGGTTGGTGGCGTAGAGCCTGCCGTCCTCGCCGAAGCGCATCCAGGCGATGTCGTCGCCGACGGTCTCGGCACGCCAGCCCGGGATGGTCGGCTGCAGCATCGCGAGGTTGGTCTTGCCGCAGGCGCTCGGGAACGCGGCCGCGACGTAGTACGCCTTCTCCTCCGGGCTGATCAGCTTGAGGATCAGCATGTGCTCGGCGAGCCAGCCCTCGTCGTGCGCCATGGCCGAGGCGATGCGCAGCGCGTAACACTTCTTGCCGAGCAGGGCGTTGCCGCCGTAGCCGGAGCCGTAGCTCCAGATCTCCCGGGTCTCCGGGAAGTGGCTGATGTACTTGTCCTCGTTGTGCGGCCACGGCACGTCGGCCTGGCCGTCGGCGAGCGGGGCGCCGATCGAGTGCAGCGCCTTGACCCAGCGGTCACCGGCCGCGTCGAGCAGCGGCAGGATGTCCGCGCCCATCCGGGTCATGATCCGCATGGAGATGACGACGTACTCGGAGTCGGTGATCTCGACGCCGAGCTTCGGGTCGTCCGCGTTCGTCGGGCCCATGCAGAAGGGGACGACGTAGAGGGTCCGGCCCTTCATGCTGCCGCGGTACAGCTCGGTCATCGTCCGCTTCATCTCGGCGGGGGCGACCCAGTTGTTCGTCGGCCCGGCGCCGCGCTCGGTCTCGGTGCAGATGTAGGTCCGCTCCTCGACGCGCGCGACGTCGCCCGGGTCGGACGCCGCGTAGAACGAGTTGGGCTTCTTCTCGGGGTCCAGCCGCACGATCGTGCCCTGGTCGACCAGCTGGTCGGTGAACCGCGTCCACTCCGCCTCGGACCCGTCGCACCACACGACGCGGTCCGGGGTGGCCAGCTCGGCGATCTCCTGAACCCAGGCCACGACGCCCTGGTTGGTGGTCGGTGCGCGGTCGGTACCCGGAACGGTCGCTGCAGTCATGTCGTCCTGTTCTCCTCGCCGGCCCCGGCCCGTCCTCCGGGGGAACTACTGCGAGCCCGCTACCGGAGTCGGTACGGGCCCTGACGGGAAAAGGTGTACGGCGAGGCTACCCGCGGAATCGGGACGCACCCATGGGCCTCTTTGAGAGGTCAGGCACAGCACCGATCATGTAGATCGATCCAGAACAGAATCGCGTACGCCGTCGTCGTCCCTGGTGACGGGGTTGTCACACGAACGCAACCCGGCGCGGGTGACGTATTCGCCGACGCCGCGCGACGATACGGCGGAAATGCGCGGACTCGCGTCAGGGAAAGACACTCGTCGATCGGAACCCTGCGATTCAACGCATTCCTTGTTCCGACTTAGGCATTCGCAGTGCGTAAGGGGGTGCGGGCGGGGACGGCCGGCACCGCGGTCGGCCGGGCGAGCTCCGGCAGCATGATCGGGAGCCGGTGCGCGGTGACCTGCCAGTAGCGGGCGTCCGGGTCGGCCGCGCGCCAGGCGTCCGCGAGCCGGACGACGGCGTCCGGGTCGATGCTGCGACGCGGCCGCGGCCGCATGCCGCACCGCTCCCGGACGCCGGTGTCGAGCGCGCGCCAGGCGTCGGTGGCGGTGGAGTGCACGGACACCTCGGGCCGGCCGTCGGCGGTGCCGTCCACCGCCGCCTCCCCCAGGACCAGGGTGTAGGCGCTGACCACCTCGTACGGCACGGATCGCTCCCGGATGACGTCGGCTCCGGCGGCACGACGCGGCCGCCGCGGTCGGCCGTAGTGAACCAGCCGGGGGCACGTGTGAGCCCCGATCGGGCTACCGGACGGGCGGCGCGTCGCCGGAACCACCCGTCCGGGCCGCCGGACGGTCACCCGGCATCGTCACAGCTGGTTGCCGCTCGCTCACCGCGTGCGATCAGCGGTGGGCCCCGGAGCGCCGTGCCGCGTCCCCGTCCAGACCGGTCGCACCCGCTGCCAGCACCGTCCGGTGCGCCCGGCGCAGCCCGAGCCCGGCCGTCACCAGCACCACCGCCACGACGACGGCGGCCACCCCGGCCGCGACGTCGGCCCCGGCGACGAAGGCCTCCTGCGCCGACGCCGTGAGCGCGTCGGCGACCCCGGCCGGCAGGTCCGCCGCGGCACCGACGGCGGCCCCCAGGGTCTCCCCGGCCGCCGCCGGTGCGCCGTCGGGCAGCACGACGCCCGCCCGGTAGACCGCCGACAGCACGCCCCCGACCAGGGCCGTACCGAGCACCGCACCGATCTCGTAGGCCGTCTCCGACACCGCCGACGCGGCACCCGCCTTCTCCGGCGGCGCCGCGGCGAGGATGGCGTCGTTGGTGACGGTCTCGGAGAGCCCGATGCCCGCACCGATCAGCACCGCCGCCGACATCAGGAGCGCGACGGCGGAGTCGGCCCGCAGGAACAGGCAGGCGACGAAGCCGGCGAGCACCAGGGCCAGCCCGGTCGTGACGAGCCCGTGCAGCGGGTACCGCCGGGCGAGGCGGGCCGCGAGCAACCCGGCCAGGGTCGTGACCAGGAAGCCCGGGAGCAGGAGCAGCCCGGCCTGCAGCGGCGAGGCGCCGAGGACCAGCTGCAGGTACTGCGCGGAGAAGAACAATAGCCCGGTCAGGCCGAACATCGTCGTCGCGTTGGCCAGCGCGCTGTAGCGCAGCACCGGCCGGGCGAACAGCTCCAGGTCGATCAGCGGGTCCAGTCCGTTGCGGACCCGGCGCCGGGAGTGCAGCACGAACGCGACCGCCGATCCGGCACCCACCAGCACGGCGAGGCCGGCCGCAGGCGTGAGCCCGCCGGAGCCGACGAGCTTGATCGCCAGTACGAGCGGCCCCATCGCCAGCAGCGACAGCAGCACGCCGACCGGGTCCGGCCTGCCCGGTGCCTCCGCACGCGACTCCGGCAGGAGCAGCGGCGCGACCACCAGGAGCACGGCCATCGGCGGCACGCTCATCACGAAGATCGAGCCCCACCAGAAGTGCTCGAGCAGCAGGCCCCCGGCGATCGGGCCGAGCGCCGCCCCCGCGGCGAACCCGGTCGCCCAGATCGCGAGCGCCAGCCGCCGGTGGACGCGGTCGACGAAGACGGTCCGGAGCAGGGCGAGCGTGGCGGGCATCAGCATCGCGCCGAAGACACCGAGCAGCGCACGGGCGGCGACGAGCTGCTCCGCCGACGTCGCGAAGGCGGCCGCGAGGGAGACCGCGCCGAACCCGCCGACACCGATCATGAGGAGCCGGCGGCGGCCGATGCGGTCGCCGAGCGTCCCCATCGTGACGAGCAGCCCGGCCAGCACCAGCGGATAGACGTCGACGACCCAGAGCAGGGTCGTGGCGTCCGGGCGCAGCGCCGCGGTGAGCTCGGGCAGCGCCACGCCGAGGACCGTGTTGTCGATCGAGACCAGCAGGGTCGGGATCGCCAGCACCGCCAGCGCGAGCCAGGCACGCGGACCGGGCCGGGCCGTCGGTGCCGCCCGGTCGGTGAGCTCGGGCCGTGACATCTCTCGTCTCCTCGTCACTTCGCAGACCTGCTGGACTGTACCGTCCAGACGGTACGGTCATATACCGTCCGGACGGTACAGTCCAGCGCTGCGGCCGGGGCTGTGAGGCGGGGCACCGCCGGTAGGGTGCGCGCATGGCGGAGCGGCGGAACGCAGCAGGACCGGCCCGCGACCGCGTGCTCGACGCGTACGAGACCCTCCTGATCGAGCAGGGGCCCGGCGGGGCCACGCTGGACGCCGTCGCCGCGTCCGCCGAGGTCTCCAAGGGCGGGCTGCTCTACCACTTCAACTCGAAGGAGTCGCTGGCCTCCGGCCTGCTGGACCGGCTGCGGCAGCGCAGCGCCACCGACGCCGAGTTCATGCGCGGCGACGACGAGGGCGCGGTGGCCTACTACCTCCGCACCTCGGTGCCCGGCGGCGGCTCGCCGGCCGGCCTGACCCGCACCTACCTCGCGACGCTGCGGATCGCCGACGGCACCACCTCCGGCGAGCTCGCCCGGGAGGCCCTGGCCGCCGTCGACGCCGACGGCCTCGCCGCGCTCCGCGAGGAGATCACCGACCCGGTCCTCGCGTGGCTGGTCCAGCTCGTCGGCGACGGCCTCTACCTCCGCACGCTCACCGGCGCACCGCTGACCGGCGGCGTCTCCCCGGAGGAGCTGCTCGACACCCTCAGGGCGCTGCTCGCCGCACGCCCCTGAACCGGATGAACCCCGGACGCGCGGAGCGCGTCGGAGCGGTCGCTCAGGGTAGGCTCGCACCCTGGTCGGACACGGGGAGGGGCCCACTGTGGAGGGAACCGGCGGCTACCTGACGCTGGTCGTCATCGGCGTGCTGATCACGGTCGGTGTCGGCCAGATCCTGCTCCGCTCCGGGAAGCCGTTCCTCGAGGACGTCTTCCAGAGCAAGGAGACCGCCGACTCGATCAACCGTCTGCTCGTCGTGCTGTTCCACCTGCTCACCCTGGGTGTGCTCGCGATGATCTCGATCGCGGACTTCCCCCAGGACGCGGGCCCGGCGCAGACGATCGTCTTCAAGATCGGCGTGGTGCTGCTGCTCGTCGGGATCGCCTACGGCATCTGCATGCTGGTGCTGCTGCGGATCCGGGAGCGTCGCCGGCAGATGAAGATGTCCGCGGACATCGACCAGAAGATCGCCGAGCAGCGGCGCGGAGCGGGCCGGTTCCGGCGCGGCGGTGCGGCGGAGCCCGAGCCGCGGTCGCCGTCGGAGCAGCCGGAGGACTGAGCCCCGGCTCCTACCTCCCCGCCTCCAGGGTGCGGGCGACCAGGTCGTCGAACGGTCCGACGTGCCGGACGTGGTCGGCGAGGCCGTCGCCGTCGAGGTCCGACCAGATCGACGTACCACCCGGGACGTCGACGACGAGCGCGTCCGGCGCACCGTCGCCGTCGGTGTCGCGGGCGGCCGGGCCGCTCACCGGAACCCGCGGGCCCCCGGCCGGGAGGTTCCCGGAACCCCTCGGCACCGGCACCGCGAGCCACCAGGGGGCCGCCCCGGCCGCCGCCGCGGCGGCCGTCGTCCCCCAGGGCCACCGCACGGCCGGCACCGGACCGCTCGTGTGCCGGGCCGCGGCGCGCCCGTCAGGCCGCACGACCGGCCCCGCCTGCCGACCCCGTGCCGCGCCCGGCGCCGGTCACGACACCGCGCAGCGCCGCCCGCACCCCGGCGGCCGGCCGTGCCGGCGCCCCCGCCGCGCGCTCGACGTCCAGTGAGCGGCGCACGAGCTCCCGTTCCGCCGCGGCGAGCACCGCCGTCCGCACCCGCGCCGCGACCTCGCGGGCCCGCGTCTCCCGGACCGCCCGCACCCGCAGGCCGGCACCCGCCCCCGCCAGCAGCAGCACCCCGGACAGCACGAGCAGCGCTCCCGGCCAGGCCGCGGGCAGCGCGCGGCCGGCGCCGGCCAGGCCGGAGACCGCGGATCCCGACAGCACCGTCCCGGAGAGCACCGCACCCGACAGGCCGGCACCCGGCGCGCCGCGCCGCGCCGGCCGCGCGGGGGACGACCGACGCCGGGGGCGCGGCAGCGCCCCGGTGGCCGCGGAGATCAGCGGCGGCGCGGCCGGTCGTGACGCACCGTGAGTGATCCGTGTCACTTCCAACCTCCGATGCCGCAACGCCCCCGCGGCTGCGGCGCGGCGGGACGCGGGGCCCGCGGCGCGGGCCCAGGCGTCGTCGAACGCCCGCGCCGGCCCGCCGAGCTCCGCCGCCCACCAGGCCGGGTCCACGGCCCGGCGCGGCTGCCGGGCCGCGCGCTCCACCAGACCGTCGACCTGCGACGACAGTGCTGCGACACAGTCCATCCTGGCCAGTGCGAGCACCGGGCGGAGCTCGGCCGCGAGGAGGGCGGGACGGCGGTTCGGCGACATGTGGACAGGGTGGTGCGTCCCGTGCGGCGGGGGATGCGTAGGACTGCGCAACCACCCCCGCCGGTCCGGCGGACCGGGACATGGACCACGCTGAACCGCGCGCTGGATGCGGACGGATCAACCTACCGGGGCAACCCCTTCGGTGGCCCGCACGTCTGCACAGTCGGGGCCGAGGAAGCCGCCCGACACGAGAACCGCAACCAGACCGTGACTTCGTCGTTGGACGAGTAGAGCGGACCTGTATGGAGGAAGTGTGAGCGCCGTTACGCCCGCCCGCCCGGCCGTCACGCCCGAGTCGAGCGCGCCCGCGCGCCCGGGGCACCAGACCGGCACCGGAGTGGGACAGACGCCCCTCCCGGCGACCCCTGCCCGGCCCCACGGCGGTTCCCGGCCCCCGCAGCCGGAGGGCCCCGAGGGCTTCCGGCGCCCGCGGCCCCGTCCGGCCCCGCGCCGCAGCGCGAACCCGGCCGTCTCGGTGATCGTGCCGACCCGCAACGAGGCGCGGAACCTGGAGATCGTGCTGCCGGCCATCGCCGCGGTGCGCCCGGCCGTGCACGAGGTCATCGTGGTCGACGGCAACTCGACCGACAACACGGTCGCCGTCGCCCGGCGCACGCTGCCCTGGTCCCGCGTGATCACCCAGACCCGCAAGGGCAAGGGCAACGCGATGGCCTGCGGATTCACCGCCGCGACCGGTGACGTCATCGTCATGTTCGACGCCGACGGCTCGGCCGACCCGAACGAGATCCCGGCCTTCGTCGACGCGCTGGTGAACGGCGCCGACTTCGCCAAGGGCAGCCGGTTCTGCAAGGGCGGCGGCTCGGACGACATCACGCTGCTGCGCAAGTCCGGCAACGCCGGGCTGAACACCGTCGCGAACCGGCTGTTCGGCACCCGCTACTCCGACCTCTGCTACGGCTACAACGCCTTCTGGGCCGACCTGATCCCGCAGCTGGAGCTGCCGGACCCGGCCGCCCCGCAGCCGGAGGACGGCTCGATGCTCTGGGGCGACGGCTTCGAGATCGAGACCGTCCTGAACTGCCGGGTCGCCGCGGCCGAGCTGAAGATCACCGAGGTGCCGTCCGTCGAGCGTGAGCGCATGTTCGGCGAGACCAACCTGCGGACCTTCGCCGACGGCACCCGGGTGCTGCGTACCCTGATGGCCGAGCACCGTCGCATGGAGCAGCGCCGCAAGTCCTCGGGCTACGCCCGCTGACGCTGCTCGACGACACCCACCCACCGGTCGCGCGACCCGCGACCGTGGTGTGCGCCGACCCGAGGAGCGAGAACGCCGTGAGCGCCCTGCCGACCGCCAGTGTCGTCGTCTGCGTCTACACCGAGAAGCGCTGGTTCGACATCAAGGCCGCCGTCGAGTCGGTCGAGGCCCAGGAGGTCCGGCCGGTCGAGACGATCGTGGTTGTCGACCACAACGACCGGCTGCTCGAGCGCGCCGAGCAGGAGTTCGGGCCGCGCGGCGTCGTCGTCGTGGCGAACGAACGCACCCAGGGCCTGTCCGGCGCGCGGAACACCGCGGTCGAACTGGCCTCCGGCGAGGTCGTCGTCTTCCTCGACGACGACGCGTCGGCCCGCCCGGGCTGGCTGGCCGCGCTGCTCGCGCCCTACGCCGACCCGGACGTCGTCGGGGTCGGCGGGATCGCGCACCCGAAGTGGCCCGACGGGCGTCCGCGCACGCTCCCCGGCGCCACGCCGGGCGACCGCGACGCGACCGGCGAGCTGGACTGGGTCGTCGGCTGCACCTACACCGGCCAGCCCACCGAGCGCGCCGAGATGCGCAACCTCATGGGCTGCAACATGTCGCTGCGCTCCGAGGTGTTCAAGCGGGTCGGCGGCTTCGCCGAGGACATGGGCCGGATCGGGAAGAACCCGCTGGGCTGCGAGGAGACCGAGCTCTGCATCCGGGCCCGGCAGGCCTACACCGCCGACGGCCGGAACCCCCGGATCCTGTTCGAGCCGAGGGCCGCGGTCGACCACCGCGTGTCCGACGACCGGGTCTCCTGGAAGTACCTGCTGCGCCGCGGCTGGGCCGAGGGCATCTCGAAGGCGGCCGTCTCCAAGGTCGTCGGCACCGGTGACTCGCTGTCCACCGAGAGCAGCTACACCATGAAGGTGCTGCCCAAGGGCGTGGTCCGCGAGGCACGTGACCGCAACCCCGCCTCGGCGGCCGCGATCGTCGCCTGCTTCGGCGTGACCGCCGCGGGCTACGTGCGCGGCCGGCTGCCCGGCGCGACCGCGCACGTGCGGCTGCCCGCCGCCGGCCGGAACGACCCCGGTGCCTGAGCAGGCCACCGACCCCCGCGACACCCGGATCCGCTCCTACGTCCACCAGCGCGTCCGGCTCTCCGACGGCCAGGAGTCGGCCTGGCGCCGGCTGTGGCCGGTGTGGGGCGGGGAGATCGGCGAGATCGTCGGCTCCGGCACCTGGGACCCGCACGCCGCCTTCGGCCGCACCGCGCCGGTGCTGCTGGAGATCGGCTCCGGGATGGGGGAGACGACGGCGCTGCTGGCCGCGGCCGAGCCCGGGATCGACCACGTCGCGGTCGAGGTCTACGAGCCGGGGCTGGCCCAGCTGCTCATGCGCGTCGAGCAGGGCGGACTGGCCAACCAGCGGCTGCTGCGTGGCGACGCCGTCGAACTCCTGCAGCACGCGGTGGCGCCCCGGTCGCTGGACGGACTGCGGATCTTCTTCCCGGACCCGTGGCCGAAGCGGCGCCACCACAAGCGGCGGCTGATCCAGCCGGAGTTCGTCCAGCTGGCCGTGTCGCGGCTGGTCCCCGGTGGGCTGCTGCACCTGGCCACCGACTGGCCGCACTACGCCGAGCAGATGCGCCGGGTGGTCGCAGCGGAGCCGGACCTGCGTCCGGACGACGCCTTCCCGGTGGGCCCGGACGGCTGGCAGGCCAGGCCCGGCTGGCGTCCGGTCACGAAGTTCGAGGACCGGGCACAGGAGGAGGGGCGCCCCGTCCGTGACCTCCTCTACGTCGCTGATCACGGAAACGCCCCCGATGACATACCCAGAGTGACCGACTACGGTCGTGACATCCCCCGAGATGTATCCCCGCTCGAGTGACCCCCGAAGGACGCCCGTGACGACGGTGGAGCACGCCACGAGCCAGCAGCAGCCTGCGCCCGCGCAGCCGACCCAGCCGGTGCGGCGCCCGTCCGGCTTCCGCCCGAGCCCGACGCCGCGCACCCCGGACGGCCCGCGGACGGCGCCGTCGGAGGGCGCCCCGGCGCCCGGAACCGACACCTCCGGGGGTCCCGCGGAGCAGCGGACCCGGGTGGTCGCCGTCGTACCGCTGGCGGGGGCCGTCGAGGCCACGACCGCAGTACCGGTCGCGCCGGACGCGGGCGCCGAGGCGACCGCGGTCGTCACCCGCGAGCACGTCGACCAGGCCACCGTCGCGACGCCGGCGCCCGAACGGGCGACCGTCGCCGTCCCGGCGCGGGAGGCCGAGCAGGCGACCGTCCTCAACCGGGTCGACGGCCCCGGCGCCGCGACGACGGCCGTCCCGGCCACGCAGCGCGGCTGCCCCGTCACCGGGCACGGCCGGTCCGGCGGGCACCCGCCGCCCTCCGGGGTCGCCGACGAGCGGAACCCGCGCCCGGTCGACCCGGCCGTCGCCGAGGATTTCCTGCGTCAGGTGTACGTCGAGACGCAGCCGGAGACGCCGCTCGCGGAGCGGCTCCGCCAGGTCCGCGGCGAGATCGACCGGAGCGGCACGTACACCCACACCACGCACGAGCTCGTGTTCGGCGCCCGGGTCGCGTGGCGGAACTCGGCGCGCTGCATCGGCCGGCTCTACTGGCAGTCGCTGCAGGTCCGCGACCTGCGGAACCTGCACGACCCGGCGGACGTCGCACAGGAGAGCGTCGGGCACCTGCGGGCGGCCACCCGCGGCGGGAAGATCCGCTCGACGATGACGGTGTTCGCACCCGACGCCCCCGGCCGCCCCGGTCCGCGGATCCGCAACGACCAGCTCGTCCGGTACGCGGGCCACCGCAACCCGGACGGCTCCGTGACCGGTGACCCGGCGCAGACCGGCTTCACCGACCACGTCGTCGCGATGGGCTGGCCGCGTCCGCAGCCGCGGGGCCGGTTCGACGTGCTGCCGCTGCTGATCACCGGTCCGGACGGCCGGTCCCGGCTGTTCGACGTCCCGCCGGACGCCGTGCACGAGGTCCCGCTGCGCCACCCCGAGCACCCGTGGTTCGCGCGGCTGGGCCTGCGCTGGCACTCGGTGCCCGCGATCAGCAACATGCCGCTGGAGATCGGCGGGATCACCTATCCGGCGGCCCCGTTCAACGGCTGGTACCTCGACACCGAGATCGGCGCCCGCAACCTGGCCGACCCGGACCGCTACGACCTCCTGCCGGAGATCGCCACCCGGCTCGGCCTGGACACCCGGTCCGTCCGCACCATGTGGAAGGACCGGGCGATGGTGGAGCTGGTCCGCGCCGTCACCTACTCGTTCGACGCCGACGGCGTGACCATGGCCGACCACCACTCGGAGTCCGAGCGGTTCCTCCGCCACCTGGAGAAGGAGGAGGCCGCCGGACGCAGCTGCCCGGCGGACTGGAGCTGGATCGTCCCGCCGATGTCCGGCTCGCAGACCCCGGTCTTCCACCGGTACTACGACGAGCCGGACGCCTCGCTGCGCCCCGCCTTCCTGGAGCCGCACGGCCTGAGCTGAGCCCTCGTGAGTGGGTTGATTCGGTCAGGACCGACTCAACCACTCACGGGCGGCGGAGCCGCCAACCCCGGCACGAGCCGCGTCCGTCCGCGGAACTCCGCGACGACGGTGCCGTCCCCGGTCCGGACGGTGACGTCGTAGAGCCCGGACCGTCCCGCGAGCGACCGCTCGACCGCCTCGGCGGTGAGCACCTCGCCGGTAGCTGCCGGCCGCAGGAACGCGATGTCCGCTCCGGTCGCGAGCGCGGACACCCCGTAGGCGTTGCAGGCGTACGCCATCGCCGAGTCGGCCAGCAGGAAGAGGTAGCCGCCGTGGCAGACGCCGTGGCCGTTCGCGTGCTCGCCGGAGACCGTCATCGTGGCGACCGCCCGGCCCGGCCCGACGTCGACGATCTCGACGCCCGCCGCCCGTGCGGCGTGGTCCGCGGCGCGCATGGCCGCGGCCGACTCCTCGGCGGTCCGCTGCGGATCCGTGGTTCCCGTCTCGCTCACCGGTGCAGTCTCTCCCGGCGGCCCACGACCGCCGGTACCGGCGCCTCGATCGCTCCGCCCCGCGGAGACTAGGCTCGCCGTCATGAGCAGCGGCGCGGGGCAAGACGGACGGGGCGTGCCGACGGGGCCGCTGGAGCGGGTCCTGCTGGTCTGGGACGCCCCGAACATGGACATGAGCCTCGGCTCGCTGCTCGGCGCCCGTCCGACCTCGGCCTACCGCCCGCGGTTCGACGCCGTCGGCCGCTGGCTGCTCGATCTCGCGGGCACCGAGGCCGAGGCCGAGGCGTGCGTGTTCACCAACGTCGCCCCGGGCAGCATCGAGATCGTCCGCCCGTGGGTGGAGGCGCTGCGGAACGTCGGGTTCGCGGTCTTCGCCAAGCCGAAGACCAGCGACGACTCCGACGTCGACGACGACATGCTCGCCCACATCGACCTCCGGTCGGGCGAGGGGCGGCTGCGCCACGTCGTCGTCGCCTCCGGGGACGGACGTGCGTTCAAGGACCCCCTCGAGAAGCTCGTCGAGGGCGGCACCGACGTCACGGTGATCGGCTTCCGGGAGTACGCCGGGTTCGCCCAGGCGTCCGAGGTCATCTCGTTCCTCGACCTCGAGGACATGGACGGGGTGTTCCGCGAGCCGCTGCCGCGGGTCTCCCTGGACACGCTGCCCGACGAGGGCGCCTGGCTGCCGCCGTTCCGCTCGCTGCGCTCGCTGCTCGAGCGGCGCTGATGGCGGTCCTGCAGCGGCTGACCGCGCCGGTGGCGCTCAGCTGCGCGCCCGGCTTCCCGATCGTCCGGGACGCGGTGCTGGACGTCGACGACACCGGCCGGATCGCCTGGTTCGGCCCGGCGGCGTCGGCCCCGGCGACCGACGCCGTCGTCCGGCCTGCTCATGCCCGGGCTGGTCAACACGCACTGCCACACTCCGATGTCGCTGCTGCGCGGGATGGGCGGCGACCTGCCGCTGATGCCGTGGCTGACCGACGTCATGTGGCCCGCGGAGGGCCTGCTCACCGAGTCCGACGTGCACGCCGGGATGCTCGCCGGCTGTCTGGACCTGCTGCGGACCGGCTGCACCACCAGCGTGGAGATGTACTTCTACACCGACGCGCTGGTCGACGCCGTCCGCACCGCAGGGTCCCGCGCGGTGCTGACGCCCGGGATCATCGCCGCGCCCGGCTGGGACCGGCTGGGGACCTGGGAGCAGATGCGCGACGACGTCTCCGCCCGGATCGACGCCCACGGCGTGATCCCGGACGCCGACGGCCGGATCGAGCTCGGCTACGGCCCGCACTCGGCGTACACGCTGCCGCCCGGGGCGCTGGAGTCGGTGTCCGAGGCCGCCCGGGAGCGGGGCGCGCTGGTGCACACCCACGTCGCGGAGTCCCGTGGCGAGGACTCGGCAGTGCGGGACTCGCACGGCTCGGTCCCGGCCATGCTCGACGCCGGCGGCGCGCTCGGCGGGCGGATGCTGGCCGCGCACTCGGTGCACCTGTCCGACGACGACATCGACACCTACGCCCGGCACGGCGTCGCGGTCGCGCACTGCCCCGGCTCCAACGCCAAGCTCGCCGCCGGCACCGCCCGGCTGCTGGACCTGCGGCGGGCCGGGGTCCCGGTCGGCCTCGGTACGGATGGCCCGGCGTCGTGCGACGACCTGGACCTCTGGCACCAGGCCCGGCTGGCCGGGCTGCTGGCCCGGGTCGGGTCCGACGACGCGGCCGCGCTCACCGCCGCCGACGTGCTGCTGATGGGCACCGCGGACGCCGCGCACGCGATCGGCCGCGACGACCTCGGGGTGCTCGAGGCCGGCCGCCGGGCCGACGTCGTGCACGTCGACACCGACGACTCGGCCTTCGTCGCGCCGGAGGACGACGCCCAGCTGGTGTCCAACCTGGTCTGGGCGGGCGGGTCCCGCCTGGTACGCGACGTGTGGGTGGGCGGCGAGCAGGTCGTCGCCGGCGGGGAGCCGACGATGGCCGACCGCCGGGAGTCCCTCACGGCCGTCCGCGCGATCTCGGCCCGGCTGCGCGAGACGCTCGCGCGCTGACCCGGCTCAGGACCCGAGTACCGCGGCGAGGTACGGGTCGGTGAACCGGCGGTCCGGGTCGAACCGGTCGCGGACCTCGGCGAACGCCCCCCAGCCCGGGTAGGCGACGGCGAGCTCGTCGGGTCCCCACTCGTGGCGGGTCGTCCAGCACGGGCGACCGGCGGCGTCCTCCAGCACCGCGCAGGCGAGGCGCCGCACGGGTTCCTCCGCGGGTCCGCGCGTCCGGATCCGCAGGTAGGCGGTGTCCCGGCCGGACGCCGGGTGCAGCAGGCCGGTATCGGCGCGCCCGGTCCGCACCCGGACCGGGCGCAGTTCCTGCCCGCGGGCGGCAACGGCGGCGCCGAGCTCGCGCAGCACGGTCCCGAGCGCGGCCCGCGGGACCGCCCACTCGGCCAGGTCCGGGTCCCACGGCTGCGGGTCGGGCAGCACCTCGTGCGGGGGCCCGGCGGTGCCCGGGGCCCAGCGCTGCGGCGGCGGCCACGCCGAGCGCGACTGCCACCACGACGACGCCAGCCGTGACACGGCCTGCCCCCAGCCGCCCCGGCCGGCGGGCTCGCCATCGGGGTCCTCGTCGGGCTCCGGTTCGGCCCACCGCAGCACGGCCTGTCCGGTGTGGACGGCGACGTCGCACTCGGTCCAGGCGTGCCCGATGAGCCCCCCGTCGGCGAGGACGTCGGCGAGCGCGGTCGCCTCCTCGTGCACCCGCAGCCGGCGCAGCGGGACGGTGCGCAGCTCCAGCGCGGTGACCACCCCGAGCGCGCCGAGCCCGCAGCGCGCGGCGTCGAGGTCCGGTCCGGTTACCTCGCGGACGGTGCCGCGACCGTCGACCAGCCGGACAGCGACGACCTGGTCGGAGAGCGAGCCCCGGTCCGGCGCGCCGCCGGCCATCCCGAGCCCGGTGGCGCCGGCGACCGTCGCGCGGGGGGCGTCGGGGACGGTGGCGAGCGCACGCCCGGAGGCGGCCAGCTCGGTGCAGAGCGCCGCGACGGTCTCGCCGCCGCGGACCCGGACGGTGTCCGCGCCGATCCCGACGACGCCGGTCAGCGCGGAGGCGTCGAGCAGCACGTCGTCGGTGCGGACCAGCGGGCCGGGTACCCGGCCACCGGCGCCGGTGGGGCGCACCGCGGTGCCGCGCTCGGCGGCGCGCCGCACCGCCGTCACCACGCCCGCCTCGTCGAGCGGGCGGTCGGTGCGACGGGGGCCGGTCGCCGCGGCGTCGGTGCTCATCGGATGAAGGGTAGAACGCGCGGGGTCACCGTGCGCATCGATTCGTGTGCGACACGGACACCTCCGCGGGACGGCCGGTGGGGCACCGGTGAACCGGGTGACTGCTGTGCCACACGGGACGGGAGAACGGACCTGCTCACACCCCTTGTGACCCGGACGGCCGACCGATACGGTCACACTCCGTGGCGATCTTGTCGCCACCCGAGACCGGGCCGACGACGTCCCGCTCTCGACGGACCGCCCTGTCCGGAACCGCGCTCCCCACGGCTCCGGGCACGGGGTCACCGCACCCGGCGCCGCACGACCGCGCCGGACGGGTGCGCACAGGCGCGAGGGCCGGGTCCGGTGTCGGCTCCCTCCGACTCCGGGCCCGGCGCTCGCCTTGCGTGCTGACGACCCAGCTCCCCAGCCGGTCGTCATCCACCCCGCGGCCCAAGGTTCCGCGGGACGTCTCGTGCGGCCTGCCCGATCCCCGTCGGGCGGGCCGCGGTCTCCGGCCGGTCCCCACCGGCCAGGGTGTTGCGGGTACTCCCCGTCGGGCGCGTCGCCGTGCCCTCGTCATCCGGGACGTGCCGGACGCCGTTCGGTTGCCTGCGCCGCGCCCGGCGGTGCGATCCGCTCCGGCAGGGCCCGACGCCCACCCCGGAGCCGGTGCGACCGGGACGCAGGACGCGGTCAGGCGCTGCGCGCCGTCCGGTGCCGGCCCGCCCCGCCGAGCAGGTCCACGACCGCGGCGCGGTCGGCGGCCCGGCGGGCGTCGCGACGGCGGCGCAGCATCGCCATGGCAGCGTCGCCCGGTGCGTTCGCCGCCTGCCGGTCCGGCGCCTCCGCCTGCGCGGGGACCGGCGCGGCGAGCGGGTCGGCGTGGAACGCCGCCATGGTGTCGGCGGTCCGGGACGCGTCCCGCCGGGTGGTGCGCACGGTCGCCCGGTGCACCCGGCGGACCGCGTTGCCGGTGGGGCCGCGGTCCCGCCAGCCACCGACCGTGAGTGCGTGGAAGATCGGGGTCTCATCGTGGATCTCGGCGTGCGACTCGTGCCGGCCCGGGAACGGCCAGCCGTCCCGGTCGGCGCGCCGCGCCCGGATCGAGGCCTCGAGACCACCGCAGCCGGGAACGTCTTCGAACTCGTACACCCGCCGTACCTCCTGCTCCCCTGACGTCCGTCGCAGGCCCTGCCGGATTCCGCCGGAAACCGCACCCGGCGTACCGCCGTTCGGCCCACTCACCCCGTCAACGGGTGACACACGAGCGGGGAAACGGTGGTTACAGCTCCTCTCCGAGGTCCCCTCGTACGGGTGGCGTAGCCAGAGGGTCACACTCGGTTGTGTACATGGAGAGTGTGCATCCAGGGTCCTTGTGGAGCAGTACGTAGTCGTGGTCCGGTCGGAGAGGCCGGCCGCGACGCGGCACACCTCTCGCCACGCGTGCAGATCGCCACGTAGAAACCGTTGTGCCGCATTGCGTGACCAGCACGCCACCCGTCGGTGTCCATGACGGACCTCAGAGTGTCCACTACACGTGTGTAGTTCGACGTTCGGTGATCACAGGACGCGACGACTGCTCCGTCCTCCCGCGCACTGGGCCGACCGAGCGGCGCTCGGGCTCACCGGATCGCGCACCGCGCCCAGCGGGCGGCACGGGTCTAGCGTCAGGCGCATGACGGAGCGGAGCGGGGCGGCGGACACCCCGCGGGAGCCCGACGGGGCACCTCCCGGGGACGGTCCGCGTGCTGCTCCGGAGACGGTGTCCGGTTCTCCCGCGCCCGCCTCACCCGCTCCCGCCTCTCCGGCGCCGGGCCCGGGAACAGCCCCGGAGACGGCAGCGGAGCCGCACGGTGCCGAGGTGGACGGGCACGCGGCGAGCGGTCCCGACGGTGCCGTGCCCACCGGCCGGACGGCCGCCGAACCGCCCCGCGACGAGGACGTCCCGCAGCGCTTCCGCAGGCCCCCGCCCCGCTCCGAGGTCCCCTCCCCGCTCCGGATCGCCTCCGAGGTGTGCGCCCGGATGCTGGTGATCGCCGCCGGCCTGGCACTGCTGATCTTCGTGGCGGTCCAGCTCCGGGTGGTCGTCATCTCGGTCGCGATCGCGGTGCTGCTGGCGGCGCTGCTCGCCCCACTGGTGCAGTGGCTGCACGACCACCGCGTGCCGCGTTCCCTCGCGACCGGGCTGGTGATGGTCGGCGGGCTCGCCGCGCTCGGCGGGCTGCTCACGGCCGTCGTCAACACGCTGGTCGACGGGACGTCCGACCTGATCGGGCAGCTGACCATCAGCGTCGCGTCGCTGCAGGGCCTGGTCGACGCGACCCCGTTCGACGTGAACGTCGAGCAGCTCGGCACCCAGCTGCTGCAGACCCTGCAGGACAACCAGCAGACCCTCACCTCCGGCGCGGTGAGCACCGCGGCGACGGTCGGGGAGGTACTCGCCGGGTTCGCCCTCTGCCTGTTCGCGCTGATCTTCATGCTGTACGACGGCTCGCGCCTCTGGTCGTTCCTCCGGCTCCTGGCCCCCGCCCGGCGCCGCGAGCGGGTCGACGTCGCCGGCCGCCGCGCCTTCGCCTCGCTGGTCGGGTACGTCCGCGCGACCGTCCTGGTCGCGATCGTGGACGCGATCGGGATCGGGCTCGGGCTGTGGATCACCGGCGTACCGCTGGCCCTGCCGTTGACGGCGCTGGTGTTCGTCGGCGCGTTCGTCCCGATCGTCGGCGCGGTGCTGACCGGGGGGATCGCCGTGCTCATCGCGCTGGTCGCGAACGGGATCGGCACCGCACTCGTCGTGCTCGGGGTGGTGCTGGCCGTGCAGCAACTGGAGAGCCACGTGCTGCAACCGGTGCTGATGGGCCGGGCCGTGCGGTTGCACCCGCTCGCGATCGCCCTCGCGGTGGCGGCCGGTGTCGTCATCGCCGGGATCACCGGCGCGCTGCTCGCCGTCCCGCTGATGGCGGTGCTCACCGCGGCGGTCCGGTCCCTGGCCGCGCCGCACGAGGTCGCACCGGAGCAGGTGGACCCGCTGCTGCCACGCGACGCCAATCCGGCGACCGCCCCCACCCGTGACGCGTGACCCTGCCGTCCGGGCGCACCGGTGGCACGATCGCCGTCGTGCGTTATCTCGTCACGGGAGCGACCGGTTACATCGGCGGGCGCCTCGCGCCCCGGCTGCTCGGGCACGGTCCCGAGGACGACCTGACCCCGGATCCGGCGTCCGGTCCGGTGCAGGTGCGGTGCCTGGTCCGGAACCCGGACAAGCTGGCCGACGTGCCCTGGGCGGCCGACGCCGAGATCGTCCGGGGGGACCTGCTCGATCCGGCGAGCGTGCGTGCCGCGTGCACCGACGTCGACGTCGTCTACTTCCTCGTGCACTCGCTGTCCGACACCGACTTCGCCGCCACCGACCGGCGGGCGGCGCTGATCCTCGGCGAGGCCGCACGCGAGGCCGGGGTGAAGCGGATCGTCTACCTGGGCGGCCTGCACCCCGACGACGATCCGGACGAGCTGTCGGCGCACCTGGCGTCCCGGGTGGAGGTGGGGGAGACCCTGCTGCGGTCCGGGGTGCCGACGGTCGTCCTGCAGGCCGCGGTGATCCTCGGGTCCGGCTCGGCGAGCTTCGAGATGCTGCGCCACCTGACCGAGCGGCTGCCGGTGATGGTCACCCCCCGCTGGGTCCACAACCGCATCCAGCCGATCGCGGTGCGGGACGTGCTGCGCTACCTGATCCGGGTCGCGGAGATCCCGGAGGAGCTGAACCGGACCTTCGACATCGGCGGTCCGGACGTCCTGTCCTACATCGAGATGATGCGCCGTTACGCCGCCGTCGCCGACCTGGGCAGGCGCCGGGTGCTGCCGGTGCCGGTGCTGTCGCCCGCGCTGTCGGCCCACTGGGTGAACGTCGTGACCCCGGTGCCGAAGTCCATCGCGAAGCCGCTCATCGAGTCACTGGTGCACGAGGTCGTCTGCACCGAGAACGACATCGCCGACCACGTGCCGGATCCGCCCGGTGGGCTGATCGGCTACGAGCGGGCCGTCGGGCTCGCCCTCGCCCGGATCACCGGCGGCGAGGTGGAGACCCGCTGGTCCGGCGCGACGGTGGAGAACGTGCCGTCCGATCCGCTTCCGAGCGACCCGGACTGGGCCGGGGGCAGCGTCTACCTCGACGAGCGCGAGCAGCCGACGTCCGCGTCACCGGAGCGCTTGTGGACGGTCATCGAGGGCATCGGGGGTGAGCGGGGCTGGTACTCGTTCCCGCTGGCCTGGTCGGTGCGTGGCTGGATGGACCGGGCCGTCGGAGGGGTCGGGCTGTCCCGCGGCCGGCGCGACCCGGACGACCTGCACACCGGCGACGCCCTGGACTGGTGGCGGGTCGAGCGGCTGGTCGAGCCGGGTGGGAGCCGCTCGCCCGGCAGCGACCTCGGACCACAGGAGGGGCTCCTGCGGCTGCGCGCCGAGATGAAGGTGCCCGGACAGGCGTGGCTGGACATGTCGGTGACCCCGCGCGACGGCGGCTCCACCTACCACCAGCGGGCCGTCTTCATCCCGCACGGGCTCCCCGGCTACCTGTACTGGTGGTCGGTGGCCCCGTTCCACGGGATCGTGTTCGGCGGGATGGTCCGCAACATCACCCGGACCGCCGAACGTTCCGGTGACGACGGCGACGTCCCCGCGAGCAGGCGGCCGGCCTGGCTGCGCTCCCGGGCCCGGCGCGCGGACCGCGCCGCCTGAGGGCCGCCGCCCGGATCAGCCCCGGTCCGGGCCGGCCAGGGCGTCGCGCAGGACGGCGGACTCCCGTTCGGAGACCGAGCGCGCGAAGTGCATCAGGACGGCCTCGGTGTCACCGCCGGTGTCGAGCAGGTCCCGCAGTGCCCGCGCGGTCTCCTCCTCGCGGCTGGCCGCGGGGCGGTAGAGGTAGGCACGGCCGTCGAGCTCGCGGCGCACCCAGCCCTTGCGGTGCAGGTTGTCGAGCACGGTCATCACCGTGGTGTACGCGAGCGGACGCTCCGGGGCCAGACGCAGCCGGACGTCACGGACGCGGAGCGGCTCGTCGCCGGACCACAGCACGTCCATCACGACGGCCTCGAGCTCACCCAGTCGACCCCGCATCCCGCCTCCCGGACACAGGGTAGCCGCAACCCCCCATGCTCCCCCGGTCGGGATCAGCCGGCGAACACCCCCGGAACGGGCTTGACCAGCCGCGGGACCGGATCGAGGACGACCCAGCGACCGCCGGCCGCCTCGATCTCCGGCAGCGCCGCACGCACCTCGTCGGCGAGCTCGGCCAGGAAGAGCACGACCCGGTCCGGGCGTAGGGCGGCCAGCTCCGCGGGGGACACGATCGGGATGTCGGTGCCGGGCATCCGGCGGCCCTGCTTGGTGGGCGATGCGTCGCCGACGGCGGCCAGCAGGCCGGCGTCCAGCCCCGCGTGACACATCACCGGCACCGCCCTCGACGCGGCGCCGTACGCGGCCACGGTGCGCCCGGCCCGCCGCTCCGCGTCCAGCCACCCCCACAGGTCGTGGGCCCGGTCGGCGGACCGCTGCAGCCCGGCGAGCCCGCCCGGGGTGGTGACGCCCTGCTCGTCCTCCTCGCGGAGCAGGCGCCGGGTCCCGGTGTCCGGCGTCGCACCGGCCCGGGCTGTCACCAGGAGCGTCCCGCCGGACAGCGGGTACCGCCAGGCCCGGTGCACGGCCAGGCCGTACCGGCGCAGCGCGGTGTCCAGCGCGGGCAGCGACCAGTACGCGTAGTGGCCGTGCCGCAGGTCGTACCACTGGCCGTCACGCAGGACGGTGCCCAGCGACAGCAGCTGCAGGGCGAGCGTCCCACCCGGCGCGAGCACCCCGGCCCGGCGGCGCAACGCGGCGTCCTGGTCGGGCTCGTGCAGCAGTCCGTAGAAGTCGACGACGAGGTCGGCGGTACCCGGCGGGGCGGCGTGCCCGGCGTCCGTCATCCCGCGCCCCGTCAGGCGCGGCAGCCACGACTCGCCGTGCGGGCTGCCGTACTCGACGACCCGATCGCCCGGCCGGACCAGTCCCTCCCGGACCAGCCGCTCCACGGCGCGGTCGCTCTGCTCGGCGACCGCCCGCGGTTCGACGCCGAGAATCTCCTCGCCCACGTCCGCACCGGCCTCGAGCTGAGCCAGTCCGCAGGAACGGCACAGCCACATCCGCAACGGCGATACGGGATCGGGCAGCGGCGTGGCGGCCGGCGGCATGCTGTCCCACGGGGGCTGTTCGCCCAGGTCCAGGACGATCCCACCCTGCTCACCGCGGCAGGAGCGACAGCGCATCCGGTCCGGCACACACCCTCCCGACCACGGTCACGACCGCCGGCCCGGCGATCAACTATCCGGGATAGTAGTAGTCGGCACTGAGCGGGCTCTGCGCACCCGTTCGGAGTAGTGAAGTCTCGCGGAGCGTCACCGAGGACCCGATCACTCGTTGTCGTCACCGGTACGCGAGATCGATCGCACCGCGCCCGGCGCGCGGCGGGCGGCCACGACGACGGGAGCAACAGGTGCAGGTGGTGACGACCGTGGTGCCGGGTGCGCTGCTGCTCGACGCCACGGCACCCGGTGGCGGCCCGGGTGCGGCCGTCGACCCGGGAGCGTTCACCGTCCGTCGTCGGCGGCGTCCCGCCGACGGCGCCGTGCACGGGCTGCACGGCCACCCCGACGGCGCCGTCCTCCTCGGCGTCCCGCGCGGGTCCGGCTACGCCGTCGTGATCGACACCCGGCCGGCGGCCGAGACCTTCGGACGGCTCGCCGTCGCGTTGCTCGACGGCCCGCGCACCCTGCTGGTCCCGCCGGGCTGCCTCTACGGCGTGCAGGCGGTCACCGGCAACACACTGGTCGAGATCCGGACGGCCACCCGGCCGTCCCGCCGGGACCGGCTCGAGGTCGACCCCGACGACCCCGACCTGAAGATCCGCTGGCTGCGTCCGCGCCCGGTGCGGACCCCGGCCGACGACCGTTCCTGGGCCGGGCTCTGCACCCGGCTCGGCGCCCCGGCCGGCCCCCGTCACGACCGCGTCTCGCTCTGGTGAGCCGGCCGCGGGTGAGCCGCGGCACGTGTGACGCCGCCGCCCCCGCGCCGAAGATCACGATTCGGTCACGTACTGTCGCATCAGCCCGGATCGACGACGCCCCTGGCGTTCCGCCGGCACGTGGTGTGCCGTCCGAGACCCTAAGAGGGGTGTTGCAGTGCTCAGCGACCGTGAGCGCCGTCGGCTGCACGAGATCGAGGTGCAGCTGCGACTGACCGACCCGCGCCTGGTGCGGCGTTTCGCCGCACTGGCGGCAGCAGGCCGCGTACCGATCGGGCCGGGTGGGCTGCTGAGCGGTCTCTCCGGCAACGGCGGCGGCCGCTCCGTGCACCGCTCGGGCCCGCTCCCCTCGACCCTGCTGGGTCTCTCCCTGCTGGTGCTGCTGGTGGGCGCCGTCGCGGTCAGCGTGCCGGTCGTGATCGCCGGCATCGTGCTGGCAGCCCTGTCCCTGGGTGTCGCCGCGACGACGGGCCCGCGGGCCCAGCCCGGTACGGCCTGACCGTCCCCGCCGAGCCCGCCGGGCCCCGCCTCTCGCGGGCGGGACCGCCGCCCGGCGCGGCTCAGCCGTGCGCCAGGTCGGAGAACCGGCTGTAGTGCAGCTGGTGGGCCACCGTGATCGTCGTGGTCGGGCCGTTACGGTGCTTGGCCAGGATCAGGTCCGCCTCGCCGGCGCGCGGATCGTCCTGTTCGAACGCGTCGGGCCGGTGCAGCAGGACCACCATGTCGGCGTCCTGCTCGATCGAACCGGACTCACGCAGGTCCGACAGCATCGGCCGCTTGTCCGTGCGCTGCTCGGGACCACGGTTCAGCTGGCTCATCGCGACCACCGGCACCTCGAGCTCCTTCGCGATCAGCTTGATCTGACGCGAGAACTCGGACACCTCCTGCTGACGCGACTCGACCTTGCGGCCCGAGGTCATCAGCTGCAGGTAGTCCAGGATGATCAGCTTGAGGTCGTTGCGCTGCTTCATCCGGCGCGCCTTGGCCCGGATCTCCATCAGCGTCAGGTTCGGTGAGTCGTCGATGTAGAGGGGCGCCTCGGAGATCTCCGACATCCGCCGCGCCATCCGCGTCCAGTCCTCGTCGGACATCCGGCCCGCGCGCATGTCGGCCAGCCGGATCCGCGCCTCCGCCGAGAGCAGACGCATCACGATCTCGGACTTGCTCATCTCCAGCGAGAAGAACGCACTGGTCATGCCGTTCTTGATGGAGCACGACCGGGCGAAGTCCAGGCCGAGGGTCGACTTGCCCAGACCCGGACGGGCCGCGACGACGACCATCTGCCCCGGGTGCAGGCCGTTGGTCACGGCGTCGAGATCGGCGA
Source organism: Pseudonocardia sp. EC080619-01 (assembly GCF_001420995.1). Classification (NCBI taxonomy): domain Bacteria; kingdom Bacillati; phylum Actinomycetota; class Actinomycetes; order Pseudonocardiales; family Pseudonocardiaceae; genus Pseudonocardia; species Pseudonocardia sp. EC080619-01. Next base: position 2,901,406 of record NZ_CP012184.1, on the reverse strand, counting down.
ACCCGGTCGGCACGCCCGCGGCCATCCCGCCCTGGGAGGCGATCGCGTCGATCTCGTCCATCGTGGGCTGGAGGAGCTCCTCCAGCACCGTGTAGTCCTCGGTGGTGGTGCGCTCGGTGACCTCGTAGACCGCGGCCTGTGCCCGGTCGACGACCTCCTCGACCTCACCGCCCTCGTTGCCGTGGTAGCCGAGCTGCACGATCCGGGTGCCGGCCTCGACCAGTCGCCGCAGGATCGCCTTCTCCCCGACGATCTCGGCGTAGTACGCCGCGTTCGCCGCGGTCGGCACGGTCGCGATCAGGGTGTGCAGGTACGGCGCCCCTCCCAGCCGCACGAGCTCGCCGCGCCGCTGCAGCTCCGCCGACACGGTCACCGCGTCGGCCGGCTCACCACGGCCGTAGAGGTCCAGGATCGTCTCGTAGACGGTCTGGTGCGCGGGCCGGTAGAAGTCCTCCGGGCGCAGCACCTCGACCACGTCGGCGATCGCGTCCTTGCTCAGCAGCATGCCGCCGAGCACGGACTGTTCCGCGGTGAGGTCCTGTGGGGGCTGACGGTCGAAGGCGCCGTTGCCGCCTTCACCGGAGCCACCGGCCTCGCCGTCACGGACGGCCCGAGGCCGCCCGGCAGGACGGTCGTCGGTCAGAGCCATACGCAGCGTCACCCCCGGTGAACAGCTTAACGAACACACGTTCGATGCGCGAGCGACGGATGGGTGCCGCCCGCGCTGATCTCCCGCGATCTCCGGCTCTCACGGCGACGCCCGTGCGCGGATCGCGCACGGCCTCTCACCGGGCCGGTACGACCGAGGCTAGGTCGGTGCGGGCACCGCGCGCGAACCGGTCTGGTGATCGACTTGGGGATGAACTGTGCACCAACACCGCCCATCCCGGGACCGTGCTGTGGACATGTTGGGGACAACAGCCGGATTCGTGCCGGAACAGCAGGTCAGAGGCATGGGGACGGGTGTGGACAACTTTGCTCTGGCGTGTCGGCGCAGACCTCTCGTGGGCGTGTCGGACTCCCCGGGGCACCGCTCACCGTCCGTCGCGTCCACAACCCCCTCCGACGACCGGGGCGTCACCCTGCGGCGTGTCGCCTGCGTGACAACGGATCCCGCCCCATTCACTCGACAGGGTGTCGCAGTCCACGTAGGACTCCGGAGGGCGAGACCGCGATCGGCAGCTCGGTGGTGACCTCCGGGTGCAGGCGGACCTGCACCTGGTGCTTGCCCAGGGTCTTGATGTGACCCGGGACGTCGACCGTCCGCTTGTCCAGCGCCGGGCCGCCCGCGGTCTTCACCGCGTCGACGACGGCAGCCGGCGTGACCGAACCGAACAGACGACCGCTGGCGCCAGCCTTGGCCGGCACGGTGACGTTCAGGTTCTTCAGCTGCGAGTCGACCTGCTGGGCGTGGCCCAGGTCGCGGATCTCGCGGGTCTTCTGGGCCCGGCGGATCTGCTCGACCTGCTTCTCGGCGCCACGGGTGGCGACGACCGCGAGCTTGCGCGGCAGCAGGTAGTTACGGCCGTAGCCGTCCTTGACCTCGACGATGTCACCCGGGGCGCCCAGGTTCGGGACGTCGGCGTTGAGGATGAGCTTCACGTGTCTCCCCTTCCTCAGCGAGCGGTCGAGGTGTAGGGCAGCAGGGCCACCTCGCGGGAGTTCTTGACCGCGACGGCGACGTCACGCTGGTGCTGCCGGCAGTTGCCGGTCACACGGCGGGCGCGGATCTTGCCCCGGTCGGAGATGAACTTCCGCAGCAGACCGGTGTCCTTGTAGTCGATCGGCTGGGCCTTGTCCTTGCAGAAAGCGCAGACCTTCTTCTTCGGCTTGCGCACGATGACCTTGGCCATGGTGGTGCTCCTGGAGTAGTCCACCGCCCGTGACGGGCGGGATGCGAACGTGGATCAGAAGGGGGGCTCGTCGTCGGACGCCGCTCCGCTGCCCGCGGGCGGGGCCGAACCCCAGGGGTCGTCATAGCCGCCGGAGTTGCCTCCACCGGACCCGCCGCCGCCTTGCTGGCCGCCGCCGAATCCGCCACCGCCGCCGCCGTCGTAGCCGCCACCACCGCCGCCGCCACCGAAGCCACCGGAGCCTCCGCCCCGGCTGACCTTGTTGACCTTGTTGACCTTGGCGGTCGCGTAGCGGAGCGAGGGACCGACCTCGTCGACCTCCATCTCCACGACGGTGCGCTTCTCACCCTCGCGGGTCTCGAAGGACCGCTGGCGGAGACGCCCCTGCACCACGACCCGCGCACCGCGGGTCAGCGACTCGGCGACGTTCTCCGCCGCCTGCCGCCAGATGTTGCAGCGCAGGAACAGCGCCTCCCCGTCCTTCCACTCGCCGGACTGGCGGTCGAAGGTGCGCGGTGTGGACGCGACGGTGAAGTTGGCGACCGCGGCGCCGGAGGGGGTGAACCGCAGCTCGGGATCCGCCGTCAGGTTGCCCACGACGGTGATCACGGTCTCGCCGGCCATGACTGCCCCTCTCTCAGCCGGCGGCGGGCGCCGGCGTGCGGGTGACGTCCTTGCGCAGCACCTTGGTGCGCAGCACGGACTCGTTCAGGCCCAGCTGGCGGTCCAGCTCGGCGACGGTGGCCGGCTCCGCGGCGATCTCGACGACCGCGTAGATGGCCTCGCCCTGCTTCTTGATCTCGTAGGCCAGCCGGCGCTTGCCCCAGACCTCGATCTTCTCGATCGATCCGCCGTCGCTCTTCACGACGGTGAGGAACTGCTCCAGGGACGGCTGCACAGTGCGCTCGTCCAGGCTGCCGTCGAGGATGACCATGACCTCGTAATGACGCATGAGAACCACTCACCTCCTATGGACTCGTGACGGTCACGACCCCGACGGCCGTGACAGGAGGTTCTCAGTGCCCCCCGACAGTTCTCGATCCGCGACGACGTCGCGGCGACGACACTGCAGGAGAGCCGGGAAAGGTTACCAACGCCCGTCCGGGCCCCGACCTGCGGGTACACCGCTCCCGGGTCCCCGGGGCGGCGGGCGCCCGCTGTCGGGGGGCCTCGCTACCGTTGCCCGCATGCAGATCGGAGCACACGTCCGGGACGCCGAGGACCCGCTGGCCGAGGCCGGCGAGGTGGGCGCCGAGGTGATCCAGCTCTTCCTGTCCGACCCTCAGGGCTGGAAGAAACCGCCACCGCACCCGCGCGCGGCGGAGCTGGCGGCCTCCGAGGTCGCGGTGGTCGTGCACGCGCCCTACACCGCGAACGTCGCGTCGACGAACAACCGGATCCGCATCCCCTCCCGCAAGATCGTCCAGCAGCACCTGGCGGGTGCGGCCGAGGTCGGCGCGTTCGGCCTGGTCGTGCACGGCGGTCACGTCACGAAGGACGACGACCCGGCCACCGGTGTCGACAACTGGCGCAAGTTCGTGGAGCGCCAGGCCGGTGAGCACGGGTTCGACGTACCCGTCCTGATCGAGAACACCGCCGGCGGGGACAACGCGATGGCCCGCCGGTTCGACGCGCTCGGCCGGCTGTGGGACGCGGTCGGCGAGTTCGGCGTCGGGTTCTGTCTCGACACCTGTCACGCCTTCGCCGGCGGGGAGGAGCTGGCCGGTCTCGTGGAGCGCGCCCGGGCGATCACGGGGCGGATCGACCTGATCCACCTGAACTCTTCGCGCGACCCGTTCGACTCGGCCCGCGACCGGCACGCCAACATCGACTCCGGGACCATCCCGCCGGACGAGCTGGCCGCCGTCGTCGCCGAGGCCGGTGCCCCGGTCGTGGTGGAGACCCCGGCCGAGGGGCAGGCCCGCGACATCGCCTGGCTCCGCGAGCACGCCACGGCCTGAGCCTCACCGGGCCACCGGGCCACCGGGCTCACCGGGCTCACCGGGCTCACCGGGCTCACCGGGCTCACCGCCAGGCGAACACCGGCTGTTCCAGGTGCGCCACCCGGGTCGCGCGGCCGTGCAGCACGACCTCCCGGAACTGGTGCAGCACCGCGCCAGTGGGGGCGTGCACGAAGCGGTCGAACAGCGGCACCTGGATCACCGGGGCGTCCGACTCCGGGATGGTGAGGAACCGGGGCTCGTGGTCGATCTCCGCCAGCGGCGGGCGGTGCAGCTCGCCGACCTCGTCGGGGTTCGGCACGGGCTCCCCGGCGCCGCCGGCCCACAGCACGACCGGCGTGATCACGTAGCCGGAACGGGTGGGGTAGTCGTCCAGCAGGCCCAGCACACGATCGGGACCGAGCTCCAGACCGATCTCCTCGGACACCTCGCGCCGGCCCGCCTGCTCGGCGGTCTCGCCGTCGTCGAGGCGGCCGCCGGGCAGCGCCCACTGTCCCGAGTGCGCGCGCAGCGACCGGGCCCGCCGGGTCAGGACGAAGGCGATCTCGTCGGCCAGCGGCCCGTCCCCGGTGGCGCCAGGGACCGGGAGCAGCGTCATGGTCACGGCCGCGGCGCGCTTCCCGGCACGGTCGGCGTCCGACACGGTGTGGCGCGCGTGCGGCGGGAGGACGGTGAGTGCCTCCCCGATCCGCTCGCACAGCCGCTGCTGCACCCGGTCCGGGACCACCGCGTCGTCGCCCATGGCCCGATCCTGCCGCACCGCCCCGCACCGGCGTGGGAAGCGAGACCCCGGTCACCCCGGGCTCACCGCTGCCGCACAGGCTGCGCAGAACCGCACGGGTTCTCCGCTCCCCGCACAAGATGGAGACCGTGCGGGGAGCCCTAGACGTGTGCGGTTGAGGGCAGAGTGTGCGAGGCGGCGCCGGCCTGTGCTTCGCCGGGGCCGTGCGGGGCCGGCGCCCCCGCACGGCGACCGGGCGACCCTGCGACGCCCGGCCGAGCTGCGCGGCGATCCAGCAGAACGGCAGAACGGCAGAACGGCAGAGCGGCAGAGCGCTCAGGATCGCGTGGGCGGATCGCGCCGTTCGGACCGGTTCGGCCACGGCTCCCGGACGGCCGCGTCCCGCTCCGGAGCGCCCCGCACACGGCGCCGCTGCGGCGGTTCCGGACGATCGGTCCCCGTCGCTCCGGCGGTAAGGCCGATCTCGTCCGCTGCCACCGGTCCCGCGCTCTGTCCCGCGCCCAGCAGCGAGCTCGACGGCCCCGCGCCCGGCCCCGGCGGCACCGGGGCCGCGGCGACGGGCCCGGTCGCCCGCGGCCACACGGGGTCCGGGCCCCGTCCGGGCTCCGGCTCCCGGCGCAGGATCTGCCGCACCACGAGCACGCACAGCCAGACCACGACCGCGTCGCGGACGAGCACCGTGACCAGGAACGGCTCGACCGGCAGACCCTTGGCCTCGACCCCGAGGTACTGGTACATCCGCGGCACCCAGACGAGTGCGTCGACCGTCATCCAGGCCAGCAGCAGCCTCCACCGAGGCAGCGCCAGCACGGCGAGGGGCACCAGCCACAGCGAGTACTGCGGGCTCCACACCTTGTTCAGCAGCAGGAACGCCGCGACGACGAGGAAACCCAGCTCCGCCACCGCAGGCGGGCGCGGGGCGCGCCACGCCAGCCAGGCGATCGCGGCGAACGCGAGCACCATCAGCGCGGCGGTGACGGCGTTGAGGACGGAGGGCGCTGCACCGTCGGCGAGCCGGCCGTCGAACCCGGCCCAGCCGGTGAACCAGTACAGCGAGTACCAGATCGAGTCCGGGTCGGCCGGACGCGTGCGGTTGAGCAGGAAGAACTCCGCCCAGCCGCGTGGCCAGGCCAGCGCGACGGGCAGGTTCACCGCCAGCCAGGACCCGATCGCCGCACCGATGACCCACGCCGCACGCGGCAGGCCACCGGAGGACCGTCGTCGCCACCCGACGAGCAGGATCGGCAGCAGCAGCAACGCCGGATAGAGCTTCGCGGCGGCGCCGAGCCCGATCAGCACGCCCGCCCAGCCGGGCCGGTCCCGGCGCAGCGCGAGCAACGCGCCGGTCGCGAGCGCGACGGTGACGGTGTCGAAGTTGGTGAAGGCGTGCACCAGCGCCAGCGGGGAGAGCGCGACCAGCGCGGCGTCCCACGGGCGTTCGGGGCGGAGCATCAGCACCGCCCACACCACCGCGAGCCATCCGGCGGCGAGCCAGAACGCCGTGATGTCGAAGTAGACGACGACGTCGAGCGCGCTCGGCAGCGGCAGCCGCTCGGACAGCCACATCCACCCGTCGGTGAGCTGGGCGTTCAGGTACTGGAAGAACCCGGTGAGGACCGGGTACTCCATGTAGCGCTCGACCCGGGACCCGTCGGCCGCGGACTCGAACCAGGCGTCGCGGTAGGGGACGCCGTCGTCGGCGAGACCTTCGAGCCCGTAGAGCGGAACGGTGTCGGAGTAGCACATCGCGACGTACTGGCGGTCGTTGCGCCAGTCCAGCGCGAGCACCCCGTCCGCGGTGCGGTACTCCTGCAGGCAGGCCGCCTTGCCGAGCCAGCTCACGGCCAGCACGACGACCGCGAACAGCAGCACGGTGCGCAGCGGCGTCCAGTACCGGGCCCGGCCGACGAGCGCGTGCCTGCCGAGCGGGCCCCCGGCGATCCGGCTGGCCGAGCGCGCCAGCGGCTCGGTCCACGTCGGGACGACCCGGCCGGTCGGGCCGTCCCCGGTCCGCCGCTCCTCGGGCGGGGCGGGGCCGGGACGGCCGGCTCCGGTCAGTTGTTCTCCCCGGTCGGTTCGCCGCCGCCGTCCGGGTCCTCGTCGTCGGCGAACGGGTTGTCCCGGCCGGGGCGGTCGTTGCCCGTGGACTCGCGGGTCCGGTCGCCGCCGTCGCCGCGGCCGGAGTCGCCGTTCCCGGAGTCACCGTTGCCGGACTCGTCCCGTCCCGGTTCCCCGCTCGGCTCCGCGGTCGGCTCGGCGCTCCCGGTGGGCTGCTCGCCGGTGTCGGTGGAGGCCTCCCGTGCGGGGGGCGCCTGGCCGATCGGCTCGAAGCCGGAGAACCGTTCGACGGGGGTGCCGTCCAGCACGTCGTCCATGAACGACTGCCAGATCGACCCCGGCAGCATCCGGCCGTAGATCGGGTTCCCGGAGGAGTTCCTGATCGGGCTGTTGTCGTCGGTGCCGACCCAGACCGCGGTGGACACCGACGGCGTGTAGCCGACCGTCCAGGCGTCGTTGTTCTGGCCCTCGGTGCCGCTCTGCACGGTGCCGGTCTTGGCGGCGACCGGCCGGCCGCCGCTCAGGCCGATCCGCGAGGAGTCCGCGACGTCGGTCATCGACTCGGTGACGTTGCGCGCCACCTCGGGGTCCATCACCTGCTCGCCGGTGTCGGTCGAGCCGCGGTCGAAGATGACCCGGCCGTCGCTCGCGGTGACCTTGGCGACGAGGTACGGCTCGCGTTTCACACCGTCCGCGGCGAAGGTGCCGTAGGCCGACGCCATGTCCTCCGGGTGGACCTCGCGGTCACCCAGCGAGATGCCGCCGGTGGGGTTCGGCAGGAGGTCGCCGGGGATGCCGGCCTGGTGCGCGGCCTCGGCGACCTTCTGCGGGCCGACGTCGAGACCCATCCGGTAGAAGACCGTGTTGATCGACTTCGTCATGGCCTCCTTGACCGAGCAGCTCGCACAGCTGACGCCCTCGGAGTTGGTGACCTTCGCGCCCGCCAGGGTCTGCGGGGAGGAGCCGTCGTAGGTGGCTCCCAACCCGATCGGGTCCGGGGCCTGCAGGGCAGCGGCCAGCACGAACGGCTTGAACGACGACCCCGGCTGCTTGAGCACGCTCGCGTAGTCGAGCCCGACGCCGTTCTCGCCGCCGTAGTAGGCGAGGACCGCGCCGGTCTTCGGGTCCACCGACACCAGCGACGAGCGCAGGTTCTCCGGCTGGCCCTCCATGATGTCCTTGACCGCCCGGGTGGCGTCCTCCTGGGCCTTCGGGTCGACCGTGGTGGTGACCGTCAGTCCCTGGGTGTTGATCTCCGCCTCGGAGATGCCGAGCCTCTCCAGCTCGGCGCGGGCGGCGTTGTAGATGTGGCCGCGGTCGTCGCCGGGGATGCCGCCGCCCTGGTTTCCCGCGGACTCCCGCCACTGCGGGAACTGCTGCTGCGAGCGCTCCGCCGGGGACAGCCAGTTCTGCTGGACCATGCCGTCGAGGACGAACGCCCAGCGCTGCTGGGACATCTCGAGGTTCTTCGCCGGGTCCCAGCGCGAGGGCGACTGGATGAGGCCGGCGAGCATCGCGCCCTCGGAGGGGCCGAGGTCCTGGACGTTCTTCCCGAAGTACGCCTGGGACGCGGCCTGCACGCCGTAGGCACCGCGACCGAGGTAGATCGCGTTCAGGTAGTTCTCCAGGATCTGTTCCTTGGTCATCTCCTTGGAGATCTTCGCCGCGAGCACGACCTCGCGGAACTTCCGGAACAGCGAGTACTGGTCGTTGCCGGTGGTCACCTTCACGTACTGCTGGGTGATCGTCGACCCACCACCGATCCCGCCGGTGAGCTGGTTGATCACCGCCCGGCCGATGCCGGAGATGTCGAAGCCGGGGTTGGAGTAGAACGAGCGGTCCTCGGCGGACAGCACGGCCTGCTGCACCGGCAGCGGGACCTGGTCGAGGCCGACACTGGTCCGGTTGACGTTGTCCGGCCGGACGGTCGCGAACGGCGCTCCGTCGGCGTAGGAGAACGTGGCGACCTGGCTGACGGCGATGTCGTCGGCGTTCGGCACCGGGAACACCAGCCAGCCGATCGCGAACGCGACGAGCGGGCCGATGACCGCCAGTGCGGCCGCCCCGAGCACCCAGTTCCGGATCCGGCGCCGGCGCGACCTGCCGCCCTTCGGGGGCTCGCCGCCGTCGCCGGGACGGCGGCCGTCGCCACGTCCGGGCGGGCCGGGCGGACCGCCACCGGCGCGGCCGGGTGGCGGCTGCTGTGCCGGGTACGGGCGGTCGACCGGGTCGAAGTTGCCGACGCCGGAGTCCTCGTGGGTCAGCAGCGGCGGCGGCGACTGGGCGTACGGCGCCTGCGGCGGCGGCCGCTGACCGGGGGGCGGCCCGGGCGGGGGCCCCGGGGGCGGTCCCGGACGACCGTTCGGCCCCGGACGGCCGGGAGGCGGTCCGGGTGGCGGAGGCGGAGGCCCGTTCCGGCGGGGTCCCTGACCCGGACGGGGAGCCGGTGGGGGGAGGGGACGGCCGGGGGGCGGCGGGGGTCCGGGCGGCGGGGTGCGCCGGGGGTCACGCTCGTCGTTCACCGGGCGGCTCCGTGGGGTGCGGTCTCGCTGGTCCGCCGTCCGGGCCGGGGGAGCCCGGGGCGGTGGTCCGTTCGCGGTCCGGTGCCGTGCACGCGGTCCGGGTCGTCGCGGCGCTCGGTGTGCGGGTCATCCGCCCGCGGTCCTGGGTCCGCGGCGCTGCCGCCGGCCGGTGCCGAGGACGAACGACCGGACCAGATGGTTCCAGCCACACGCCCGGCACACCTCGACGACGTGCACCGTGAACTCGGGATGGTGCGCGGCCAGCTGCTCCAGGTCGGCCCCCGAGCGGGCCGAACCGGAGACGTGCCGGAGGCTCTCGCCGAACACCCAGGACACCTGGGCGAGCGGCTCCTTGCGGCACACCGGGCAGGTCTCGTCGACCGTGGTGCCGTGGAACCGGGCGGCGCGGTGCAGGTAGGCACCCGCATCGCACACCTCCTCCGGACCGACCCGACCGGCGCGGACGTCGCCCAGCAGCGCGCGGCGCTGCAGGGCGTAGTCCACCACCTGTCGCGGATTGAGCACCCTTCCAGGGTACGCGCGGCCGTCCGTCGTACCCACCGCCCGCCCCGTCGGAGTAGCGGTCCCGGCCCAGGTGACGGCCGTCCACCCGGGTCACGACGGTCTGTGATGACGATCATGCATGAGGCGCGCCGATGTATCGGACCGATATAGTCGTACGGGTCGACCCCGGGCGGGGCCCGGGGGTGACGAGGAGGTGTGCCGTGCTGGAGTTCGCCGTGCTCGGCCTGCTCCAGGACGGCCCGCTGCACGGGTACGAGCTGCGCAAGCAGCTCGGTCGCCGGCTGGGCGGCCCGCGGGCATTCTCCTACGGGTCGCTGTACCCGGCGCTGCGCAGGCTCGTCCGGGCCGGGCTCATCGCCGACACCGGCGATCCCGCGGACAGTGTCGCGGGTGGCCGGCTGCGGCGCGGCCGCCGGGTCTACCGGATCACCGGCGACGGGAAGGACCGTTTCGCCGAGATCCTCGACGAGGCCGGGCCACAGGCGTGGGAGGACGGAAGTTTCGGCGTGCACCTGGCGTTCTTCTCGCGGACGCCGGTGGCGACGAGGATCCGCATCCTGGAGGGTCGCCGCCGGACGGTGGAGGAACGCCGGGACGGACTGCGCGTCACGCTGGGACGCACCGGTGAGCAGATCGACCGCTACACCCGCGAGCTGCACCGCCTCGGGCTGGAGAGCTCCGAGCGCGAGGTGCGCTGGCTGAACGAGCTGCTCGCGACCGAACGGGCGGAGCAGCTCGACGAGACCATCCCCGGCACGGGAGCCGGTACGGACGCCGGACCCGGATCCGGCGGGCAACGACAGGACGAGACAACAGGAGGAGCCTGACATGAGCCAGGTTCGGGTCGCGGTCGTCGGCGTGGGCAACTGCGCGGCGTCGCTGGTGCAGGGTGTCCGCTACTACGCGGGCGCCGACCCGTCGACCAAGGTCCCCGGCCTGATGCACGTGGACTTCGGCGGCTACCACGTCGGGGACGTGACGTTCGTGGCCGCGTTCGACGTCGACGCGAAGAAGGTCGGGCACGACCTCGCCGACGCCATCTCGGCCAGCGAGAACAACACGATCAAGATCGCGGACGTGCCGCCGCTGGGCGTGACCGTCCAGCGCGGGCCGACCCTCGACGGCCTCGGGCGCTTCTACCGGGACACGATCACCGAGTCCGACGACGAGCCGGTCGACGTCGCGCAGGCGCTGCGCGACTCGGGCGCCGACGTCCTCGTGTCCTACCTGCCGGTGGGCAGCGAGGACGCCGACCGGTTCTACGCCCAGGCCGCCATCGACGCCGGGGTCGGCTTCGTGAACGCGCTGCCGGTGTTCATCGCGTCCGACCCGGAGTGGGCCGAGAAGTTCCGTGCGGCCGGGGTGCCGATCGTCGGTGACGACATCAAGTCCCAGGTCGGCGCCACCATCACCCACCGGGTGCTGGCGAAGCTGTTCGAGGACCGCGGCGTGCAGCTCGACCGCACGATGCAGCTCAACGTGGGCGGGAACATGGACTTCCTGAACATGAAGGAGCTGGAGCGGCTCGAGTCGAAGAAGGTCTCGAAGACCCAGTCCGTGACGTCCCAGGTGGACCGGGACATGGGCAAGGACAACGTGCACATCGGCCCGTCGGACTACGTGGCCTGGCTGGACGACCGCAAGTGGGCCTACGTGCGGCTGGAGGGCCGGGCGTTCGGTGACGTCCCGCTGAGCCTGGAGTACAAGCTCGAGGTCTGGGACTCGCCGAACTCGGCCGGGATCATCATCGACGCCGTGCGCGCGGCGAAGATCGCGATGGACCGCGGGATCGGCGGACCGATCCTCTCGGCGTCGAGCTACTTCATGAAGTCCCCGCCGGAGCAGTCCCGCGACTCCGAGGCGCGGGACAAGGTGGAGGAGTTCATCCGGGGCGAGGGCGACGCCTGATCACTTTCCGTTCCGGTGCCGGCCCGGACGGTGACCACGCAGGTCACCGCCGGGCCGTCGCCGTTTCCGGAGCAGGAAGTTCCCGATCCGGAATCTTCTCGGAATTGTTCGTGAGCGCAGTCATGCATTGATTGTGTGCTGCGTCATTTATTCGAACGATATGTGTTCGTAATGTGCGCGTCGGCCTTGCGCGACCGACGCCCACCCGGGGCGGAGGGGCGCGGGGTCACCGCCGGGCGACGACGCGGGCGGGAAGCCGGTCCCGGCACGTCGCTCCCTCGGCACGCCGGTCACTCCCCTGAAGAACCGGCGTTTCCGCCTCCACCGCACGCCCGGGGTGCTACTCCCGAGGATTTTCCCGTGCCCCAGCGCACCACCGCTCCGGCGCTCCGCGTCGCCGTCGTGGCCACCGCCGCCGCGGCGGCCGCCCTGTCCGTGCTCCCCGCGGCCGCGGCGGCCCCCGCCGACGCCGCCCCGGCCCCCGCCGCGTCCGTGACCCGTGACGTCGCGCCGGCCGCCACCGTCCTGCCCGCCGCCCCCGCACCCGCGGTCAACCCCGCCGCGCAGAACGTGGCCGAGGCCGCCAAGGCCGCCGCGCCCGCCGCCCGTGCCGCGGCCGCCCGCAGCAGCGCGCTGTCCACCGCGATGGCTCAGCTCGGCAAGCCCTACAGCTGGGGTGCCACCGGGCCCAGCGCGTTCGACTGCTCCGGCCTGGTCAGCTACGCCTACAAGAAGGCGGGCAAGGACGTCCCGCGTACCAGCAAGGCCCAGGCGTCGGCGGGCACGAAGGTGTCGAAGTCGAACCTGCAGGCCGGTGACCTGGTCTTCTTCTACAGCCCGGTCAGCCACGTGGGCATCTACATGGGCGACGGCAAGATCGTCCACGCCTCCACCAGCGGCGAGCCGGTCAAGGTGTCCGACATGGACGCGATGCCGTTCAACTCCGCGCGCCGGATCTGATCCGGCCCCGGACGACCGGACCGGCGGCCCCGGGACCGTGCCACGCGCACGGTCCCGGGGCCGTCGTCGTCGCGTACCGGTGTCCGGCGTCGACAATCACCGCATGAACGTCGACGGGGACGGCCCCGCCCACCCGCCCGGTGACCGCGTGACGGCCGACGGGCCCGACGCGCTCGCCCGCCGTGCCGTCCGCCTCCTCGGCGACCGGCCGCGAGTCCTGATCGGACTGGCCGGCAGCCCGGGGAGCGGCAAGACGACCCTGGCCGCCGCCCTGGCCGAGCGGCTCGGCCCGGCCGCGGTCGCCCTGCCGATGGACGGGTTCCACCTCGCCAACGTCACGCTCGACCGGCTCGGGCGCCGGGACCGGAAGGGTGCGGTGGACACGTTCGACGGGGCCGGGTTCGCCGCGCTTCTCGACCGGGTCACGTCGACGACCGGCGAGACCGTCTACGCGCCCGGCTTCGACCGGGCAGTCGACGAGCCCGTCGCCGGCTCGATCGCGATCGAGCCCGGGCACCGGATCGTGCTGGTCGAGGGCAACTACCTCCTGGTGCCCGACGAGCCGTGGGCCCGGATCCGGCCGCTGCTCGCGGCGGCCTGGTTCGTCGGGACGCCGGAGGACGAACGGTTGCGTCGCCTGGTCGAGCGGCACACCCGGCACGGCCGCACCGCGGAGGCGGCCCGGGCGTGGGCCCGTGACGTCGACGGCGCGAACGCCGACCTGATCGAGTCGACCCGTCGGCGCGCGGATCTGGTGGTGCCCGGCACCGCCGGTGCCGGATCCGTAGGTTCAGGTCCATGACCTCGCCCCGCCGCCCCCTCGCCCTGATCACCGGTGCCTCCCAGGGCATCGGCGCCGCCGTCGCGAAGCTCATCGCCCCGCGGTACGACCTGATCCTGGGCGGGCGCGACGAGCGGCGGCTGGCCGCGCTGACCGACGAGCTGACGACGGCGGGCCCCGTCACCGTGACGACCCTTCCGGTGGAGCTCACCGACGACGACGCGCTGGCCGGGGCGCTGTCCGGCATCGACCGCCTCGACGCGCTGGTGCACTCCGCCGGGATCGGCGAGCTCGGCACGGTCGCGGACACCCCGGCCGCGACCTGGCGGACCCAGTTCGACGTCAACGTGGTCGCGGTCGCGGAGGCCACCCGGCTGCTGCTGCCCGCGCTCCGGGCGGCCGGTGCCGACGGCGGCGCGGACGTCGTGCTGGTCAACTCCGGTTCCGGCATCGCCGCGCGGGCGGGCTGGGGCTCCTACGCCGCGAGCAAGTTCGCGCTGCGCGCCTTCGGCGACGCGCTGCGGGCCGAGGAGTCCGGCAACGGCATCCGGGTCACCTCGGTGCACCCGGGCCGGGTGGACACCGCGATGCAGGAGCGGGTCGTGGCGCACGAGGGCGGCGAGTACGACGGGTCGCGGTTCCTGCGGCCCGAGTCCGTCGCCTCCGCGGTGCTCGCCGCGCTGACCGCGACCCGCGACGCACACCTCACCGAGATCGTGGTGCGCCCGCAGGGATAGCAGCGACCGCACGCAGCTCGTCCAGCGCGGCGAGCACCGGCGGGGTGTGGGCGGCCGCGTCCCGCACGACGGCCAGGATCGAGCGCACCGGCACCGGCCGGACGACCGGCACCGCACACGTCCCGGCCGGGATCCGGACCGCACCGAGCTCGGGCAGCACGGTGATCCCGATCCCGGCCGCGACGAACGCGAGCGCGGTCGGGTAGTCGTGCGCCTCCACGTGGAACGGCGGGCGGAACCCGGCGGCGGTGCACGCCTCGACCAGGTTGCGCCGGCACCATCCGCGGGCGAAGTCGTTGTCCACCCAGCGCTCACCGGACAGCTCGGCCAGCTCGATCTCGGCGCGGTCCGCCAGCGGATGCGTCTCCGGCAGCACGGCGACGTACGGGTCGTCGAGCAGGTGGTGCGCGGTGAACCCGGGCCACGCCTCGAAGTCCGGCCGCTCGACGGCGATCTGCAGGTCGGAGCGGTCGGCCGGGTCGTCGGGCAGCCACTCCCGCAGGGCGAGGTCCAGCCGGACGCCCGGGAACTCGGTCCCGAGCCTGCGCACGACCCGGGGAAGCCAGGCGCCACCGACGGAGGCGACGTACGACAGCGACAGCGCGCCCGTCCGCCCCGCCCGGAGGTCCGCCACGACGACCTCGGCCTCGCCGAGCCGGGAGAGGATCGCGTCGGCCTGGTCGGCCAGCACCAGCCCGGCGGCCGTGGCCCGCAGCCCGCGGCCGGCCCGCTCGAACAGCGCCAGGCCGGTCTCGCGCTGGAGTGCGGTCACGTGCTGGCTCACCGCCGACGGCGTGTAGCCCAGGTTGGCGGCGGCGCCCTGCACCGAGCCGCTCGCGACGACGGACCGGAAGACGCGCAGACGATGGGTGTCGAGCACCCCCGGACTGTACAGCCGTACTGAATCCAGCGGTAGGAACAATCGCTGGTGCTGAAGTGTGCCGGACGGCAGTCTCGGATCCATGACGCTCTCCCGGCAGGTGCTCCCCCTCGCGGCCGCGGCGACCACGGTCGTCCTCTGGGCGTCCGCCTTCGTCGGGATCCGGGCGGTCGGGCACGACCTCTCGCCCGGCGCGCTGGCGCTGGGGCGGATGCTCGTCGGGTCACTGACCCTGACCGTGATCGTGCTGGTCGTGCGGGGCCGCCGGGGCGGCCCGCCGCTGCTGGGACGGCGTCCGCCCACCCGGGGCCTGCTCGGCGCGGTCGCGCTGTGGGGCGCCGCCTGGTTCGGCCTCTACAACCTCGCGCTCAACGCGGCCGAGCGGCACCTCGACGCGGGCACCACCGCGCTGCTGGTCAACGTCGCGCCGGTCGTCGTCGCCGTCCTCGCCGGGCTGCTGCTCGGCGAGGGGTTCCCGGCCCGGCTGCTGGCCGGGATGGCGATCGCGTTCGCCGGTGTGGTGCTGATCGCGACGACGACCTCGGCGGGTGGCACCGACGTCGCCGGGGTGCTGCTCGGGCTGGTGGCCGCGCTCGTCTACGCCGGTGCCGCCGTCGCGCAGAAGCGCCTGCTCGCCCGGCTCGACGCCCTGACGGTGACCTGGCTCGGCGCCGTCGCCGGGACGGTCGCGCTGATGCCCTACCTGCCCACGCTGCTCACCGAGCTGGGGTCCGTGCCGGCCACGGCGATCGCGGGCACCGTGTACCTCGGCGTCTTCCCGACCGCGATCGCGTTCCTGACCTGGGGATACGCCCTGTCCCGGACGACGGCGGGCCGGCTCGCCGCCGCCACGTACGCCGTCCCGCCGATCGTCGTCCTGCTGTCCTGGGGTCTGCTCGGGGAGATCCCGGCGCCCCTCGCTCTGGCCGGCGGGGTGCTGTGCCTGGCCGGCGTCGTCGTCGCCACCCGGCCCCGGCGCCGGCGCACGACCGCCGGGCCCGCCCCGGAGTCGGTCGGAGGACGGATCCCCTCCGGCCGCTGACTGGCTACCCTCGGATCCATGGGGGAGCAGCAGGGGGACGACGGCAAGGCGCTGATCCGGGTGTCGGACGCCGACCGTCAGGAGACCGCCGAACGGCTGAAGCTCGCGCACGACGAGGGGCGGCTGTCGCTGAGCGAGTACGACCAGCGCCTGCAGAGCGCCTACGCGGCGACCGTCCGGGCCGATCTGGACGTGCTCGTCGCGGACCTGCCGGTGGTGAAGCGCAAGCACCTGCCGGCGGTCCGTGCGGAGAAGGCGGAGGCCGAGAAGGCCGAGGCCACACGGGAGTACGTCAAGGAGTGGCGGTCGTGGGCCGGGGTCGCGGTGCTGCTCACCGGGATCTGGGCGGTGACCTCGCTGGCCGCGGGCGACGCCGTCTTCTTCTGGCCGGTCTTCCCGATCGGGATCTGGGGTGCCGTGCTCGTCGCACAGCTCTTCTGGGGCGGCGACGACGACTGAGGCGGGCTCCCCGGCCCGATTCCCCCTGCGGCGGCGGGCATCGGCCTAGAGTCGGTCCATGCTCGATCCCGGCCGCGTCGACCTGGCCGCGCTGGCGGACGCGCTCGACGACCGGTCACCGGACACCCGCTGGTACCTCGACCCGTCGGGCGGCGGGATCGCGGCGTACGGCCCCGGCGAGACCGGCCCGCCGCCGGGCGGCTGGGTGGAGATCGACCGGGTCACCAGCCGGGAGTCCTACCGGGACATGTCGGACTTCACCGCGGGCGTGCAGCACCGCAGGGCGGCGGCACTGCTCGACCGGGCGATCGACGGCCGCGGGGCGTTCCGCCGGTTCAAGAACACGCTGTTCGAGTTCCCCGAGGTCCGCGACCAGTGGTACCGGTTCCGCGACGCCCGTTCCCGGCGCCGCGCGGTCGACTGGCTGGCCGGGGCGGGGCTGATCACCGAGCCGGACGCGGAGCGCCTGCGCGCCCGGTACCCCGATCCGGACCCGTCGAACGACGACGTCCCCGCCGCCGTCGCCGACGACCTGGCCGTGCTCTACGGCCCGCGACTGCGCCAGGTGCTGCTGTTCGGTTCCTGGGCCAGCGGCGAGGGCTCGGTCGAGTCGGCGATCGACCTCCTGGTCGTCCTCGACGACGACCGCGCCTCGATCCTGGCGTGGGAGGAGCTGCGGGCGATGGACGACGTCCTCTGGCAGCACACCGAGCGGACCGGCCTGACGATCAGCGCCCTCCCGGTGGGGCAGCACGAGCTCACCCGGCCCGGGGACCCGACGGTGATCCGTGCGCGTGCCGAGGCGGTGCGGGTGCGGTGATCCCGATCCCGCCGCACGAGGAGCACGACGAGCCGGGGGAGGACGGGGAGCGCCGCACCCGGTCCGGGATGGCACGGGCCCGCACGGAGCTGGGCGGCGCCCGGGTGCTCGCCGAGCACGGGTTCACCGACGCGGCCGTCTCCCGGTCGTTCCACGCCGCGTTCCGGGCGGCCGAGACCGCGCTGCTGGTCCTGGGGGAGACCCGGGCGGAGCACTCCGACGTCGTCAGCGCGTTCGTCCGGCGGGTCGTGCGCGAGCGGTCGCTGGACCCCCGGGCCGGACGCCTGCTGCGGTCGCTGTTCAACCGGCGCGGGCTGGCCGACCACTCCGACGTCGGCGCACCGGAACGGGAGGCGAAGTCGGCGCTGGACGACGCCGCGTTCGTGATCGACGCCGTCGAGTCCTGGCTGGCGGAGCCGTCGTTGAGCCGGCCGCCGGACGCGGTGGAGGGCGCCACCCGGCGTCCGGCCAGGCCCCCGCGCCGGACGGCCCGCTGACCGGGGCCCGGGTCAGAAGAAGTCGCCGCCGAAGTCCCCGAAGTCGCCGAAGTCCCCGTCGCCGCCGTCGAACGCGCCCGGGTCCTCGAGGCCCCCGTCCATGCCGTCCGCACCGGCCCCGTCGGCGAACCCGTCGGCGTAGGCGGCCTGCTCGGCACCCGCCATGCCGCTGAACATCGACGAGAACAGCAGCGCCGACCCGACGCCCCAGGCCCCGGCGACCAGCGCCGGCTTCCACCAGGGCTCGGAGTACCAGCCGCGCGGGACCGGGCGGCCCGCGACCGTGCCACCGGGGTAGTAGTGGTTGTTGCGCTCGGTCGGGTTCGGCGAGGCGCCCAGCGTGCGGCCCTCGACCTCGACCTCACGGTCCTCGGTGACCTGACCGGCGCGGGCCTGCCCGGGCAGCGGCGGGAGCTCGGGTCCGGGGTCCATGCCCATCGCGCTGCGGGCGGCGTGCACGTAGTAGAGGCCCTCGTACGCCGTCTCGGTGACCTGGCGGCACTGCGCGGCGGTGCGGGCCTGCTCCATCTGGGAGCCGGCCGCGGTGTAGCGCTCGGCCGCGTCGGCCAGTGCCTGACGGCTGGGCTCGTCGGTGCCGTGCAGCGACAGGACCTGGCCGCCGAGGCGCTCCACCCAGCGTCGGGCGTCGGCCTTCGCGTCGTCGAGGGCGGCGGCCTTGTCCGCGTTGTGCCGGCGGACTAGCCACACCACACCGGCGACGACGGCCAGCGCGACGATCAGGGTCAGCAGTGCTCCGGTCATGTCGGACCTCCCACCCGGACAACGGGCGGGAGGTCCGGGGCGTTCCCGCTACCGGACGATGTTGACCAGACGCCCGGGCACGACGATGACCTTCTTCGGCTCCGCGCCGTCCAGCGCCGCGGCGATCTTCTCGTCCGCCAGTGCTGCCCCGCGGATCTCGTCCTGGCCGGCGTCGGCCGGGACGGTGACCCGGGACCGGACCTTGCCGTTGACCTGGATCGGGTACTCGACGGTCTCCGCCACCAGGTACCGCTCGTCGGCCTGCGGGAACGGTGCGTAGGCCAGCGACCCGTCGTGGCCCAGCTTCTGCCACAGCTCCTCGGCCAGGTGCGGCGTCAGCGGCGCCATCATCAGCACCAGCGGCTCCGCGACCTCGCGCTCCACCGGCGCAGCACGCTTGGTCAGCAGGTTGTTCAGCTCGATCAGCTTCGCCGCGGCGGTGTTGTAGTGCAGGGCGGACAGGTCCTCCCGCACACCCGCGACGGCCTTGTGCAGGGCACGGCGGACGTCGTCGGAGGGCTCGGCGTCGACGACCGTCGACTCGCCGGTGCCCTCGTCGACCAGGTTGCGCCAGACCCGCTGCAGGAACCGCTGCGGCCCGACGACGTCACGCGTCGACCACGGGCGCGAGGCGTCCATGGGGCCGGTGTACATCTCGTACAGCCGGAAGGTGTCGGCGCCGTAGCGCTCGCACATCTCGTCGGGCGTCACCACGTTCTTCAGCGACTTGCCCATCTTCCCGTACTCCTGGGTGACGGGCTCGCCGTTCCACGTGAAACCACCATCAGGTGACTCCACCACCTCTTCGGCGGGCACGTACATGCCGCGGGCGTCGGTGTAGGCGAAGGCCTGGATGTAGCCCTGGTTGAACAGCCTCCGGAACGGCTCCTCGCTGCTCACGTGGCCCAGGTCGAACAGGACCTTGTGCCAGAACCGCGAGTACAGCAGGTGCAGCACCGCGTGCTCGACACCGCCGACGTACAGGTCGACACCGCCCGGGTCGTCCGCGGCGCGCTCCGGGTCCTTGCCCACCCAGTACCGCTCGGCCTCCGGGGACACGAAGCGCTCGGAGTTCTCCGGGTCCAGGTAGCGCAGGTAGTACCAGCAGGAACCGGCCCACTGCGGCATCGTGTTCGTCTCGCGCCGGTACGTCCTCGGCCCGTCGCCCAGGTCCAGCTCGACGGTCACCCACTCGTCCGCCCGGGACAGCGGGGGCTCGGGCTCGCTGCCGGCGTCGTCCGCGTCGTAGGTCTTCGGTGCGTAGTCGTCGACGTCGGGCAGTTCGACGGGCAGCCGGTCCGCGGGCAGCGAGACCGGGCCGTGCTCGTCCCAGACGATCGGGAACGGCTCGCCCCAGTAGCGCTGCCGGGAGAACAGCCAGTCCCGCAGCTTGTACTGGACGACGCCCTCGCCGGCGCCGCGTGCCGCCAGCCAGTCGGTGATCGTCCGCTTCGCGTCGTCGACGTCCAGCCCGTCCAGGCTGATCTCGTCGTTCGCCGAGTTGATCGCCGGTCCGTCACCGGTGAAGGCCTCGCCGTCCCAGCCCTCGCCCGGGTCGACGGTGCGCACGACCGGCAGGCCGAACGCGGTCGCGAAGTCCCAGTCCCGCTGGTCCTGGCCCGGCACCGCCATGATCGCGCCGGTGCCGTAGCCCATCAGCACGTAGTCGGCCACGAACACCGGGACGGAGGCGCCGTTCACCGGGTTCACCGCGTACGCGCCGGTGAAGACGCCGGTCTTGTCCTTGTTCTCCTGGCGGTCCAGCTCGGACTTGCGCCCGGCCTCCGCGCGGTACGACGACACGGCGTCGGCCGGGGTCGCGGCGCCGCCGGTCCAGCGGGCGTCGACCTCCGACGGCCAGGCCGCCGGGACGATCGTGTCCACCAGCGGGTGCTCCGGGGCCAGCACCATGTAGGTGGCGCCGAACAGCGTGTCCGGCCGGGTGGTGAAGACCTCGATCGCGTCGGCCCCGTCCTGGACGGGGAACCGGACCCTGGCGCCCTCGGACCGGCCGATCCAGTTGCGCTGCATCGCCTTGACCGACTCCGGCCAGTCGACCCGGTCCAGGTCGTCGGCCAGCCGGTCGGCGTAGGCGGTGATCCGCATCATCCACTGCTTGAGGTTGCGGCGGAAGACGGGGTAGTTGCCGCGCTCGGAGCGCCCCTCGGGGGTGACCTCCTCGTTCGCCAGCACGGTGCCCAGGCCGGGGCACCAGTTCACCGGCGCCTCGGAGATGTAGGCCAGCCGGTGCGCGTCGACCAGCGCGCGGCGCTCGCCCTCGGACAGCGCGCTGTACGGACGTCCGTCCGGGGTGGCGCGCTCGCCGGACTCGTAGGCGGCCCGCAGCTCGGCGATCGGGCGGGCGCGGCCTGCCTCGGCGTCGTACCAGGACTCGAAGATCTCCCGGAAGATCCACTGGGTCCAGCGGTAGAACGGGATGTCGGTGGTCGACACGGAGCGGCGCGGGTCGTGGCCCAGGCCCAGGCGGCGCAGCTGCTCGCGGTACCGGGCGATGTTGGCCTCGGTCGTGGTGCGCGGGTGGGTCCCGGTCTGGACGGCGTACTGCTCGGCGGGCAGCCCGAAGGCGTCGAAGCCCATCGGGTGCAGCACGTTGTGCCCGGTCATGCGCAGGTAGCGGCCCAGCACGTCGGTGCCGATGAAGCCCAGCGGGTGCCCGACGTGCAGCCCCGCCCCGGACGGGTACGGGAACATGTCCATCAGGTAGAACTTCGGCTTCTCCGAACCCGGCTCGCCGGGGTTCGGGGCGTGGAAGGTCTGCTCGGCCTCCCAGAAGTCCTGCCACTTGCGCTCGATCCGGCCCGCCATCGCGGCGTCGTAGCGGTACGCGGGGCGGTCGGGGCGCTCACCGCCGGCGGCGGGGGCGGTGCTGGTCTCGGTGCTCATGTCCGTCTCACCTCGGGAAACCTGTCGCGACGGCCCGTCGGGGCCCGGAACACGCTGCGACCCCTCGCACCGCGTGGGCATGAGGGGTCGTCGCCGCGCCGATCGGTCCGCTCCTGCGGACCTCCTACGACGCGGCGCCGGGAAGCCGGCGAGCCGCGCACATGTGACCAGGGTAGCCGGGGCGGGCGACCCGGTTCAGCCGGGTTCTACCCTGGTCACGTGCCCACCACAGTGCGCCTGATCGTCGCTGCCCTGCTCCTGCTGGCCGGGGCGGTGCTCGTCGTGCTCGCCGCGCTCGGCGCAAGCGGCCGGCTGCCGCGCAACCGCGTCGCCGGCGTGCGGACGCCGAACAGCCTGCGGACCGCCGACGCGTTCCTGCTGGCCAACCGGGTCGCCGCCGGTCCGATGGGTGCCGCGGGCGTGGTCGGGCTGGCCGGGGGTGCCGCGCTGCTGTTCACCCGCGCCGGGGCGACGCCGTGGGTGCTGGGCGCCATCTCCGTGGTCGGCCTCGTCGTGATGGCCGGGATCGGCGGGGCGCTCGGGGCCCGGGCCGCGGACGCCGCGATCGCCGCGCAGGCGCCCGCCGCCGGCTGTGGTGGCGTGTGCAGCGGCTGCGACCTGATCGCGGGCTGCCGGGACGCGACCGGCACCACCCCGGGCACCGCGTCGACGGACGCCACGACGGGCTGACCCGGGGGGCAGCGGCCCGATCAGTTGTGTGCCGGGTCCAGCGGGAAGGTCGCGAGCAGCGCGAGCGGGATGCCCTGCCGGCGCAGCACCCGCTCCCAGAGCCGGTCGTGCGCGACGGTGAGGAGGTCGTCGGGCAGCCCGGGGACGACGAACCAGTCCCCGCGGGCGATCTCCCCGCCGAGCTGCCCCGCGTCCCACCCCGAGTACCCCGCGAAGATCCGCAGGCCGCGCAGCCGGGGCGCGAGACGCGCCGGATCCGAGTCGAGGTCGACCAGCTGCACCGGCGGGCGCACCGGCATCAGGCCGGACAGCCCGCGGCCCGACTCGCCCGTCCGCAGTGCCGCGAGGCACAGCGCGGTCTGCGCCTCCACCGGTCCGCCGACGAACATCGAACCGGGATCACTGGTGACCCCGGCCCAGCGCGGCAGCACGTCGCGGACGGCGGCCGGGCCCGGCCGGTTCAGCACGACACCGAGGCTCCCGTGCGGCCGGTGCTCGATCATGTAGACGACCGAGCGGGCGAAGTTCGGGTCGCCGAGTCCGGGGGCGGCGACGAGCAGACTCCCCGGTGTGACCGGGGGAAGAGCGGCGCCTCGCGTGGCGCGGTGTTCCCGCACGACCCCATGTTCGCACCCGCGCCACGGACGTAGGCTCGGCACCCGTGCGCAGTACTCCCACCCGTCCGGACGACGCCACCGGCGGGCCGGGGGAGAGTGCCGGGCTCCTGGCGGCGCTCGCCCTCCTGCGCCGGGGACCGTTCGCCCGGCTGTTCGCCGTACGGCTCTCGGCCCAGTGGGCGGACGGGCTGTTCCAGGCCGCGCTGGGCGGCGCGGTGCTGTTCAATCCGGAACGTGAGGCGGATGCGCTGGTCGTCGCCTCCGGACTGGCGGTGCTGCTGCTGCCGTACTCGTTGCTGGGCCCGTTCGCCGGGTCGCTGCTCGACCGCTGGGACCGGCGACGCGTGCTGGCCGGCGCGAGTGCGGTGCGGGCGGTGCTGGTCGTCGCCGTTGCCGCGGCGGTCGCGGCGGGCTGGGCCGGGACACCGCTCTACGTCCTCGCGCTCGCGGTGACGGGGGTGAACCGCTTCGTGCTGACCGGATTGTCGGCGGCGCTGCCGCACGTCGTGCCCGGCACGGCGCGGCTGGTGCCCGCGAACACCCTCTCGGTGACCGTCGGGGCCGGGATCTCGGCGACCGGCGCCGGGTGCGCCGTCGCGCTGCGGGCGGTGTTCGGCGACGGCGACGCCGGTTCGGCCGCCACCGTCCTGGCCGCCGCGCTGGGGTCGCTGGTCGCCGCCGGGCTGGCCGCCGGGTTCACGCGCCGTGCGCTCGGGCCCGGCCGGACCGTCGGCGACGCGCCCGGCCCGGCCGTCGCGGGGACCGGCCGGACGGTCGTGCCCGGGCCCTGCGGTGGCGACGGCAGCGTGCGGAGCACGGCGCCCGGCCCGGGCGGCTCCCGCCCGTCGGTCCTGCGTGACGTGCTCGGTGGCTTCACGGCGGGCGCCCGCGCGACCGTCACCACCCCGGCGGTCTGCGCGCCGTTCCTCGGCCTGGTCGCGCACCGGCTGGCCTTCGGCATCAACACGCTGCTCCTGCTCATGCTGTTCCGGCACGTGTTCACCCCGGAGAACGTCCCGGGCGCCGGTGGACTGCTCGGGGTGGGGGTCGTCGCCGGACTGACGGCGGCCGGGCTCGCGGTCGCCGCACTCGTCACCCCGGCGCTCGTGCGGACGGTCGGAACGGTCCGGGCGGTGCGGGTGGCGCTCGCCGGCGCGGTTCTCTCCCAGGGCGCGGTCGCGGTCTGGCTGACGCTGCCGACGGTGCTCGTGAGCGCGTTCCTGCTGGGCGTGTTCGGGCAGGTCGTGAAGCTGTGCGCCGACGCGGGTGTCCAGTCGGGCGCCGGGGACTCCGTCCGCGGGCGGGTGTTCGCGCTGTTCGACGCGGTGTTCAGCGTCTGCTACGTCGCGGCCGTCACGCTCGCCGCGGTCGCGGGACCGCCCGACGGCCGGTCACCGGCGCTGCTGGGGCTCGCCGCCGGGCTGTACGCGGCCGGGCTCGTGGCGCACGTCGTCTACCTGGACGGACGTCGTGTACGGACGTCCGACAGCACCGTCACCTGAACAGGGAGACGAGTCGTACGTCCGTGTCATACATACGTGTAATACGTACGTACACACACCGTCAGAGGTTCTCCGCAGCCCACGCCCGCAGTGCGGCCTCGGCACGCTCCGGGCCGAGGGGGCCCTCCTCCATCCGCAGCGCGAGCAGGTGCTTGTACGCCTTGCCCACCGCCGGTCCGGGGGCGATCCCGAGCAGCTCCATGATCTGGTTGCCGTCGAGGTCCGGCCGGATCGCGTCGAGCTCCTCCTTCTCGCGCAGCGCGGCGATCCGGTCCTCCAGACCGTCGTAGTTGCGCTGCAGCGCGGCGGCCCGGCGCCGGTTCCGCGTGGTGCAGTCCGACCGGACGAGATCGTGCAACCGGTCCAGCAGGGGACCCGCGTCCGTCACGTAGCGCCGCACGGCGGAGTCGGTCCACTCGCCCTTGCCGTAGCCGTGGAACCGCAGGTGCAGGTAGACGAGCTGGGAGACGTCGTCGATCAGCGCCTTCGGGTACTTCAGCGCCCGCATCCGCTTGCGGGTCATCTTCGCGCCGACCACCTCGTGGTGGTGGAACGAGACCCGGCCGTCCGGCTCCTTGCGGCGGGTCGCCGGCTTGCCGATGTCGTGCAGCAGCGCCGCCAGCCGCAGGGTGAGGTCCGGGCCGTCGGTCTCGCGCTCGATCGCCTGCTCCATGACGACGAGGGAGTGCGTGTAGACGTCCTTGTGCTGCATGTGCTCGTCGGTCTCGAGCTGCATGTCCGGGACCTCCGGGACGACGTGCCGGGCGAGCCCGGTGTCACAGAGCAGCTCCACGCCACGGCGCGGGTGGGCGCCGAGGATCAGCTTCGAGAACTCGGCCTGGACGCGCTCGGCGGTGATCCGGGCGAGCTCGCCGGCCATCTCGGTCATCGCGGCCGTCACCCGCTCGGCGGGGGTGAACCCCAGCTGGGAGACGAACCGGGCGGCGCGCAGCATCCGGAGCGGGTCGTCGGCGAACGACCGCTCCGGCAGGTCGGGGGTGTCGAGGATGCCCTGGGCGAGCGCGGCGAACCCGCCGTGCGGGTCCACGAACCGGCGCTCGGGACCGGTCAGCTCGACCGCCATCGCGTTCACCGTGAAGTCCCGCCGGACGAGATCACCCTCGACCGTGTCGCCGAAGCGGACCTCGGGGTTGCGGGAGGCGCCGTCGTAGGAGTCCGCGCGGAACGTCGTCACCTCGAGGATGTCGTCGCCGCGGCGCAGCCCGACGGTGCCGAAGGCGATGCCGGTGTCCCAGATCGCATCGGCCCAGCCCTCGACGATCTCCAGGATCGTCTCCGGCCGGGCGTCGGTGGTGAAGTCGAGATCACCCGGGTCACGGTCGGCGGCGCCGGTGCCGCGGAGCAGCGCGTCGCGGACGCTGCCACCGACGAGGTAGAGCCGGTGACCGCGCTCGGCGAAGCGGGCCGCCAGCCGGTCGGCGACGTCGGGGACGTCGAGCATCTGGACCACGGCGTTCTCCTGGGAGCGCTGCAGCTCGTCCGGCTCCGCACCGGCGCCGGACGGACGGGACGCGGGTCGGGTCGGTCGGGAGGTCACGGACGACGAGGACACGACCGGCCAGTGTAGGCAACGCGCCCGGCGGCGCCCGCGGGTACAGGGGCACGGGCCCGTCACCGCCCGCAGATCAGGGCCCCGCCGGCCGGGTGACGCACCGCCGGGCACCCGTCGCCACCGCCCCGAGCGGCCACCTCCTCGTTACCATCGCCACATGTCCACCTCCCGCGGCCGCTCCGGGGGGCGCCGCGCGGGACGTTCCGCAGACCGGCGCCGCCGTCTGCGCACGGTGGACGAGACCTCCGCCGGCGGTCTCGTCGTGCACCCGCGCACCGGCGAGGCGGCGCTCATCGGCCGTCTCGACCGGCGGGGGCGACTGCTGTGGTCGCTGCCCAAGGGGCACATCGAGGCCGGTGAGACGGCCGAGCAGGCGGCGGTGCGCGAGGTCCAGGAGGAGACCGGCATCATCGGAGAGGTGCTGGCACCCCTGGGCACCATCGACTTCTGGTTCGTCGCCGAGGACCGCCGCGTCCACAAGACCGTGCACCACTACCTCATGCGCGCACTCGGCGGCGAACTCTCCGACGAGGACGTCGAGGTGTCCGAGGTCGCCTGGGTGCCGCTCGGCGAACTCGAGGGCCGGCTCGCCTACGCCGACGAGCGCCGACTGATCCGGCACGCGGCCGACCTGCTGGAGGAGACGGCGTGAGCCGGGTCGCGGCCCTGGTCGCGATCGTGCTCGTCGCCCTGGTGGGCACGTTCGTACCCGCCGCGCCGGCCCCGGCGCAGGAGGCACCGGCGGCACCGGTCCGGCTCGACGTCGAGGCGATGTCCCCCCGCGTCGTCACCGCCTCGGGGCCGCCCGAGCTCGTCGTCACCGGGACGATCACCAACACCGGGGACGACCCGGTCGACGAGCTCGCGCTCCGCGTGCAGCGCGGTTCCGCCGTGGGCGGCGAGTCGGCGCTGCGCGCGGCGTTCGACGGCGAGGCGGCCGTCGACGACGCCGTGCCGCCCTTCACCGAGATCGGGCCGCTGGCCCCCGGCGCGTCGGTGCCGTTCCGGTACGCGGTGCCCCTCACCGGCCCGGCGAACGCGTCGCTGGCACTGCCCGGACCGGGCACCTACCCGCTGCTCGTGAACCTCAACGGCACCGTCGACGGCACCCCGTCCCGGCTGGCCGGGATCCGCACGGTGCTCCCGGTGTCGTCGCTGCCCGGCACGCCACCGCCGGCGCCGCCGCCCGCCGCGACGCCGGTGACGATGCTCTACCCGGTCACCGACGCCCCGCGACGCCTGCCGCCCGTGCCCGGCCAGACCCCCGTCCTGGCCGACGACGAGCTCGCCGCGTCGTTCGCACCGGGCGGGCGGCTCCGCGGGCTGGTCGACGCGGTGGGGTCCGGTGCCCCGCCGGGATCACCCGCGCGGACCGCGCTGTGCCTGGCGGTCGACCCGGAGCTCGTCGCGACCGCGGCCGCGATGCGCGGCGGCTACGAGGTCACGACCGGACCCGACGGCGCGACCACCCCGGGCCGCGGGGCGGAGGCGGCGGCCCAGTGGCTGACCGCCCTGCAGGGCGCGGCGCGCGGCACGTGCGTGGTGGCGCTGCCGCCGTCGGACGCCGACCTGGTCGGCCTGGTCCGCGGCGGCCAGGCGGAGCTCGCCCGCACCGCACTCGCCCAGGGCCGCGAGGAGCTGTCCGCCGATCTCGGCGCGCCGGTCGTCGACGACGTCGTCTGGCCGGTCGACGGCGTGCTCGACGAGCCGACCCTGGAGGCGCTCGGCGGCGGCCGCAGGCTGGTCCTGTCCGCGGACGGCGTCACGACGCCGGAGAGCTCGGGGGTCGTCACGCTGGACGGCGCCGAGGGCCCGGCCAGGGGCCTGCTGGCCGACCCGCTGCTGACCGAGGCCGCGTCCGGGCCGTCCGGGATCGAGCTGCAGACCGGCGACGCCGGCGGGCTGGCCGGGCAGGACCTGGCCGGGGCGCTGGCGTTCCGCACCGGGGAGGACGACGCCGGACCGGGCCCGCTGCTCGTCGCACCGCCGCACCGCTGGTCGGCGGACGGGCCCGCGGCGAGCGGCGTGCTGTCCGCGCTGTCGGCCCTGATCGGCGACGGCAGGCTCGTCCCGGCCGGGCTGCCCGGCGCCGGAGCGGCACCCACCGGGGGGACGGCGCGGCTCTTCTACCCGCCCGAGGCCGGAGCCTCGGAGGTCCCCGCGCAGGTGGTCGCCTCGATCGCCGACCAGGTCCGTTCGATCGACGGGCTGCGTGGTGCCGCCGAGGCCCGCACCGGCGTCGGCGCGACCCCCGCCGAGGTGTTCGATCCGCTGGTCCGCGGGACGCTGCGGACCGCGTCGTCGTGGTGGCGCGGGGACCCGGCGCGGGCCGGGCGGGAGTCCCGGACGGTCGGCGAGCGGATCGAGCAGATCCGCGGATCGGTGCGGGTCGTCCAACCGCCCAGCCCGTACTCGCTGGGCACCAGCGACGCGCCGATCCTGGTCACGGTCGCGAACGGGCTGCCGGTGACGATGAACGTCCGGGTGGTGCTGTCCAGCACGCCCGGGCTGCGGGTGGCGCCGATCCCCGTGCAGGCGGTGCCCCCGCTGGGCCGGGTGCAGGTCCGGGTGAGCGCGCAGGTGACCCGGTCCGGCCAGTTCAGCGTCGACGCCGGGCTGCGCACGCCGGACGGCGTGGCGCTCGGTCCCGACACCCGGCTCCGGGTCCGCTCGACGGTCTACGGGACGGTCACCGGCTGGCTCACCGCGGCGGCGGGAGCGGTGCTCGTCGTCCTGGTGGTGCGCCGGGTGGTCCGGCGGATCCGGTCGTCCGGTCCGCCGGGGTCGTCGGGTCCCCCGGGCCGGGGCCGCGGTCCGGGTGGCGGCGGTCCGGGTCCGGGCCCCGGCGGCGGTCCCGGCGGCGGTGGTGACGGCGGTCCCGATGGCAGTGGTGACGGCCGTGGCGACGGCCTCCGGGACACGCCCGCGGGCGGCCGGCGCACCCACCCGTCCGACGGTGTCACGGCCCGTCATCCGGGCCCGCCGCCCGCCGGATGATCTTCATGGGGATCCGGGAGCCGTCACAGCTTTGACCGCACTCGGCGGCCAATATCGACCGCTCATCGCACGAGAAGGACACTTCGGCGCACTGATGGGTCGTCTAGGCAAACCGAACGGGGCTGTCCACCGAAGACAGTACGTACGGGTCACGAGCGCGTCTCGTGTCTCGTCCGGACGCCGTGGAGTGACGTAGGCTTGGCGGCCGCAGGGGACGCAAGCCAGGGGAGGGTGGGGCCGTTGAACGGGCAGACCGACCAGGGCGTTGCCCGGACCGGTGCCCGCACCGACACGGATCTACCGACGGTCGAGGGCCATCCCTCCCTCGACCCGGCGGAGACGCCCGCGGCCACCGAGACCACCGGGACCACCGCCGCCTCGTCGCCGTCCCCCCGGCCGTCCCCCCAGCCGTCACCGCACCCGCGGGCGCGTCCGGCGGACGACCAGCCGACCGCCCGCGTCCCGGCCCAGGCACGGCCGACCGAGCGGATCCCGGCCGCGAAGGACGCGCTCGGCACCGCGGCGGGCTCGAACCTCACCGACCGCTACGTGCTGCGCCAGCGGATCGGCACCGACGCCGCGGCGGGTGCCGAGTTCTGGCGCGCGGAGGACACCGTCCTCCGCCGTCCGGTCGGGGTCACCCTGCTCCGCAGGCTCCCGGCCGACGACCGGTCGGACGACCCCGAGGGCACCGCCCGGGCCGGCGAGATGATCGTCCGCGCGCTCCGCTCCGGATGCTTCGAGCACCCCGGCAGCGCCCGCCTGCTCGACGTCCTGGCCCCCGGCACGCACGGCCTCCCGGCCGACGTGCTCGGTGCGTCCGTCGCCGAGTGGGTGCCGGGCCGGTCGCTCGCCGAGACCGTCGCCGAGGGCCCGGTACGCGCCCAGCGGGCCGCGAAGGCCGTCGAGGCGCTCGCGTCCGCGGCCACCGAGGCCCACCAGCAGGGCCTGGTGCTCGGTTGCGACCACCCGCAGCGCGTGCGGATCACGCCGGACGGGCGCGCGATGCTCGCGTTCCTGCTGCCCCGGCCGTCGGTGTCCGCCGCGGACGACGTCCGCGGGCTCGGCGGGCTGCTCTACTGCCTGCTCACCCGCCGCTGGCCGCTCTCGGTCGCCGACTCCGCCCGCGCCGGGCTGGTCGCCGCCGACCGCACCCCGGCCGGCCGGTTGCGCTCTCCGGCCCAGCTGCGCCCCGGCGTCCCGCTGGAGCTCGACACGCTGTGCATGGGCGCGCTGGGACAGGCCGGCGACGGGCTCGGCCGCGTGCACACCGCGGCGGCGATGCACCGGATGCTCACCGACGTCGTCGCCGAGGACGCCGACCAGGCGTTCTTCCCGCCCGTGCACGACGGTGCCCCGGCCGACCCGGACGACGTCTGGCAGGACTCCGACCGGCTCCCGGACACCCGCAACGACCCGCAGCGCCGTCGCAACCTGCGCATCGGGCTGACGGTGCTCGCCGTCGGTGTGCTGATCGTGCTCGGTTACCTCTCGGTCCAGGTGGGCGCGCTGTTCGGCGGGTCGGGCGCCCCGCCCGTCGTCATCCCACCGGCGGCGACGGCCCCGGCCGCGCCACAGGGCACCGCGCC
The DNA here is from genome assembly GCF_001420995.1 of Pseudonocardia sp. EC080619-01. NCBI lineage: Bacteria > Bacillati > Actinomycetota > Actinomycetes > Pseudonocardiales > Pseudonocardiaceae > Pseudonocardia > Pseudonocardia sp. EC080619-01. Next base: position 2,871,027 of record NZ_CP012184.1, on the reverse strand, counting down.
GCAGGGGGCGGCGCCGGCGGCGGCCGTCGTGCCGGTCGGGGACGTGTCGGTGCAGGTGTTCGACCCGACCGGCGACGGAGACAACGCCGGCACCGTCGACCGCGTCCTCGACGGCGACCCGGCCACGACGTGGACGACGAGCCGCTACTTCCAGCCGTTCCCGGCACTCAAGCCGGGCATCGGCGTGATGGCGTCGTTCGACGCACCGCAGCCGGTCTCTCGGCTCACGATCGACTCCGCCAGCCCGGGCACCGTCGTCGAGGTCCGCTCGGCCCCGTCGGCGGAGGCGAGCCTCGACGAGACCACCCCGATCACCACCGTGACCCTGCGCGACGGCGAGACGGTGGTCCCGCTCGACGCGGCCCGGCCGACCGGACACGTGCTCCTGTGGATCACGACGCTGAGCTCCGGGAACCAGAGCGCGATCGGCGAGATCGCGTTCGCCCGCGCCGCCGGCTGACGCCCTTCGCGATCGCGACCCGTCCCGGCCGGACGCCCGTGCCCGCCGGCCAGGGCTCCCTACCGTGCCCGGGTGACCACCGTCGACCGGCCTCCGCGGCCCGCCGCGCCCGATCTGGACGAGGTGTTCCGGCGGTACGCGGACCGTCTCTGGTCGGTCGCGCTGCGGATGCTCGGGGATCCGGGGGAGGCCGAGGACGCGGTCCAGGAGGCGTTCCTGGCAGCTCTGCGGTCACCCGGCTTCCGGGGTGACGCGGCCGCCGGGACGTGGCTGCACCGGATCCTCGTCAACGGGTGCGTGGACCGGATCCGGGCCGCCGGGCGCCGGCGCGGCCACACCCGTTCCACGACCCCGGCGGTGGCGTCGGACCCGGCCGGGAGGCTCGTGACGCGGCTCGCCGTCGACGAGGCCCTCGCCCGGCTCCCCGCCGACCAGCGCGCCGCGGTGGTGCTGGTGGACGGTCTCGGCTACTCGGTCGCGGAGACCGCGGCGATCGTCGGCGTACCACCCGGGACGATCAAGAGCCGGTGCGCCCGGGGCCGCCGGCGCCTCGCCGGGTTCTTGGGCCACCTGCGGGAGGACGACCGATGACCGATTCTCGTCATGACGAAATAAGCGAGCGGCGCGATTCTTGTCCGATCGACGACAACAGACCGTCCTCTGACGAACCCACGCTGGTGAACGCTGGTACTCGTCATGCCCACAATAATGTGGACGCGGAGTGCGCCCGGGTCCGGACCGCGATCGCGGCAGTGGCGCACCCCGTGAGGATGCCCGCCGATGTCGCGGAGCGGATCCGTTCCCGGCTCGCCGACGAGAACGACGTGGCGGGTCGGACCGGGGAGCCGCAGCGTCGGCCGCACCCCTGCCACCGGACCCGGCGGGCGGCGGTCCTGCTCGCCGCCGCGGCCGTCGTCGGGACGCTCGTCGGGGTCCCGGTGGTCCTCGGGCCCGCGCCCGGACCGGTCGGCGTCGCCGAGCACACCCCGGAGGCGCTGCGCCGGGCCGCGGACGCGCCGGGGCGGGCCACCGACCCCGCTTGGGTGCGGGCGTGCCTGACCGCCGCCGGCGTCGCCGATCCCGCCGCACCGCTGCTCGGCTCGCGGCCGTACGCCGTCGCGGGGGAGCCGGGGGTGCTGCTCGTCCTCGGGACCGGACGGGCGGGACGGCACCGGCTCGTCGTCGTCCCGGCCGGCTGCGGGCCGGGCACCGCCCGCGTACTGGCGGAGACCCGCACCGGATGAACGGGCCGGAGTGACCGGGGGCGCGTCCGGCGGGACCCGCACCGGGGAATGCCCCTGTCTAGGATCGCGTTCCAGCCACACGGCAGCAATCGAGGCGGACCGGCCGGACCGGCCGGACCGCACGCCCCGTCATCGCGCGCCCGGCAGCGGGCGGCGCCAGGAGGGATCGGTACCGGTGACCACCGACGACACGGTGCACGACCTGATCATCATCGGGTCCGGGCCGGCCGGCTACACCGCTGCGGTGTACGCCGCGCGGGCACAGCTCGCGCCGCTCGTGTTCGAGGGCAGCCAGTTCGGCGGCGCCCTGATGACCACGACCGACGTGGAGAACTACCCCGGCTTCACCGACGGCATCATGGGCCCCGAGCTCATGGAGCAGATGCGCGGACAGGCGAAGCGCTTCGGCGCCGACCTGCGCCCGCAGGACGTCGACGAGGTGAAGCTCGACGGGGAGATCAAGGAGGTCCGGGTCGGGAAGGAGACCTTCCGTACCCGCTCCGTGATCCTCGCGATGGGCGCCGCGCCGCGCTACCTGCACGTCCCCGGCGAGCAGGAGCTGCTCGGCCGGGGCGTCAGCTCGTGCGCCACCTGCGACGGGTTCTTCTTCCGCGACCAGAACATCGCGGTGATCGGCGGCGGCGACTCGGCGATGGAGGAGGCCACGTTCCTCACCCGTTTCGCCGAGACCGTCACGGTCATCCACCGGCGCGACGAGTTCCGCGCGTCGAAGATCATGCTGGAGCGCGCGCAGAACGACCCGAAGATGCGCTGGCGGACGAACTCCGAGGTCACCGAGGTGACCGGGGAGGGCTCGGTCAAGCAGCTCCAGCTCCGGGACACCGTGACCGGCGAGACCGACACGCTCGACGTCACCGGCATGTTCGTCGCGATCGGCCACGACCCGCGCAGCGCGCTGGTGACGGGCCAGGTCGAGACCGACGACGAGGGCTACGTGACGGTGGACGAACGTTCCACCTACACGAACGTCCCCGGGGTGTTCGCCTGCGGCGACCTCGTCGACCACACCTACCGGCAGGCGATCACCGCCGCCGGCTCCGGCTGCTCCGCCGCGATCGACGCGGAGCGCTGGCTCGCCGGGCACCCGGTGTCGCCCGAGCTGGCCGGTGGCGGGTACGGCGACGCCCCCGTGGCCGCGGTCGCCGACGCCGCGCACTGAGTCGCCCGCAGACCGTCCGACCCTTCCAACCGAGGAGAACCCCATGGCCAACACCATCGACGTCACCACCGGTTCGTTCGACCAGGACGTCCTGAAGAGCGACAAGGCCGTCCTGGTCGACTTCTGGGCGACCTGGTGCGGTCCGTGCAAGATGGTCGCCCCCGTGCTCGACGAGATCGCCGGCGAGAACACCGAGAAGCTGACCGTCGCGAAGCTCGACATCGACGCGAACCCGGAGGTCGCCCGCGACTACCAGGTCATGTCGGTGCCGACCATGATCCTCTTCAGCGGCGGCAAGCCGGTGAAGCAGATCGTGGGCGCGAAGCCGAAGGCCGCCCTGCTCGCCGATCTCGCGGACCACATCTGAGCCGCATCCCGGTATCTCTCGTGCGCGTTCTAGCGCACCGAGGTCACGCTGCGTGTCCCGGTTGATCACAACCGGGACACGCGGGTGCCCGCCCCGCTGCGCTCCTCCGGTGGCGCCGCAGGGCACAATGGGCCTCGGCCACCCGCCCGGCTCACCGTGCGGATCCGAACGATCACGGCGTCACGACGACGCCTGACGACTTCGAGCGAGGGGTGCATGCAGCTGCTCCGGCGCGGGGACTCCGGTCCTGCCGTACGCGAGATCCGAGCGACGCTGCGGGAACTCGGCCTGCTCCCGGCCCTGTCGCCGGGCACTTCGGACCGGGACGTCTTCGACGACGAGGTGGACCACGCCGTCCGCGTCTTCCAGCAGGGGCGGGGCCTGATCACCGACGGCATCGTCGGTCCGGACACCGCACGGGCCCTCCGGGAGGCGGGCTGGTCGCTCGGCGACCGGATGCTCTCCTTCACCCTGTCCACCCCGACCAACGGGGACGACGTCGCCACGCTCCAGGAGCGGCTGCTCGAGCTCGGGTACAACCCGGGCCGTCCCAGCGGGCTCTTCGACCAGCAGACCGAGCAGGCGCTGATGCGGTTCCAGCGCGACTACGGCATGGTCCCCGACGGCATGTGCGGGCCCGAGACGCTGCGTGCGCTGCGCCAGCTCGGACGCAAGGTCACCGGTGGGCGACCGCACCTCCTCCGTGAGCAGGAGCTGCTGCGCCGCGCCGGACCGCGGATGCGCGGCAAGCGGATCGTCATCGACCCCGGGCACGGCGGCCCGGACCGCGGTGTCGAGGTCGCCGGGGTCACCGAGGCCGATCTCATGTGGGATCTCGCCCGCCGCCTGGTCGGCCGGATGTCCGCCACCGGGATGGAGGCGCTGCTCTCCCGTCCGGAGAACGGCAACCCGCCCGACACCGAGCGCGCCCAGTTCGCGAACGACGTCGGCGCGGACCTCGTCGTCTCGCTGCACACCGACGCCAGCTTCAGCCCGCACGCGCAGGGCCTGGCGACCTACTTCTTCGGCAACGGTTCGGGCACCACGTCCAACGTGGGCGAGGCGCTCGCCGGGCTGGTCCAGCGTGAACTGCTGACCCGCACGTCCATGCTCGACTGCCGCAGCCAGACGTGCACCTGGGAACTCGTGCGACGGACCCGGATGCCGGCGGTGCGGATCGAGACCGGGTACCTGACCCATCTCGGGGACCGCCGCAAGCTGCTCGACCCCGGCTTCCGGGACGTCGTCGCCGAGGGCATCCTCGTCGCCGTCAAGCGGCTCTACCTGCTCGGTCAGGACGACCAGCCGACCGGCACGTTCACGTTCAACGACGTGCTGGCCCGCGAGTACGGCCGCGACCAGATCCGGGCCGTCTGAGGCCGTTCCCGCTTCCCGGCCCCGTCACCCGGGGCCGGGCCGGACGACCGCTCAGCGAGGCTCTCCGCGGCCCCTGAGATCGTCCGTGCGGTCGTCGCTGCTGCCGTCCGTCGGCAGGAACGACACCTGGCACCGGCCCGCACGCGCGGGCGTCGCCACCGGGACGGGCGCCGGGGTCTGCATCGGGATCGTCACCGTGTTGAACAGCTGCTCCAGCGCGGCCTCGACATCGGACTTCCACTCCAGACCGGACCGCAGCTCCATCCGCAGCCGGGGCCACCGGTGGTGCGGCCGGACGGTCTTGAACCCGACCGAGCGCAGGAAGTCGGCGGGCATCACGCAGTCGGCCTCGGTGCCGGGACGGGCGTCACCGAACGCCTCGACGGCCTTCACCCCGCGTCGCGTCAGCTCCTTCACGACGGCCTGGGCGAGAGCCCGGCCCAGCCCCTCTCCGGCGAACTCGGGCAGCACCTGCATCGTCGTCAGCAGGACGGCGTCCGCGCTGACCGGGCCGGTCGGCATCTCGGTCGCACGGGGGACCGAGGCCGGCGGGGCGAACAGCACGTAGCCGGCAGGCGCGCCACCGACGTAGACGACCCGGCCGCAGGAGCCCCACTCGAGGAGCACCTCCGACAGCCAGGCCTCCTTCTCCAGGTCGGTCGTGCCGTAGCCCTCGGCCTGGTCCGCCAGCGCGGGGGACAGCTCCCAGTAGACGCAGTTCCGGCACCGTTTGGGCAGATCACCCAGATTGTCCAGATTGAGCGCGGCCACATGCCAGGACACGAGGAGGACCTCCGGCTGTCGTAGTCGTGCGGGTGACGCGCCGTGCGCGGGACGGCCGGACGTCGGCCGGATGACCCGGCCCGGCGCAGTGGTGCCTGCGCCCGATCCGATGCCCCGCCTACCGCGAGGGTAAGCGGATCCCCGCACGTACGTCACCCCGGAACGGCTCACCGGTACGTACGTCACGACGAAGGGCAGGCCGGTCACCCGACGCGGTTACACTCTGGCCACCATTCATCTCGTCGAAGGGGAGCACGCCGATGGCCTCGCCCGACCGCCCGCAGCAGCCCGACGCCCGCCGCACCGCGGCAGCGGCGGCGGCCGCAGCGGCAGGGGAGGGCAGCGAGGTCGTGCCCACCTCGCAGGACTCGTCGGCGTCCCCGGCGCTGTTGCCCCCGACCGAGCGCTTCGCGGCCCGTACCGCGGGGATGACGGCCTCGGAGATCCGGGCGCTGTTCGCCGTCGCGAGCCGCCCCGAGGTCGTCTCGCTGGCCGGCGGGATGCCGAACCTCGCCGCGCTCCCGCTGCAGTCCCTGGCGACCGAGGTCGCCGAGCTGGTCGACACCGACGGTCTGACCGCGCTGCAGTACGGCTCCGCCCAGGGTGTCCCGCAACTGCGCGAGCAGATCTGCGAGGTCATGCGGGAGGAGGGGATCGAGGGCGACCCGAACGACGTCGTCGTGACCGTCGGGTCGCAGATGGCGCTCGACCTCCTGACGCGGATCTTCGTCGACCCCGGTGACGTCGTGCTGGCCGAGGGGCCGTCCTATGTGGGCGCGCTCGGCAGCTTCGCCGCGTACCAGGCGCGGGTCGTGCACGTCGCGATGGACGAGCACGGGCTCGTCCCCGAGCTGCTGCACGAGGCACTCGACTCGCTCGCCCGGCAGGGGACCACCCCGAAGTTCCTGTACACGATCCCGAACTTCCACAACCCGGCCGGCGTGACGCTGGCGCACGATCGGCGCCCGCAGATCCTCGATCTCTGCCGCCGCTACGGCGTCATGGTCATCGAGGACAACCCGTACGGGATGCTGGGGTTCACCGGCGAGGTGCACCCCGCACTGCGGTCCTACGACGCCGACGTCATCTACCTCGGCTCGTTCTCCAAGACGTTCGCCTCCGGGCTGCGGGTCGGCTGGGCGCTGGTGCCCCCGCTGGTGCGCGACCGGCTGGTGCTGGCAGCCGAGTCGGCCACCCTGTGTCCGCCCTCGTTCACGCAGATGCTGGTCTCGCGGTACCTGTCGCACCACGACTGGCGCAGCCAGATCAAGACGTTCGGGGAGAACTACCGCGAGCGCCGGGACGCGATGCTGGCCGCGCTGGAGACGTACCTGCCCGAGGGATGCAGCTGGACGGTGCCGGACGGCGGCTTCTTCGTCTGGCTGACCGTCCCGCCGGGCGTCGACACCAAGGCGATGCTGCCGCGCGCGGTGACAGCACGGGTCGCGTACGCGTCCGGTACCGGCTTCTACGCCGACGGCTTCGGCAGCCGGCAGCTGCGCCTCTCCTTCTGCTACCCGACACCGGAGCGGATCACCGAGGGCGTCCGCCGGCTCGCGGCGGTGCTGGAGGCGGAGCTCGACGTCGTCCGGACCTTCGGGACGTCGGCGCGGACCGAGCTGAGCCGCGGGCCGCAGAGCCCGTCGCCCGACACGAACTGAGCATGTTTCACGTGGAACGCCCCGGACCGGAAGGTCCGGGGCGTTCCCGTGTGCAGGCATGCCGCAGAATGCCCGGGTGAGCGATCGAACGGTGGCCGTGCTGGCCGGAGGTCTGTCCCACGAGCGCGAGGTGTCCCTGCGATCCGGTCGCCGGCTCGCGGGAGCGCTGCGGGCGAACGGCGTCGACGTGCGGGAGTGGGACGTCGACAGCGCCCTGCTGGAGCGGTTGCACAGCGACCGTCCGGACGTCGTCGCCGTCGCGCTGCACGGTGGCGAGGGGGAGAACGGTGCCGTCCAGCAGATCCTGGAGCTGCTGCAGATCCCGTTCGTCGGCACCCCCTCCGGAGCGTGCCGACGGGCCTGGGACAAGCCGAGCGTCAAGGCCGAGCTCGTACGGGCCGGACTGACGACTCCGGACTGGGTGGCGCTGCCGCACTCGACGTTCCGGGAGCTGGGCGCTCAAGGGGTGCTCGGCGCCATCGTGGATCGGCTGGGGCTGCCGCTGGTGCTGAAGCCCGACCAGGGCGGATCGGCGCTCGGCGTGCAGGTGGTCCGGTCCGCGGACGACCTCCCGTCCGCGATGGTCAGCTCCTTCGCCTACGCCGACACGGTGCTCGCCGAGCAGTTCGTCGCCGGGACCGAGGTCGCCGTGTCGGTCGTCCACGACGGCGACGAGGCGCGCGCGTTGCCCCCCGTGGAGGTCGAGGTGCCGTCCGGGTTCTACGACTACACCTCCCGCTACACACCGGGAGCCGCGACGTTCCACTGCCCGGCCCGGCTCTCCTCGGACGTGCAGCAGACGCTCGCCGAGACCGCCCTGACGGCGCACCGGCTGCTCGGGATGCGGGACGTGTCCCGGATGGACGCGATCGTCGACGGTGACGGCCGGGTGCACGTCCTCGAGATGAACGTGTCGCCGGGGCTGACCGACACGTCGCTGCTGCCGACCGCTGTCGCGGCCGACGGGTCGGATCTCGCGACCGTGTACCAGGCGCTCGTCGATCGCGCGGCGACCCGGGACGACTGACGTGTTTCACGTGGAACCGGCCGGACCGTCGCCTGGTTCCACGTGAAACCCGGGCGGTCGGGGAGTGGGCGTCGCCGCCCGGGCAGCCGCACTGCGCATTGGCGCATCTGCTGCATCTGCTGCACGTCGCGAACCTCGTGGCCGCGGCCATGGTCGAGGACCGCGCGGGATCGCGGCGCGCCCGCCGTCTCGGCTCGTCCGCGATCGCATCGCGACCTCGGCCTCATCGGCCCACCTGCCCGTCCGGATCAGGCCGGACCGGGCATCTCCGAAGCCGGCTCAACGGCGCGATCGGGCACCGACCCTCCAGCTTCCGTCCGGTGCGCGCGAGACGCCGCGCTCGGCTCGCTGCCGACGGCGTCCGGCGCTATCCCGCAGCCACCGGTGGGGGAGACGTGCCGCGGCCCGACCCGCGCCGATAGACCGCCGCCGGATCCTCGATCGGCCGCCCCGGGCGTGTCCGACCACGTGGCGCCAGGGACGTGGCCGGCGGATACCAGGTCCCGGGGGAGTGGAGGAGCTCGCGGTCCCCTGGCGTCGACAGCGTGGCGCGACTCGGGACAGACCCCACTCCCGTGCTCCGTCGGCGCGGCGGTCGGACCCGTACGGCGCCGTTTCGGCGCGGACCGTCGACCCTCGTCGTGCAGCAGACCTGCAGCAGGCCGAACCCCAGCCCACAGCCACACGCCCCGCCGGTCCACGATCTCGCAGTCCAAGGCGCAGCAGCTCCGCGGTCCCGCAGCTCCGCAGCCCGCAGCCCGCAGTCCCGCAGTCCCGCAGCCAGCAGTCAGCAGTCAGCAGTCTCAGGGCCTCGCAGTCCCGGGGCCTCGCGCTACCGCCGCCCCCACAGACCCGCCGCCCCGTGCTCTCACCGGTCTGCCGGACACTCAGTCTCGCCGGAGGTGACGAAGCGCCGCTCAGTGCTGTCCGTCGACAGGGGCGACGCTCGGTCGTGCCGCGGTTTCACGTGGAACATGTGCGACCGGGGCCGGTTGTTCCACGTGGAACATCCCGCTTGCGGGCGAGCGGCTCTGCGGGATGATCTCGATTCCTCCCTCCCGCCGAACAACCTCCGGGCGACGAGCTACAACTCGACACTCGCGTCCGTCACGGACGCGTCGTCGCGTCCGTGCGGTCCACGCGGTCCACGCGGTCCACGCGGTCCACGCGGTCCACGGCGACCGCACGTCATCGACGGGAGCGACCGGATCTCCACGGCGACATCGTCCGCGCCGACCCACGCCGGAAAGCCGACGTAGACCAGGCGGACTCCCGGCCGTCCGCAGAACAGCACCTCCGGCCCGGGGATCTACTTGTCAGGCTCGATCCGTCCCGCCGTCAGCCTGCCCTGGCCGCCGGCCCGCCCACCTCCGGAGCACGCCACGACAGCGAGATCGCGAGCCCGTCGAGACCGGCCACTACGCCCCGGCGCGGGCGCCGACCACCCACCGGGCCGGAACCGTGGCCTGCGGGACCGCTGACCGGACGGCCCGGACATCTGGGCGGACGACCGACGACCGTCCGAGCGACCAGGAGCAGAGACCCGCGCCGCCTCTCGTCCGCGAGCCGGGCCTCGACGTCGACAGGGATCCCGCACGGGTTCCGGTCCGATCTCCCGTACCCGGACAAGCCCGGTGATCACGAATCGGGCAGTCGAACGGCCATATCCGGCCGGATCTCTTCCTGATCTGTGATCACCGCTCGGGATCCGCGTGGCCGGCGCCGCCTTCTCCCGCACCCATCGATCTCTCGGTCCCGCACCTGTCGCGGTCCGGAACGCCGGGGGCCTTCCAGCTCCACCGGGCGCGCCGCCGTGTGGTCCGGCGGCCCGGATGCCCGACTGCCCGGCAGTCCAGCGGCCCTGCTGCCCGACAGCCCGGCGGTCCGGCGTTCCAGCAGACCAGCAGTCCGACGTTCCAGCGGCCCAGCGGCCTGGAGATCCGGCGGTCCGGCGGTCCGGCGGCCCGGCGGCCCGGCGGCGGCGCAGTCCCACGCCCGGCGTCCGGCGGTACGGCAGCCCGGCAACCCGACGGCCCGACGGCCCGACAGTCCGACGCCCCGCGTTTCGCTGGCCCGGCGTTCCGGCGTTCCGGCGTTCCGGGTTCCAGGGTTCCTGCGGCCCGGGGTTCCGGCGGCCCGGGATCCGGCGGCCCGGGGATCCGGTGGGCCGGGGATCCGGCGGCCCAGCTTTCCGGCGGCCTGATGGCCCGGTCTGTCCGCATCTGGCTCTGGCCCCTACCGGACGGAACTCCGGGGCGGAGGGAGCCTCGAGCTGGAGCAAGCGCCCCCATCGCGCCCCCACGGTTGCCCGTTTCACGTGAAACCGGACCGACTCGACTGCGCATAGGAACTTAACCGTTACAGTCCACGATCTCGCGCCCTCAGATCCCCGCAGCCGTTTCAACGAGGCCATCCAGGCCTTGTGACACCGGGACGGTGACGCAAGGCCGTCATCGTCCATCTCAGAGCGCCCTCAGTCGAACTCTCCCGTCGATGCCGGCGAGGGCGCAGCCGGAGCCCGGCTTCCTCCACGGGCATCCGAAACACCTACGGCCGCCGTCCGGATCCGGACGGCGGCCGTAGGGGAGTGATCGTCAGTCCTGCTCGCGGATGCCCATCATCCCCGTGATCCGATCCAGGTCCTCGACCGAACCGAACTCGACGACGATGCGGCCCTTCCGCTGACCCATCTCGACCTTGACCCGGGTGTCGAACCTGTCCGACAGCCGGTCCGCCCGCTCGGTGAACTCCGGGCGCTGCTCGCCCCGCTTCCGGGCACGACGCTCCCGCGGCGGTCCGTCCTGGCGGGCGAGCACCACGGCTTCCTCGGTCGCCCGGACCGACAGCCCTTCGGCGACGATCCGGGTCGCGAGGTCCTCCTGCCGGCCCGCGTCCTCGAGACCGAGCAGCGCACGCGCGTGTCCGGCGGACAGGACTCCGGCCGCGACCCGTCGCTGCACCGTCACCGGGAGCTTCAGGAGCCGGATCATGTTCGTGACGACCGGGCGGCTGCGCCCGAGGCGGTCGGCCAGCTCCGAGTGCGTCACCCCGAACTCGCCGAGCAGCTGCTCGTAGGCGGCCGCCTCCTCGAGCGGGTTCAGCTGGACGCGGTGGATGTTCTCCAGCAGCGCGTCGCGGAGCATGACGTCGTCGGCGGTGTGCCGGACGATCGCGGGCAGCGTGTCGAGACCGGCCCGCTGGGCGGCACGCCACCGGCGTTCGCCCATGATCAGCTCGTAGTCCCGGCCGGATCGGCGGACCACGATCGGCTGCAGCAGCCCGAACTCGCGGATCGAGTGCTCGAGCTCGCCGAGCTGCTCGTCGTCGAACTGGGTGCGCGGCTGCTTGGGGTTCGGGACGATCCGCTTCAGCGGGATCTCCCGGTACTCGGCGCCGCCGTCGACGACCGGGGTCTCGGTCTCTGCGTCGTCGCGCTGCACCGCCGGGGCCGGCCGGTGCAGCGGCGCACCGGCACCGTTGGATCCGGGCTGCTCCCCGCCCTCGGCCGGGCCGGTCGGGATCAGTGCGGCCAGGCCGCGGCCGAGGCCGCCCTTGCGCTCTGCCATCAGGAGCAGCCCTCTGTCCGGTCGGCCATGTCAGCGCCCGCCCGTGCGGTACGCGCCCGAGGCGCCGTGCTCGGCGATCTCACGGGCGGCGTCGACGTAGCTCATCGCGCCGCGGGAACCGGGGTCGTAGGCGAGCACGGTCTGGCTGTAGCCCGGCGCCTCCGAGACCTTCACGCTGCGCGGGACGACGGTGCGCAGGACCGTCGGGCCGAAGTGCTGGCGCACCTCGGAGGTGACCTGGTCGGCCAGCTTGGTGCGGCCGTCGTACATGGTCAGCAGGATCGTCGACACGTGCAGCGACGTGTTCAGGTGCGACCGCACCAGGTCGATGTTCGACAGCAGCTGTCCGAGGCCCTCCAGCGCGTAGTACTCGCACTGGATCGGGATCAGGACCTCGGACGCCGCGACGAGCGCGTTCACCGTCAGCAGGCCGAGCGAGGGCGGGCAGTCGATCAGGACGTAGTCGACGTCCAGCTTCGAGAGGGACTCCTCGTTCAGCGCCTGGGACAGCCGGGACTCCCGGGCCACCATGCTGACGAGCTCGATCTCGGCACCGGCGAGGTCGATCGTCGCCGGGATGCAGAGCAGGTTCGGCGACGCCGTGCTGACGGCCGCAGCCTCTTCGAGCGGGATCTCACCGAGCATGACCTCGTACACCGACGGCGTGCCGGTCCGGTGCTCCACGCCGAGCGCCGTGCTGGCGTTGCCCTGCGGGTCGAGATCGACGACGAGCACGCGCACGCCGTGCATCGCGAGCGCCGCGGCCAGGTTGACGGTGCTCGTGGTCTTCCCGACGCCACCCTTCTGGTTGGCGACGCCCAGGACCCGTCGTTCGGCCGGCCGCGGCATGCTGTGGTCGTCGGGATGCAGTACGCGGGCGGCCCGTTCGGCCTCGTCCGCGATGGGGGTCCAACCGAGACTCACGCGCGGCCCTCTCTCCGTCGTTTCCCCTGCCGTTGTTTCACGTGGAACAGCCGAGGACGATGTCCTGCTCCTCATCATCGCCGTTCCTTCCTGCGAGTGCGTCGGGGCGCGCCGATGCGGGGGATCTCGACCACCGTGGTCAGCGGGTCGACGACACCGCTGCCGACCTCGTGCAACCGGGCATCACCACCCCCCAGTGCCCGGACCGCTTCCGCGTCGCGCGCGATCTCGTCCGGGGCGGAGGCACCCTTCAGCACCAGCATCGCACCCCCGGGACGGAGCAGCGGCAGGCACAGCCCCGCGAGCCGGGCGAGCGGCCCGACCGCCCGGGCGGTCACCACGTCGGCGCCCTCCCATCGTCGCAGAACCGCAGGCTCCTCGGCCCGCCCCCGCTCCACGGCGACGTCGAGACCGAGATCGGAGACCACCTCGTCGAGCCAGTCCACCCGTCGGGCCAGCGGCTCGATCATGACGATCCGGAGATCCGGGCGGGCCAGCGCCAACGGTATCCCGGGAAGGCCCGCTCCGGAGCCCACGTCGACGACCTTCGCGTCGGGCGGTACCACCTCGGCGAGCACCGCACAGTTGAGCACGTGCCGGTCCCACAGACGGTCCAGCTCCCGCGGCCCGATCAGGCCGCGCTCGATCCCGGAGGTCGCGAGGTGCTCGACGTAGCGGGCGGCCCGACCGGCCCGCTCGCCGAACACCGTGCCCGCGACCTCCGGGACCGGCTCCCGATGTCCGTTCACTTGCGGTGGACGACGACCTGCCGGCGCGGCTCCTCGCCCTCGCTCTCGCTGACGACGCCCTTCACGGTCGCGACGGCGTCGTGGACGACCTTGCGCTCGAACGGCGTCATCGGGCGCAGCCGGGCCGACTCACCGGACGACTTGACCTCTCGCGCCGTCTCCAGCCCGAGGTCGGTCAGCTCGTCACGCCGACGCTTGCGCCAGCCGGCGACGTCCAGCATGAGGCGGCTGCGGCTGCCGAGCTGCTGCTGGACGGCGAGCCGGGCGAGCTCCTGGAGGCTCTCCAGCACCGCTCCCTTGTCACCGACCAACTTCTCCAGGTCGGTGTCGTCGTCGGCGCCCTCGATGCTCACGATCGCGCGGCCACCCTCGACGTCGAGGTCGATGTCGCCGTCGAAGTCCAGGATGTCGAGCAGGCGCTCCAGGTAGTCGCCTGCGACGTCGCCCTCCTGGATCAGCATGTCGTCACCGGACGGCTTGTCCTGCACGTCGGCTCCCTCGGCAGGGTCCTTCGCAGTGGTGGGCACAGGGGTTCTCCTCTCGTCGGAACGCGGGTTCGCGATGCCCGGGCCCGCGCGGCGGTCGGGGGACCGCCGGGGCCGTCGTCGGCTCGCGGGTCTGTGGTCAGCGGCGCTTGCCGCGCTTGGACTTGGCGCCCTGACGGCGCTGCACCGGCTTCGCCCCGGGCTTCTTCTCACCGTTCCCGGCGGAGCCGTTCGCTCCGGAACCGTTCGTCCCGGAACCGTTCGTGCCCGAACCGCCGGCGGACGTGCCGTTGGCGGCGGTGCCGTCGGCGGTCCCACCGTCGGCGCCGGACCCGGCGGAGGCGCCGTCGGACCCCTTCGGCGCGGCAGCCTCCTCGTCCTCGGACAGCGGCTCGTCGGCGATGTCGCGGACGTCCTTCGCGGTGCCCTTGCCGTCCTTGCGGACCGGCTTCTGGCCGGGGCGAGGGGCGAGGCTCTTGGCCGTCTCGACGGCCTTCTCGCGCTTCTCCGACTCCTCGGCGTCGATCCGCTTGTAGACGTGGTGCTGCTGCCACAGGGTCCACAGGTTGTTCGAGACCCAGTAGAAGAGGACGGCCAGCGGCAGGAACGGCGCACCGACGACGACACCGATCGGGAACACGTAGAGCATCAGCTTCTGCATGATCTCGGCCTGCGGGTTCGCCGCAGCGGTACCGGCCGCGATCTGCGCCTGCTGGCGGGCCACCGAGTGGCGCGCGGTGATGTGGGTGAAGATGCCGGCCGCGATCATCAGCGGGACCATCACGACCCACTGCGCGACGTAGTTGCCGCCCAGGTCCGTGACCGACGCGGTGTTCTGCAGGGGGAAGATCGCCGAACCCAGCTTCGACCCGAACAGGTCCGAGTCGACGAACGACGCGTTCTCCTGGGCGTTGAAGAAGTAGTTCTCGGTCTTGCCCGGCTTGAACTCCCGCAGCACGTGGAACAGACCGATGAAGACCGGGATCTGCACCAGGATCGGCAGGCAGCCCATCAGCGGGTTGGCGCCGTTCTGCTGCTGGAGCTTCTGCATCTCCGTGGCGAGCTTCTGGCGATCGTTGGCGTACTTCTTCCGGAGCTTCTGCATCTCCGGCGCCATCTCCTGCATCTTGCGCATGGAGCGGACCTGCGTGACGAACGGCTTGTAGAGGATCAGCCGCAGGGTGAAGACCAGGAAGACCACCGACAGCGCCCACGCGAAGCCGCTGTCCTCGCCCAGCACGAAGCCGAACACCTTGTGCCAGACCCACATGATGAAGCTGACGGGGTAGTAGATGAAGTCCAGCACAGGTGTGTTGCTCCTCGTGGTCTCGGGCCGGGGCCGCTGGTCAGCGGTCCGTGCCGCTCGGGAAGCCTTCGGTTCGGGGCGGGTCGGTGGACGGCCGTTCCGGCTGTTCGCCGGCGGGCGGACGGCGCCGACCCCGCCGCCGTCGTCGCGGTGGCACGGGGTCCCAGCCGCCAGGGTGCCACGGTGCACAGCGCAGGAGCCGCCACGTGGTGAGTCCCAGCCCCCGGATCAGGCCGTGCACACCCAGCGCCTCGACGGCGTACGCGCTGCAGCTCGGGTGGAACCGGCAGCTGGGCATGAGGTTCGGGGAGATCCAGACCTGGTACCAGCGGACGGCGCCCACCGCGGCCCGTGCCCCGAGCGACCGGGGCCGCACCGGGGTGGGCTCGTCGCCCGTCGGCGACTCGCCGGCGGTGTGGTCGTCGACGGCGTCCCGCGCCGCGTCTTCGGGGCGGATCACCGCGCACTCTCCGGAGCCGGTCGCTGCCTGCGCGGACGGCGTGCCGCCCGCAGGGCCGAGTCGAGATCCGCTCCGAGTTCGGCGGACGTGGCCCGGCCCGCCGGGGGCAGCGCCCGGACGACGAGCGCGGCTCCCGCCGGCAGCTGGTCCATGCGGTCGGAGACGAGGTGCCGCAGGCGCCGGGTCACCCGGTGCCGGACGACCGCGTTGCCCACGGCCTTGCTCACGACGAAACCCGCCCTCGGCGAGGCGTGCTCGGGCACGCCGCCGGGGCGGGTCAGGTCGAGATGCACCACCAGCCTCGACCGGCCGGCACGTCGGCCACGCTTGATCGTCGAGGCGAACTCGGGCCGGCGGGTGAGCCGGGCGTGTGCCGGCAGCACGGCGCGGGCCGGTGGGGGCGCCGGCCGGTCAGGCCGAGACGGCGTTGCGCCCCTTGCGGCGGCGCGCGGCGAGGATCGCCCGGCCGGCGCGGGTGCGCATGCGAAGCCGGAAACCGTGCGTCTTGGCACGGCGGCGGTTGTTCGGCTGGAAAGTACGCTTGCTCACGGTCGGCTCTCCTGGTCGGCGGCTCGCAGGCGCCCTGCGACGCCGATGTTCTCTGCGGTCTGGCTCGGGTTCGTGGGGCACCGGTCGTCGTTCCGGCCATCGCGCGATGGCGATGGTCGTGGCGGACGGGCGCGACACGCCCTTCCCGACCAGTGTCCAGTCGTCAAGGGTACGCAGCGCGTTTCCGGAGGGTCAATCCACCCCCGGGCGCCCCCGGCCGCCCGGCGGGACGCCCGTCCGGCGGCTGCTGCTAGCGTCGCCGCCCCACCCGCCACCGGCGGGCGGTAACGACTGCCCGTAGCTCGACCGAGACCACACACGACGCCGGACCGGCCGCCCCGTTGCGAGCCGGGCGACGCCTCCTGCGTACCTTTACGCACAAGTGTGGACAACTCTGGGGATGCAGCAACCCTGGGTAGCAGTGGACGCCTCCGAGTGGCGGTCGAACCGCTACTACAGGGGGAGCAGCACACCGACGGGGACGAGCGGGAGGGGGAACCGCGGATGACCGACCAGCCGGGCGATCTCGGCGCGGTCTGGAACCGGGTCATCGCCGATCTGTCGGGCTCGTCGGCCGATTCGGGCACTCCCGCACTCTCCCCGCAGCAACGCGCGTTCCTCCGACTCACCCGCCCGCTGGGGCTCCTGGACGGCACCGCACTGCTGGCCGCCCCGAGCGAGTTCGCCAAGGACGCCATCGAGCGCATCCTCCGCCGGCCGATCAGCGACGCGTTGGGCCGCCATCTCGGGGTGAGCGTCAACCTGGCCGTCGTCGTCGACGCCTCTGCCGCCTCCGGCGGCACCGAGGTGCCCGACCCGCCCGGGTTCGGCCTGCCGCGCGGTGTCACCGCCGGCGACAGCGCGCGGGACACCGGCACACCCGAGGCCGCGGCCTCCGCAGCGCTGTCCGAGGGCTCCGACGACACCTCCGGGACCGTCGCCCTCGACGACGGGACCGAGCCGGCGACCGGCACCGGGGACGACGGGCCCGGCACCGCCGCGGACGACCTCCCGGCCGCCGACACCGGCCGGAGCCGGGCCTACCCGTCCGAGACGACCGTGTCGTCCGGGGGATGGGCACCGCAGCCGCCGTCGGCGGACAGCGGCTCGCGCGACGGCGGCGGGACCTCCTGGCCCGCCTACACCGCGCCGCAGGCCGGCGACCCGGTCGCGCCGCGGTCGCAGACCCGGCTCAACGAGCGCTACACCTTCGACACCTTCGTGATCGGGGCGTCGAACCGGTTCAGCCACGCCGCCGCTGTCGCGGTGTCCGAGGCGCCGGCGCGGGCGTACAACCCGCTGTTCATCTGGGGCGAGTCCGGACTGGGCAAGACCCACCTGCTGCACGCCGTCGGGCACTACGCCCAGCGGCTGTTCCCCGGGATGCGCGTCCGGTACGTCAGTACCGAGGAGTTCACGAACGACTTCATCAACTCCCTGCGGGACGACCGCAAGGTCGCCTTCCAGCGCCGGTACCGCGACGTCGACGTCCTGCTGGTCGACGACATCCAGTTCCTGGAGGGCAAGGAGGGGACGCAGGAGGAGTTCTTCCACACCTTCAACACCCTCCACAACGCGAACAAGCAGATCGTCGTCTCCTCCGACCGGCCGCCGAAGCGCCTCGAGACGCTCGAGGACCGGATGCGCACGCGCTTCGAGTGGGGGCTGATCACCGACATCCAGCCGCCCGAGCTGGAGACCCGGATCGCGATCCTCCGGAAGAAGGCCGCGCAGGACCGGCTCGCCGTGCCCGGTGAGGTGCTGGAGTTCATCGCGGAGCGGATCGAGCGGAACATCCGCGAGCTCGAGGGTGCGCTGATCCGGGTCACGGCGTTCGCGTCGCTGAACCGGCAGGCCGTCGACACCCAGCTCGCCGAGATCGTGCTGCGCGACCTCATCCCCGACTCCGCCGCATCCGAGATCACCGCGCCGACGATCATGGCTGTCACCGCCGAGTTCTTCGGCGTCACGCTCGACGACCTCTCCGGTCCCGGGAAGACGAAGGCGCTCGCCCAGGCCCGCCAGATCGCGATGTACCTCTGCCGCGAGCTGACCGACCTCTCCCTCCCGCGGATCGGGCAGACGTTCGGCGGCCGGGACCACACGACCGTCATGCACGCCGACAAGAAGATCCGCAACGAGATCTCGCTCCGGCGGAAGACCTTCGAACAGGTGCAGGAGCTGACCGCGCGGATCAAGCTGCGCGCCCGGCACTGACCCGGCACCGACCCGGCTTTCCCCCGCGTCGCCGCGCTCCGCTCCGCCGACACACCCGGTCCGGTCGAGGTGTCGTGGGCCTCCCCGGTGCCGGTCACGCACCCCGGTACCAGTCCACGCACCCCGGTACTGGCCCGCGCACCCCACGCGTGGGGTGCGTCAGGCCGCGAACGGGTGCGCCGGGTTCCGAACCGGCGCGGGCAGGTGCAGCGCGGCCCTCTGCGGCACGAACCCTCCGCAGCGCCTGCGGGTTCGGCACGGGGGATCCGCCACGGGGGATCCGCCACGGCGGGTCCGGCACGGCGGGTCCGGCACGGCGGGTCCGGCACGGCGGGTCCGGCACGGCGGGTCCGGCACGGCGGGTCCGGCACGGCGGGTCCGGCACGGCGGGTCCGGCACGGCGGGTCCGGCACGGCGGGTCCGGCACGGCGGGTCCGGCACGGCGGGTCCGGCACGGCGGGTCCGGCACGGCGGGTCCGGCACAGGGGTCCGGCACAGGGGGCCGGCACGGCGGGTCCGGCACGGCGGGTCCGGCACGGCGGGTCCGGCACGGCGGGTCCGGCACGGCGGGTCCGGCACAGGGGGCCGGCACAGGGGGCCGGCACGGGAGGGGCGGCACGAGCGCATCCGGCACGCGGCGGCGAGCGCGGTGGGCGAGCCGACCGTTCCGCGCGTCGTGCTCTGGCGGCACGACGCGCGTCGCCGACGGGACGGCCGCGTCGGGCAGCCGTTCCTGCACAGGCGCGGCCCCGTCTCCACAGGGCCCGGGGTGATCATCACGGCCCTGCCGGGCCGATCACGGCTCGCACCGGTACCGATTCCGCCGCACCCACACGGACAACAGCCCTGAGATCCGTTCTCCGGCGTTACGAGGAGCCGTCCGGGATGATCGGGTACCCGCGCCACACCGCCGTCGCGGCGGCCGACCCGACCCCGAGGCCGGTCGAGTCGATCCCGATCGGGTCCGGCGTGGCGTCACCTGCGTGTCGCTCCCACGGTTCCCGTTCGTCGTCCGGTAATGGGCGTTCGGCGCTCCGTCACTCCGGCAGGTGATCGTCATCGACGTAGGGGCAGTGACTCTCCGTGGAGATCGCGGTAACGGATGAGGCGTATGTGGGTTCATCGCGCAACGCAGGAGTGCTGCGAGGCGTGCGACGGCCATCACCCACGGTCCACGATCCACCACGTTTCCACCCACATCTGGGGACAACTCTGTGGATGGACCGCGCCGAGCCCGTGGACGGATGGCCCGGGATCGGTGGACAACCCTGTGGTGAACCCGGGATGAATCGGGGACGGATGGGGGTCGACGCCGTCCGTCCACCGCCGGCGCGAGCTGTCAACGGAAGCCCCCACGGGCACGTCCCCAGTCGACGCGGCCTGCTGACCAGCACCGATGCGGCCCATCCACACTGTGCACAGGACCTATCTCTACTACGGGTTTTCTCTCTCTAGAACTTCTTCCCCAAAACACCTGTGTGGAAGGGACACGAAGGGGGCTCACGATCCGGGCACACCCCGTCGCGGACCGGACGTCGCTCCGCCGTCCCCGAGTGCCGGGGTGGCGTGGAAACTGTCGGGGCGAGGCTCTACCGTGAGCGTCCCGGCGAACCCCGGGTCCCGATCCCGCACCGGCCGTTCGGCCGCCGCCCGCTCCGGGCGGCACCGTCCGGCAGGGCGACGGGGGAGGGGTCCGTCCGCCGCAGCACCGCCGTCCCGTCGACGGCCCGGCCCACCGGCCGTGGTCGCGGCGCTACCGGGGAAGGTCCTTGATGAAGTTCCGGGTCGAACGCGACGTCCTCGCGGACGCGGCCGCCTGGGTGGCCCGCAGCCTTCCGGCGCGCCCTCCGGTGCCCGTGCTCGGCGGGGTCCTGATCCAGTCCGACGGTTCCGACGAGACGGCCGGCGAGAAGCTGACCGTCTCCGGCTTCGACTACGAGACCTCGGCCCGGGTCGAGCTGGACGCGACCGTCGGTGAGCCGGGCCGGATGCTGGTCTCGGGCCGCCTGCTCGCGGACATCACCCGGGCGCTGCCGTCGAAGCCGGTCGACCTGGTGGTCGACGGGGCGCGCGCCACGATCAACTGCGGGAACAGCCGGTTCAGCCTGCCGACCATGCCGGTCGAGGACTATCCGCAGCTGCCCGACATGCCGCAGAAGGCGGGCTCGGTCGCCGCAGACGCGCTGGCTGCCGCCGTCGCACAGGTCGCGGTGGCCTCCGGTCGCGACGACACGCTGCCGATGCTGACCGGCATCCGGCTGGAGATCGAGGGATCGCAGCTGACGCTCGCCGCGACCGACCGGTTCCGACTGGCCGTCCGCGAGCTCGAGTGGTCCCCGGAGGACGCGTCGATCTCGACCGCGGTGCTCATCCCGGCGAAGACCCTCGCCGAGGTCGCCAAGACGCTCGCCGGTTCCGGGACGGTCGACGTCGCGCTGTCGGCCGGCGACGGGATGCTCGGGCTGACCGGCGGTGGCCGCCGCTCGACCAGCCGCCTGCTCGACGCCGAGTTCCCGCGGTTCCGCCAGCTGATCCCGGCCGAGCACACGACCGCGGTCGAGCTGGACGTCGCGATGCTCGTCGAGGCGATCAAGCGCGTGTCGCTGGTCGCGGACCGGGTCGCCCAGATCCGGATGGAGTTCGGCGAGGACGGCCTGCGCCTGGCCGCGGGCGGCGACGACGTCGGGTCCGCGGAGGAGGAGCTCCCCTGCGCGCTGGACGGGAACCCGCTGACCATCGCGTTCAACCCGGGCTACCTGCTCGACGCGCTCGGTGCCCTGCACACCGACCGGGCACAGCTGACCTTCACGACGCCGAACCGTCCGGCACTCGTCCGGCCGGTGCCCAAGCCCGCCACCGACGACGGCGAGGCGCCGTCGCCCGAGAAGTCCGGGTACCTGCACCTGCTGATGCCGGTCCGCCTGCCCGGCTGACCGGGTCCCGCCGGGCAGGGCCGCCGTGAGCGGCGTCCCCGGATCGGCGACCCCGCCGGGCGAGCGCGGCGCCGGAGGGGAAGACTCGCCCCCGGCGTGATCGACGAGGGCCGCCAGACCCCCGCGACGCGGCGGGCCGGCGGCGCGTGACACAAGGGGGCATCGCAGTGCAGATCGGTCTGATCGGCCTGGGCCGGATGGGCGGCAACATGCGTGAGCGGCTGCGCGCCGCCGGGCACGAGGTGGTCGGGTTCGACCCCCGGCCCGAGGTGAGCGACGTGGCGTCGCTGCAGGAACTGGCCGGGGCGCTCGAGGCGCCGCGGGTCGTGTGGGTGATGGTCCCGTCCGGCGAGCCGACCCGGAACACCGTCGCCACGCTCGCCACCACGCTCGCCTCCGGCGACCTGGTGATCGACGGCGGCAACTCCCGCTACACCGACGACAAGCCGAACGCCGAGCTCCTCGAGGCGCACGGCATCGGCTACGTCGACTGCGGCGTCTCCGGCGGGATCTGGGGCAAGGACAACGGCTACGGCCTGATGGCGGGCGGGGAGCCCGCGCACATCGAGCGCGCGATGCCGATCTTCGACGCGCTCCGGCCCGAGGGGCTGCGCGAGGAGGGCTTCGCGCACGCCGGCCCGGTCGGGGCGGGCCACTTCGCGAAGATGGTCCACAACGGCATCGAGTACGGCCTGATGCAGGCGTACGCCGAGGGCTTCGAGCTCATGCAGGCCAGCGAGCTGATCACCGACGTGCCCGGCGTGGTCCAGGCGTGGTCGCGCGGCACCGTGGTCCGCTCGTGGTTGCTGGACCTGCTGGTCGACGCGCTCAAGGAGGACCCGGAGCTCGCCGAGCTCGAGGGCTGGGTGGACGACTCCGGCGAGGGCCGGTGGACGATCGAGGAGGCCATCGCGCACGCCGTCCCGCTGCCGGTCATCTCGGCGGCGCTGTTCGCGCGGTTCTCCTCCCGGCAGGACGAGTCGCCGGCGATGAAGGCGGTCGCGGCGCTGCGCCAGCAGTTCGGCGGTCACGCGGTCAAGGAGTCCGGCCCGGCCGGCGCCCCCGGTGACAAGGCGGGTCCGAGCTCCGGTTCCGGCTCGACCCAGGGGGGCTGACCACGCGGTGTACCTCAGGCGGTTCGCGGTCACCGACTTCCGGTCGTGGCCGGAGGCCGAGCTCGAGCTCGACCCCGGTGTCACCGTGCTGGTCGGATCGAACGGCGTCGGCAAGACCAACCTCGTCGAGGGGATCGGCTACCTGGCGAGCCTCGGCTCGCACCGGGTCTCGTCGGACACCCCGCTGATCCGGCGCGGCGCGGAACAGGCGGTGCTGCGCGGCGAGGTCCACCACCACGGCCGGAAGCTCGGCGTCGAACTGGAGATCAACTCGGGGAAGCAGAACCGGGCCCGGGTGAACCGCTCGCCGGTGTCCCGGCCCCGGGACGTCCTGGGGATCCTGCGGAGCGTGCTGTTCGCCCCGGAGGACCTCGCGCTGGTGCGCGGCGACCCCTCGGAACGACGACGGTTCCTCGACGAGCTCCTCGTCGCCCGCTTCCCGCGCTACGCCGGGGTCCGCTCCGACTACGAGAAGGTCCTCCGCCAGCGCTCCGCCCTGCTGAAGTCGGCGAAGCCCGCCCTGCGCGGCCCGCGCGGGCGCGCGCGGCCCGCGCCGGCGGACCCGGACGTCCCGGACGACCTCACG
This sequence comes from Pseudonocardia sp. EC080619-01, assembly GCF_001420995.1. NCBI lineage: Bacteria > Bacillati > Actinomycetota > Actinomycetes > Pseudonocardiales > Pseudonocardiaceae > Pseudonocardia > Pseudonocardia sp. EC080619-01. The sequence goes on along the minus strand of NZ_CP012184.1, from coordinate 2,848,038 downwards.
ACCCTCGAGGTGTGGGACGGGCACCTGGCCCGGGCCGGAGCGGCGCTGCTGGCCGGCCGTCGTGAGCTCGTCGTCGCACTCGCCCCGTACGCGCGGGAGGCGTTCGCACAGATCGCGCCGTCGTCGGACCCGATCGGCCTGGACTACCGGTCCAGCCTGGGGCCGGGCGGGGTGGCCGAGCTGCCCGCCCCGGCGGAGGAGCTGGAGGCGTTGCTGCTGGAGCGGCTCGCCGAGGTCCGGACGCAGGAGATCGAGCGCGGCGTCTGCCTGGTCGGCCCGCACCGCGACGAGCTGGACCTGGCACTGGGCGACGGCCCGGCGAAGGGCTACGCGAGCCACGGCGAGTCGTGGGCGTTCGCGCTGGCGCTGCGGCTGGCGTCGTACCGGCTGTTGCAGGTGGACGACGTGGAGCCGGTCCTGGTGCTCGACGACGTCTTCGCCGAGCTCGACTCCGCTCGCCGGCGGGCGCTGGCCGGGTTGGTCGCGGAGGCGGAGCAGGTGCTGGTGACCGCCGCGGTCGGGGAGGACGTGCCCCCCGAGTTGGACGGGGTCCGGTTCGCCGTCGGTGACCGGAGTGTCGTCCGCGAGGGCACGGAGCCGGTCGGGGAGGCTCGATGACCGGCCGTCCGCGAGGGCACGGTGCAGATCTCGGCCACATCACGGCGAACTGGGGACAAGCCTGTGGATTCTGTGGATAACTCCGGCGGGCCGGGGGAGCGACGGCGTCGGGGGACGGGGAACCGCCGGACAACGGCCCGTGCGGCCCGTCCCGACGGCGCCCGCCCTGGGGATGGAGAGTCCGGCGAGTCGGGTCACGGCCCGGTCACAGGTGGCGGCGTCCCGGGTGAACAGGGGGACCTGCTCGCCGGTGAGCGCGCCGGACTGCGCGGCGCGGACCTGGCCCGCGACGCCCTGCGCGCGGCCCGTGAGACCTCCGCGCGGAAGGCGGAGGAGCGGGCCGACGAGGCGCGCCCCAAGCTGCGGGTCGTCTCCGGGAAGGGCCGGCGCCGCCGCTGGTCGGGATCGGGCCCGGACGACCGTGACCCGCAGCCGTTCGGCCGCGTGGTGTCCCGGGTGTCGATGGACCGCGGCTGGTCGTCCCGCCTCACCGACGCCACCGTGCTCGGGCGCTGGTCGCAGCTGGTCGGGTCGGACGTCGCCGACCACTGCACCCCGGTGTCGCTGCGCGACGGCGAGCTGACCCTGCAGGCCGAGTCGACGGCCTGGGCCACCCAGCTGCGGACGTTGCAGCGGCAACTGCTCACCCGGCTCGCGGCGGCGGTCGGGCCGGACGTGGTCCGCCGGATCCGGGTGGTGGGCCCGAGCGGGCCGAGCTGGCGGCACGGTCCGCGGCACGTCCGCGGCCGCGGACCGCGCGACACCTACGGCTGAGTCCGCGGCGCGGTCACCGGCCGACCCGGGAGCGGTACGGACGCGTCACGCCGTCGTACCCGGCCGGGAGGGCCCGTTACGGGTGAGGAGCCGTGGACCGGGAGCCGCAGGGCTCTCGCCGCCGGTGAGCGCGGGATGACACGGCCGCCGGACCGCTCGGCCCCGCCCGGGCACGTCCGATCCCGCACCGGAAGCCGTTCGCCCGTCTGTGGCGGTTCTGGGCGGGTCCTGACCGCCTTTCCGGGGCTGCCTGCGGGTAGGATGGAAAGGTGTTCCCGGGTGGCTCCCCTGACATGACCAGAGCGCCCGGTAGGTGGAACCGGATCCACGGTCGTCCGCGTCGTCGCGACGTGCCCGCCCGTGGCCGGTTCACGTGGCGAGGAGAACCAGCTACTCGTGGCTCAGGACAAGGCAGCGAAGAACGCCTACGGCGCGTCGTCCATCACGGTCCTCAAGGGGCTGGAGGCGGTCCGCAAGCGGCCCGGCATGTACATCGGCTCCACCGGTGAACGGGGCCTGCACCACCTGATCTGGGAGGTGGTGGACAACTCGGTCGACGAGGCCATGGCCGGTCACGCCACGAAGGTCGTCGTGACCCTGCAGCCCGACGGCGGCGTCCGCGTCGAGGACGACGGCCGCGGCATCCCGGTCGAGATGCACCCGGTGGAGAAGAAGCCGACCCTCGAGGTCGTCCTCACCAGCCTGCACGCCGGCGGCAAGTTCGACGACAAGTCCTACGCGGTCTCCGGTGGTCTGCACGGTGTCGGCGTCTCGGTCGTGAACGCCCTGTCGACGGCGCTCGAGGTCGAGGTCCGGGTCGACGGCAAGATCTGGAAGCAGCGCTACGACCACGCCAAGCCCGGCGAGCTCGTCGAGGCCGGCACCACGAAGAAGTCCGACACCGGCACCACGATCACCTACTGGGCCGACCCGACGATCTTCGAGACGACCAGCTACACGCTGGAGACGATCCGGCGCCGGCTCCAGGAGCAGACGTTCCTGAACAAGGGCCTCACCATGGTCCTGCGCGACGAGCGCCGCCCCGAGACCCCCGCGACCGGCGTCCCCTCCTCCGACGCGGTCGACGAGGACGGCAACCCGGTCGAGACCGCTCCGGTCGTCGACGTCGACGAGGAGCCGGACGCCGAGGGTTACGTCGCGAAGCCCAAGGAGTACGTCTTCCACTACCCGAACGGGCTGGAGGACTTCGTCGCGCACCTGAACAAGTCCAAGGACCCGATCCACCGCAAGATCGTCGCCTACACCGGCGAGGGCCCCGGCCACCAGGTCGAGGTCGCGATGCAGTGGAACTCCGGCTACTCCGAGTCCGTCTACACGTTCGCGAACACGATCAACACGCACGAGGGCGGCACCCACGAGGAGGGCTTCCGCCACGCGCTGACCGCGACCGTCAACCGGTACGCCCGCGACAAGAAGCTGATCAAGGAGAAGGACCCGGCGCTGTCCGGGGACGACATCCGCGAGGGGCTCGCCGCGATCGTCTCGGTCAAGATCTCCGAGCCGCAGTTCGAGGGCCAGACCAAGACCAAGCTGGGCAACACCGAGGTCAAGTCGTTCGTGCAGCGGGTGTCCAACGAGTGGCTCGCGGACTGGTTCGAGCGCAACCCCAACGAGGCCAAGACGATCGTCAACAAGGCGGTCTCCTCGGCCCAGGCCCGCCTCGCCGCGCGCCGCGCCCGCGAGCTGGTCCGTCGCAAGAGCGCAGGCGACATCGGCGGTCTGCCGGGCAAGCTGTCCGACTGCCGGTCCCGCGACCCGGAGAGCTGCGAGCTCTACATCGTGGAGGGCGACTCGGCGGGCGGCTCGGCGAAGGCCGGCCGCGACTCGATGCACCAGGCGATCCTGCCGATCCGCGGCAAGATCATCAACGTCGAGAAGGCCCGGATCGACCGCGTCCTCAAGAACACCGAGGTCCAGTCGATCATCACCGCGATGGGCACCGGCATCCACGACGACTTCGACCTCTCCAAGCTGCGGTACCACAAGCTGGTGCTGATGGCGGACGCCGACGTCGACGGCCAGCACATCCGGACACTGCTGCTCACGCTGCTCTTCCGGTTCATGCGCCCGCTGATCGAGAACGGGCACGTGTTCCTGGCCCAGCCGCCGCTCTACAAGCTCAAGTGGGGCGGCCGCGGCGCCGAGCCGGAGTACGCCTACTCCGACCGCGAGCGGGACGGCCTGATCGAGGCCGGCCGCGCGGCGGGCAAGAAGCTCCCCAAGGACCAGGGCGTGCAGCGCTACAAGGGTCTCGGCGAGATGGACGCCAAGGAGCTGTGGGAGACCACGATGGACCCGACGAACCGGCTGCTGCTGCAGGTGAGCCTGGACGACGCCGCCACCGCGGACGAGCTGTTCTCGGTGCTCATGGGCGAGGACGTCGAGTCCCGCCGGTCGTTCATCACCCGCAACGCCAAGGACGTGCGCTTCCTGGACGTCTGATCCGTCCGTACGTCTGTCCCATACGCACGTCTGAACACCACGAGGGGATCACTCCGTGACGGACACGATCGACCCCGCCGCCCCCGCAGCGGGCGACGGCGAGGGTGGGGGCCGGGTCGAACCGGTCGACATCCAGCAGGAGATGCAGCGCTCCTACATCGACTACGCGATGAGCGTGATCGTCGGGCGCGCGCTGCCGCTGGTGGAGGACGGTCTCAAGCCGGTCCACCGCCGCGTCCTCTACTCGATGGGGGAGAACGGCTTCCGGCCGGACCGCTCCTTCGTGAAGTGCGCCCGCGTCGTCGGCGACGTCATGGGCAACTACCACCCGCACGGCGACTCGGCGATCTACGACGCCCTCGTGCGGCTGGCCCAGCCCTGGTCGATGCGCTACCCGCTGATCACCGGGCAGGGCAACTTCGGCTCGCGCGGCAACGACCCGGCCGCCGCCATGCGGTACACCGAGTGCCGGCTCTCGCCGCTGGCAATGGCGATGCTGCAGGACATCGAGGAAGAGACCGTCGACTTCCTCGACAACTACGACGGCAAGACCCAGGAACCGGTCGTCCTGCCGTCGCGGGTGCCGAACCTGCTGATCAACGGCAGCTCCGGCATCGCGGTCGGCATGGCGACCAACATCCCGCCGCACAACCTGCGCGAGGTCGGCGCCGGCGTCGCGTGGTGCCTGGAGAACCCGGACGCCACCGACGACGAGCTGCTCGAGGCGCTCATGGAGCGCATCAAGGGCCCGGACTTCCCGACCCACGGCCTGATCGTCGGGCGCGACGGCATCGAGTCGGCGTACCGGACCGGCCGCGGCTCGATCCGGATGCGCGCCGTCGTCGAGGTCGAGGACGACGCCAAGGGCCGGACCACGCTGGTGGTCACCGAGCTGCCCTACATGGTCAACCCGGACAACCTCATCGAGTCGATCGCGACGATGGTGCGCGACGGCAAGATCGCCGGCATCTCGGAGATCGTCGACGAGTCCAGCGACCGCATCGGCATGCGGATCGTGGTCACGCTGAAGCGGGACGCGGTCGCCAAGGTCGTGCTGAACAACCTGTACAAGCACACGCAGCTGCAGCACAGCTTCGGCGCGAACATGCTGTCGATCGTCGACGGCGTGCCCCGCACGCTGCGCCTCGACCAGATCGTGCGGCACTACGTGCGGCACCAGATCGAGGTCATCGTCCGGCGGACCCGCTACCGGCTGCGCAAGGCCGAGGAGCGGGCCCACATCCTGCGTGGACTGGTCAAGGCGCTCGACGCCCTCGACGAGGTCATCGCCCTGATCCGGGCCTCCGCGACGGTCGACGTCGCCCGGGCCGGCCTGATCGACCTGCTCACCGTCGACGAGATCCAGGCCCAGGCGATCCTGGACATGCAGCTGCGGCGCCTCGCCGCGCTGGAGCGCCAGAAGATCGTCGACGAGCTCGCCGAGATCGAGCGCGAGATCGCCGACTACGAGGACATCCTGGCCCGCCCCGAGCGCCAGCGGGAGATCGTCCGTGACGAGCTCGCCGAGATCGTCGAGCAGCACGGCGACGACCGGCGCACGCGGATCGTTGGCTACGACGGCGACGTCACCGACGAGGACCTCATCGCCGTCGAGGACGTCGTCGTCACGATCACCCGCACCGGCTACGCGAAGCGCACGAAGACCGACCTGTACCGGGCGCAGAAGCGCGGCGGGAAGGGTGTGCAGGGCGCGCAGCTGAAGCAGGACGACATCGTCAACCACTTCTTCGTGTGCTCCACGCACGACTGGATGCTGTTCTTCACCAACCGCGGGCGGGTCTACCGGCTGAAGGCCTACGAGCTGCCCGAGGCGAACCGCACGGCCCGCGGTCAGCACCTGGCGAACCTCCTGGCACTGCAGCCGGACGAGGAGATCGCCCAGGTGATGCAGATCAAGGACTACCAGGCGCGGCCGTATCTCGTCCTCGCGACGCGGAACGGTCTGGTGAAGAAGTCGCGGCTGACGGACTTCGACTCCAACCGCACCGGTGGCCTGATCGGCATCAACCTGCGCGACGACGACGAGCTGGTCGGCGCCGTCCTCTGCTCGGGTGACGACGACCTGCTGCTCGTCTCGGCCGAGGGCCAGTCGATCCGCTTCACCGCGACCGACGACGCGCTGCGCCCGATGGGCCGGGCCACCTCCGGTGTGCTCGGCATGCGGTTCAACAGCGGCGACAAGCTGCTCGCGCTCGGCGTGATCCGGCCCGACACCTACCTGCTCGTCGCCACCACCGGTGGGTACGCGAAGCGCACCCCGATCGAGGACTACCCGGTGCAGGGCCGCGGCGGGAAGGGAGTGTTGACCCTCCAGTACGACCGTCGGCGTGGCACGCTGGTCGGTGCGCTCATCGTCGGCATCGACGACGAGCTGTACGCGATCACCTCCACCGGCGGGGTCATCCGGACCTCGGCCCGCGAGGTGCGGAAGGCCGGCCGGCAGACGAAGGGAGTGCGCCTGATGAACCTGGGCGAGAGCTCCACGCTGCTGGCGGTCGCCCGCAACGCGGAGGAGACCGAGGAGGACCCGGGCCAGCAGGCGTAGGTCGTCGCGGGCGGCCGGTCCACGCGACCGGCCGCCCGTGGCACCCGCCGGCCCGGATCGTCCGCACGACCGCAGCGACGACCAGCGAGGAGAGCTCCAGCTCGTGAGCACCGACGACCGCACCCCGTCGGAGGGCGAGGGCCGCACCGTCGCCACCGATGCGGACCACGACGCGTCGACGACCGCGTCCTCCCCGGACGTCCCGCCGAGCCCCACCCCCCGGGCCGCCGAGCCCGAGCCGGAGGAGCCGGTGGCCGACCAGGCAGGCACGTCCCCGCCCCCGTGGCGGCGGGTGCCCGACGCACAGGACGGTGCCCGCGACGCGGACCGGGGGACCGTGGCCGACTCGCTGCTGAGCGAGGCCCCGACCGCGTTCCTCGCCGCACCCGGCCCGTCCGCCGCCGAGGGCGGCGGTACCGCCACCGCGGTCCGCGACCCGGAGCAGCAGGCGCCGGGCTCCGACGTCCCCAGGGCGTCGGTGCGCAACCGGCCGCCCCGGCAGGCGCTGCTCCAGCTGAAGCGGCTCGACCCCTGGTCGGTGCTCAAGATGGCGCTGGCGCTGGCCGTCGTGCTGTGGCTGGTGTGGATGGTCGCGGCCGGGGTGCTCTACGGGGTGCTCGGCGGCATGGGCGTCTGGGACCGGCTGAACGGCACCTACGCCGACCTGGTCACCGCCCAGCCGGAGACGGGCGGTGCGCTCATCAGCGCCGGCCGGGTGTTCGGCCTCGCCGCCGTCGTCGGGGCCGTGAACAGCCTGCTGTTCGCCGTCGCCATCACGATCGTGGCGTTCGTCTACAACGTCGCCGCCGACCTGGTCGGTGGCATCGAGGTGACGCTGTCGGAGCGTGACTGACGGAGACCGCTCCGCACGGGCTCGGGCGGGCCCCCGGCGTAACCCGCTCGAACCCGTGGGGTAGTCTTCTCGACGTTGCAAGGGCCTATAGCTCAGTTGGTTAGAGCGCATCGCTGATAACGATGAGGTCGCTGGTTCAAATCCAGCTAGGCCCACACCTTCTCCCCTCCGAAGCTCTCGTGAGAGGCCCGTCGATGAAGAAGTTGCTCGCCCTGGCCGTGGTGGCCGGCGCCGCGTACGTCGGCTGGTCCCGGCTCCGGGGCGTCGGGTCCGATGATCTCTGGCACGAGGCCACCACCCGCTGAGTCCGTCCGGGTACCGTGAACGGCACCCACCCGGGGACGTAGCTCAATTGGCAGAGCACCGCCTTTGCAAGGCGGGGGTTAGGGGTTCGATTCCCCTCGTCTCCACCACCGCTGACCGGCGCAGTTGCGACCTGTCGCGGATCTCTACGACCGGTGATGGCGCTGACGCTCATCGCAGGACGTCGTCAGTGGATCGTCTCGAGGGATCCCATGGCCGTGGCATTCCGACCGCAGGATGGATGTATGCGGATCAGTCCGGGGTGACGATGGCGAAGTTCGTGTCGCCCGGGTCGAGGACGCGGGCCAGGCGGGTGATGACGGTCGGGTCCCCGGTCAGGGTGAGGCCGGCTGCGGCGAGCCCCTCCGCGCTCAGGCCGCCGCCCGCGAGTGCCGGGAGCGCACGTCGGTCTGCCGTGAGCACGGCGTCGGCGTCGCCCTTCTGTGGCCGGGAACTGTAGGTCAGCACACCGTTCGCGAGCGTGAGCCGGTAGCGCTCGTCGATGTCGGTGAGCACGACATCGAGGCTCAGTTTCTCGTCCCACGCGCTGGGTCCGTCGACCTGGATGGCGAGGGCGTCGAACAGCATCGGCGGGGTGAGCTGACCGATGACGTCGGGGGCGCTGGTCTCGGTCGGTGTGCCGAATCTGCCGTCGCGCAGTTCGGTGGCCCCGGACAGGTAGAAGGTGCGCCAGGTGCCGTTCTCCGAGCCGTATCCGAGTTGCTCGTAGGTGTCGGCGAGTAGTTCGCGCGCGTCCGGGTGCTCCGGCTCGGCGAACACGACATGGTTGACCACCTCGGCGACCCACCGGTAGTCGCCGGTGTCGTAGGCGGCGCGTGCTCTGTCGACGACGGTGTCGGCGCCGCCCATGAAGTCGACGTAGCGCCTGGCCTTCTCGACCGGTGGGTGTTCCCAGAGGTGGGCGGGGTTGCCGTCGAACCAGCCCAGGTAGCGCTGGTAGATGGCCTTGACGTTGTGGCTGACGGAGCCGTAGTAGCCGCGGGCGTTCCAGGCGTTCTCGAGTGCGGGAGGCAGGACGATCTCCTCGGCGATCTCCGGGCCGACCAGTCCCTGGTTGAGCATGCGCAGGGTCTGGTCGTGGAGGTAGGCGTAGAGGTCGCGCTGGGTGGACAGGAACTCGACGACCCGGTCGGCTCCCCAGGTCGGCCAGTGGTGGGAGGCGAACACGACCTCGGCGTCACCGCCGAACAGGTCGATCGACTCGGTGAGGTAGCGGGCCCAGGCGTGCGGGTCGCGCACGACGGCGCCGCGCAGGGTCAGCAGGTTGTGCAGGTTGTGCGTCGCGTCCTCGGCCGCGCAGAGTGCCTTGAAGTCGGGCAGGTACACCAGCATCTCGGCCGGTGCCTCGGTGCCCGGCGCCATCTGGAAGATCATCCGCACCCCGTCGACGGTCTCCTCGTGACCGGTCGTGGTGATGATGTCGGTCGGCGGTATCAGGGTGACGGTGCCGACGGACACCGTCTGCCCGAGGCCGGCACCGACCTGGCCCTCCGGGCTGCGGGCGAGTGCGGCGCCGTACATGTATCCCGCTCTACGGGCCATCGCCGTTCCGGCGTAGACGTTCTCCGCGACCGCCTCCTCGGTGAAACCGTCGGGAGCGAGGATCCGCACTGCTCCCGCATCCACGTCCTCCTCGGTGACGAATCCCTTCACCCCGCCGAAGTGGTCGGCGTGCGAGTGGGTGTAGACGACCGCCTTGATCGGCCGGTCTCCGCGATGGAGCCGGTACAGCTCCAGCGCCGCGGCGCCGGTCTCCTTCGACAGCAGGGTGTCGATGACGACGACGCCCTGGTCGCCCTCGACGAACGTCGTGTTCGACAGGTCCATGCCGCGCACCTGGTAGATCCCCTCGACGACCTCGAAGAGGCCTCCGATCGCGGAGAGCTGGGACTGGCGCCACAGGCTCGGGTTCACGCTGTCCGGAGCGTCGCCGCTGAGGAAGGAGTAGGTCGAGTTGTCCCACAGGACCGTGCCGTCCTCGCCGACGACCGGCTGATCGATCGAGGCGATCAGTCCCCGTTCGGCGTCGTCGAAGTCCTGCGTGTCGTCGAAGGGGAGGCGGCCCCGCAGATCCTCCTGCTGCTGGGCGATCGACGGCGTTGCGGACCTCGACGTGGTTGTCATCCACCGACGCTCGCATCGAGCTGGATCCGGGCGCCTCCTCCGGGACGGGTGACCTTCGGACGGTGACCGTGCGGCCATCGACCCGCGCCGGACCTGGTTCAGCTGGACCCTGACGCCGGGCCGGCGAGCGCGTCCCCCAGGAGCTCGAGGCCGATGACCAGCAGGAGGACCGTCATGATGCGGCGTTGTGTGCGGCCATCCATTCCCGAAGAGGACGAGATGTCCGGGGCGATGAACGACGCTCGACGGGAGACACCTTCCGCCCGGTCAGCTCCCCGTCGGCACCGTCCGCGCGGCGTACGGGGTCCCCTTCGCCAGACCGTGGATCCCGCCCGCGGCGACCAGTCCGCCGAGCGCGAGCGCGAAGATCTGGTCGGCCAGCTGCGAGTCCGCCTCCTCGCCGTGTGGCGTGAACCAGTGCTGCATCCAGTCCAGCATCCCGACGATCGCCCGGGCCGCCACGGCGGGATCGCCGGCGAGCGAGAACTCCCCGTTCCGGGCGCCCTCGGCGAGCAGCGACTCGACCGCGGCGATGTACCGGCGGTCCATGTCGTCGAACCGGGCGAAGGTCGGGGACCGGAACCTGCCGACGTGCTGCAGGTAGACGAACGCGGCCGGGTAGTAGTCGGCGAAGATCCGGATCTGGGTGCGGACCAGCTCGCGCAGTCGCATGGCGACGCTGCTGCCGGTGTCCGCACGCAGGCGGTCGAGCTCGGCGAGCAGGGCCTGGGCCGGCTGTTCCACGACGGCGAGCAGCAGCTCCTCCTTGCTGCTCACGTAGTTGTAGACGCTGCCCTTGAGGATCCCGACACGGGCGCCGATGCTCTCCAGGGTGGCGTTGTCGTAACCGCGCTCCCGGAACTCCTCACCGGCGGCGTGCACGAGGTCGGGCCAGCGGCTCGGTCGTGGCATCGGTCAGTCCTCCCAGGTCCCGCGTTCGCGACGGCCGGGCATCAGTGCATCGTCCAGCCGCCGTCGACGCACAGTGTGGCGCCGGTGACGTAGGAGCCGGCCCGGGACACCAGCAGGAGCAGGGGACCGGTGAGCTCCTCCCGGGTACCGAGGCGGCCCAGCGGGATCCGTCCGACCGCCGCGGCCAGTCCCTCCTCGTGCTCGATCAGGGGCGCGGTCATCTCGGAGTCGACGTACCCGGGGGCGAGCGTGTTGACCCGGATGCCGTGCCGGCCCGACCACTGGGCCGCGAGGTCGCGGGTCAGTCCGGTCAACCCCGCCTTGGACGCCGAGTAGGCGGCCTGCGGGACGGTCCCGGCGGTGAGGCCCAGTGCCGAGGAGATGTTGACGATCGAGCCGCCCCGCCCGGCCGCGATCATCGCGCGGCCCGCGGCGGCGGCCATCTGGTACGCGCCGAGCAGGTTGACCTCCAGCAGGGCCGCGGCCCGGCGGGGATCGTCCCGCTCGGCGCGTGCGCCGTAGCCGGTCCCGGCGTTGTTGACCAGGACGTCGACCCGTCCCAGCCGGTCGACCGCGGCGTCGACGAGCGCCTGGCACTGCTCGGGGTCGGCGACGTCGGTGGTGACCGCGACGCACCTGCCCCCGGCGTCGACGATCGAGGACCGGACCGCGTCCAGCTCCGCCGGCCGCCGTGCACCGATCACGACGCCGGCCCCGGCGGCGGCCAGGACCCGGGCGAAATGGGCGCCGAGCCCCGACGACGCACCGGTCACGATCGCGACCTCGCCGTCGAGCCGGAAACCGCCGGGTACCACCTCTGCCGGCTCCGTCACCCGCTCATCGTGTCCCATGCCCGCCCGGGCCTCCTGCCGGGTCGACACGGACGGGGAAGTGCTCCATGCCGCGGGACAGGAGGACGGGGGCCCAGCGCAGCTGCTCCTCGTCGACCTCCGGACTCCGCAGCGCAGCGAGCGCGCGCGGGATGGCGACGGCCGCCTCCAGCCGCGCGAGCGGGCCGCCCAGGCAGTAGTGCAGCCCGACGCCGAAGCCCAGCTGGCGGCCCTGGCGGCGGGTGATGTCGAAGGTGTCGGGGTCGTCGAACACCTCGGGGTCGCGGTTGGCCGCCGACGGGCTGAGGAACACCCGCTGGCCTCGGCGGAGGGTGCGCCCGCGCAGTTCCACGTCCTCGGCCATGACCCGGGCGACGGTCTTGGCGGGGCCGTCGAACCGGAGCACCTCCTCCACGGCACCGTTCAGGAGCGTCGGGTCCGCGTCGAGGAGGGCCCGCTGCCCGGGGTGCCGGAGCAGCGCGAGCACGCCGCTGGCGATGAGGTTCGTGGTCGTCTCGTGGCCGGCGAAGAGCAGCAGCACACCGGTCGCGATGACCTCGTCGTGGCTCAGCGAGTCGTGCTCGTCCCGCGCGGCGATCAGTGCGGACAGCAGGTCGTCGGCGGGCTCGCGCTCGTGCGCGGCCACCAGGTCGGACAGGTACCCGGTCAGCTCGGCCATGCCGGACGCGCCACTGGCGTGCCGTCCGGCGTCGCCCATCCCGCCGAAGACCAGTCCGGTGATCTGGTCGGACCAGTGCTTGAAGCGGTCCTGGTCCTGCCGGGGGACGCCGAGCATCTCGGCGATCACCGAGGCGGTCAGGGGGTAGGCGTAGTCCCGGACGAGGTCGACGGTCCCGGACCCGTCCGCCGTCGCCGTGCCGAGCAGCTCGTCGGCGAGCTCCTCGATCCGTGGCCGGAGCCGGTCGACCGCCCGCGGGGTGAACCCCCGGCTGAGCAGCCTGCGGAGCCGGGTGTGGTCCGGCGGATCCTTGAAGACCATCCACTCCTCGAGGACGCCGAAGGCCGACCGGAGCCCGGGATCGGCGTCCGGGCCGTCGAGCTTGGCCCGCCGGTACGGGGCGATCCGGTCCGACGAGAACCGGACGTCCCGCAGTGCCGCCGAGACGTCGTCGAACCGGGTGACGAACCACGACCGGTATCTCCCGCTCCAGTGCACCGGGTCGTGCTCGCGCAGGGCGGCGAGGACGGGGTACGGGTCCGCGACGGCTTCCGGGCCGAGCAGATCGATCCCGCTGACGTCGACACGGGAAGTACTCACGGCCCCTCCAGTACGGCGACGACGCAGGCGTTCCCGTCCAGGACGGACACCCCGCCGCCCATGGTCTCGACCAGGCCGATCCGGGCGGAGCCGACCTGACGGCCGCCCGCCTCCCCCCGCAGCTGCCAGACGATCTCGGCGACCTGGGCGAGCCCGGTCGCACCGAGCGGGTGCCCGCGGGAGAGCAGCCCGCCCGACGGGTTGACCGGGTGCCGGCCACCCAGCGCGGTCACCCCGGCCTCGGCGACCTTGCCACCCTCGCCCTCCGCCACCAGGCCGAGCGCCTCGGTGGTGACGATCTCGCCGATGGTGAACGCGTCGTGCACCTCGACGACGTCGACGTCGACGACGGTGTCCAGGCCCGCAGCGGCCAGCGCGTCGGCAGCGGTGTCCCGGACGATGTCGTATCCCCACACGTGGGGCGACGTCTCGTTCCACGGTGCCCCGCTGCGCAGGGCGACACCGCGCACGACGACCTCGCGGTCGCCTCCCGACGCCGGTGCGAGGACGGCCGCGGCCGCGCCGTCGGACGTCGGGCAGCACTGCAGGAGGGTCAGCGGGTCGGAGATCATCGTCGATCCGAGGACCTCGTCCACGGTGTAGCTCCCCGCGTACTGGGCGCGCGGGTTGTGCAACGCGTGCGCGTGGTTCTTCACCGAGACGGCGGCCAGCTGGGCGGGGGTGACGGCGCCGAGGTGGAGGTAGCGCGCGGCGCTCATCGCGTACAACGTCGGCAGCGCCAGCCCGGACCTCTGCTCGGGATCCGTGGGCTCGGGGGTGATCGCACCGGAGAAGGCGGTGCTCATCTGTTCGATCCCGAGCGCCAGCACCCGGCCGTACCGTCCGGTGCGGACGGCCTCGTGCGCCTCGGCGAAGGCGGTGGTCCCGCTCGCGCACGCGTTCTCGACCGTGATCACCGGGACGCCGGTGATCCCCAGGGCACGCAGCGTCCGCTGGGCGACGCCGGGTGGGCCGAAGACCGTGCCGACCCAGACGGCGTCGACGGCGTCGACCGCGGCGTCGGCGAGGGCCTCGCGTACGGCGTCGTGGGCGAGACCGACGAGGTCCCGGTCGGGCCGGCGGCCGAAGTGCGACGTCCCGACGCCGTGGACCGCGACCCGGCTCACGACGCGGCGTCCGGCTCGACCGCCAGGTCACCGGACCCGGTCGGGGCGACGAGCCGGGCCCGGCCGCCGACGGGCGGGGCGGCCGGGCCGGGCACGTGGGCGAGGATCCGCGGTCCGTCGTCGAGGTCGACGTAGGCGAGGGCGAAGGGCGGCGTCCGGCCGGGGACCGGGATGCGCACGACGGTGCTGCTCCACACGGTTCCCCCGGGGCCGAACGCGGCGGGCTCGGCCGGGCCGGCGCAGCCGGGACAGCGCGGCCACGCGTAGGCGGACACTGCGCCGCAGCGGGGGCAGCGCAGGCCGTGGAGCCGCCACGTACCGCCGGCGTCGAGCCGGGCGTGGGGGCGGGGATCGACGGCGTCGACGTGTGACACGTGAACTCCCCTGAGTCGAAGTGCCTCCATGTAAACAAACTCTGGGTCGGTTATCAATCGAGCCCCGATGCGTGATCCGCACGAAAATGCCCGGTCCATCTGCACTGGTCCGGAAGGACCTTGACACCCCGGGGTGAAGCAGGTCACTGTTTGCCACACATAAAACGACCCCGCGTTTGGCAACGATGGGTGCCGGGCGCCGGACGACTGCGGCCAGGAGGTCCGACCGATGCGGTTCGGCTTGTTCACGATGCCCGAGCACCCCCCGAACGAGAACTGGACGCTGTCCTACGACCGGGACATCGACGACATCGTCCTGGCCGAGAAGCTCGGGTTCTCCGAGTACTGGATCGGTGAGCACCACACCGGCGGCTACGAGAACGTGCCGGTCCCCGAGTACATGATCGCCAAGGCGTCCGCCGTGACCAGCCGGATCCGCCTGGGCACCGGGGTGATCAACCTGCCGTACCAGGACCCGTTCCAGGTGGCCGAGCGGATGGCGTTCCTCGACCACCTCACCCATGGCCGCCTCGAGTACGGCTTCGGCGGCGGCGGGCTGCCCACCGACCAGGCCCTCTTCGGGCTGGAGCGCTCGGAGGCCGCCCCCCGCACCACCGAGGCCCTGGAGATCATCTGGCAGCTGCTCACCTCCGAGGACCCGGTGAGCTACGAGGGCGTCTACTGGAAGTACGAGAACCGGCAGCTGCAGGTCGGTCCGTACCAGGACGTCCCGCCGTTCGCGATCGCCGGCCTGACGGGGACGCACAACTACGCGCGCTGCGGTGGGAAGGGCTGGAAAGCCCTGTCGGTCTACTTCGCACCGACCGACAACCGCGGTTACACCGACGCGCCCGACCTGCTCGCCCACGGTGCGGCGCTCACCGGTGCGGCCGAGGAGGCCGGCCTCGACCCGGCCGTCGCGCGGCAGAACTGGCGGGTCAGCCGCGAGGTCTACGTGTCGGACAGCAAGAACCAGGCGATGAACGAGATCCGGGAGGGGGTCCGGCGCTCCTACGAGTACCTGCTGGGTCTCGGCCTCGGTGCGCTCATGAAGAAGGGCGAGGGCATGGACGACGCCGACCTCACCTTCGAGTGGATGGTCGAGGAGATCCCCTGGATCATCGGCAGCCCCGAGGACTGCACCCGCCAGATCAAGGAGCTCGAGGAGCAGACCGGCGGCTTCGGCACCTTCCTGATCAACACCCGGGACTGGGTGACCACGGACAAGTGGAACCGGTCGCTGGAGCTCTTCGCCCGCTACGTCACGCCGCAGTTCACCCCGCGGGAGAACCTCGCGCGCCGCGCGAAGCTCGCGGACGTCGCGCTCGGCAAGGCCTGACCCGTCCGGCACCGGACCCCCGACTTCCCATCGACATCGGAGTGAGCATGAACAGGTTCGACGGCAAGGTCGCCGTCGTCACCGGTGGTGTGCAGGGCATCGGCCGCGGCATCGCGCTGCGGCTGGCGTCCGAGGGCGCCGCCGTGGTGATCGGCGACCTGCAGGACGACGACACGACGGCCCGGGAGATCGTCGACGGCGGCGGGAAGGCCGCCCACGTCGTGATGGACGTGCGGAAGCCCGGGGACTGGAAGCGCCTCGTCGACGAGGCGGTCGGCGGCTTCGGCGGCGTGCACGCCCTCGGGAACGTCGCGGGCGTCACCAACACCCTCGGCCCGGACAACGTGGTCGATCTCGACGAGGCCGGCTGGGACCACGTCGTCGACACCGACCTCAAGGGCGTCTGGCTCGGGATGCAGGCCGTGATCCCGCGGATGCTGGCGGACGGTGGCGGTGCCGTGCTCAACATCGCCTCGATGGCGGCGTTGAAGGGGCTGGAGAACCTCGCCGCCTACTCCGCGGCGAAGGGCGGGGTCGTGAGCCTCACCCAGCAGGTCGCGATGGAGTTCAGCCCGCGCGGGATCCGGGTGAACTGCATCTGCCCGGGCACGATCGACACACCGATCCTCGCCGGCATCACCGACAGCATGCGGGAGAACTTCGTCTCCGCCCACCTCATCCCGCGTCTGGGCACGCCTGCGGACATCGCTGCCGCGGCCGCGTTCCTGCTGTCCGACGACGCGAGCTTCTGCACCGGCGAGGTCCTCCCGGTCGACGGCGGCTGGAACACCAAGGGCAGCGCCGGCTGATCTCCGGTCCGGGGCCGCAGCGGACGTCCGCCGGCCCCGGACCGGCTCTGCGGTCCGAGGACCACCGACGACACGTGACGAGAGGACCCGCATGAGCACCGCCGCCGGGCCGCGTGCGGCCGACCGGGACGGACGCGGCTTCCCGCGCTACTGGGACCAGGAACGCGAGACCCGCGACCCCCGTGACCGGGACACGGTGGTCCTCGACCGGCTCCGGCACCAGCTGCACTACGCCTACGAGCAGCTGCCGTTCTACCGACGGCACTACGACGCCCACGGTTTCCACCCCGACGAGGTGCGCTCGCTCGAGGACTTCACCGCGAAGGTCCCGGTGATCACCAAGAAGATGCTGGTCGCCGACCAGGCCGAGCATCCGCCGTTCGGCAGCTACACCCGGGACTTCACCGGTGCGGACGGGTCGAGCGGGCTGGCCCGGATCCACGGCTCGTCGGGGACCTCGGGCACGCCCACCCTGTACGCCGTCTCCCACGGCGACTGGGACCGTGCCGCCGACGTGCACGCCATGGCCCAGTGGTGTGCCGGCATCCGCCCGGACGACATCGCCCAGGTCGGGTTCCCGTTCGGCCTGTTCTTCGGTGGCTGGGGTGTCCTGCAGGGCCTCGAACGGATCGGCGCGACGGTCTTCCCGCTCGGCGTCACCGACTCGGAGCGGCACCTCGAACTGATCACCCGGCTCGGCTCGACGGTGTTCACCGCCACGCCCTCCTACTGCATCCATCTGCTCTCGGTGGCCGAGCGGATGGGCATCGACCTCGCGTCGGGCTCCGTCCGCACCCTGCTGGTGGGCGGCGAGCCCGGGGGCTCCCTGCCCGGGACACGCCGGATCATCGAGCAGGGCTGGGGCGCCACCGTGGTCGACGCGGGCTCCACGTCGGAGATGTACCCCTTCCAGACCAGCGTCGGGTGCACCGCAGGCACGGGCACCCACCTGATCTCCGACGAGGTGCACGTGGAGGTGGTCGGGACGGACGACCCGCACACGGCGCTGCCGGTCGAGGACCGGGGCGCGGTCGTCTACACCCACCTCTGGCGCGAGTCCCAGCCCATGATCCGCTTCGCGCCGGGCGACGAGACCTACCTGGACGACGGCCCGTGCCCGTGCGGACGCACCTACCCGCGCATGCCGGAGGGCGTCCTCGGGCGGCTCGACGACATGCTCGTCGTCCGCGGGGCCAACATCTTCCCCTCGGCCGTCGAGACCGCGCTGCGCACGGTGGACGAGCTCGGCCCCGAGTTCCAGATCCGGGTGACCCGGCCCGATGCGCTCGACGAGATCAGCGTCCACACCGAGCTCTCGCACCACACCGCGGCGGCCCTCACCGCCCTGCCAGCGGCGGACGCCGCCGCGGCGCGGGACGCGCTGGCCCGGCGGGTCGAGAACGCCCTGCGGCTCGCGGTGAACATCAGGGTGCCGGTGCGGCTGCTGGAGCCCGGTGCCCTGCCCGAGACGACCTTCAAGGCCCGGCGCGTGGTCGACGAGCGCGAGCGGCACACCCCCGTCCCCTCGGGGGCGACCTCCTGAGGATCGCCGCCGGGCCCCGGTTCACCCCACCGCGACCGCACCCGCGCACCGCGCTCCCGCGGCCTGCGCCTCCGCTCGAGCGCGGTCGCGGTTCTCCGCGGCGAGCGGGCGCAGCTCGCTCATCGCCGGCACGACGTCGGCGAGGGTCAGCTCGGCCTCGATCACGCTGACGTCGCCACCCCAGACGTCGCCGAACATGCGGACGAGCCATCCGGTGCCGTGGTCCCATCCCTCGCGCGGGGTGCCCGGGCCGTAGCCGCCGCCCCGGGAGACGACCAGCACGACGGGCTTCCCGGCCAGCGGCGTCGCGCCGGGGGCGAAGCGGGCGTCGGTGACGATCGTGTCCACCCAGGTCTTGAGATGGGCGGCGACGTTGAAGTTGTACAGCGGGGACCCGATCACCAGGGCGTCCGCGGCGATCGCCTCGTCGGCGAGTCGCTCCGTCTCCCGGACCGCCGCCTGCTGTTCGGGGGTCCGCTCGGAGTCGGCTACGGCGCCGACGGCGACCCCGGTGTTCCAGAGGTCGGACGACACCGGCTGCACGCCCAGGTCGCGGCGGACGACCGTGGCCTCCGGCCGCGCCTCGCGGTAGGCGCGCTCGACGACGTCGGTGATCTCGCGGCTCACCGAGTTCTCGGTACGGATGCTCGAGTCGAGTCGGAGCAGGGACATGGCGACCTCCGGTGATGATCTCTCGTAAATATGTTCTGTTGAACAGAGTATCTGCACGACAGAACGCATTGGCAAGCGCGTATCCTGTGACCGTGTCCACTCCGCAGATCCCGGCTCCGCAGGGCGTGGAGTGCGACCTGGCCTGGGCACTGGGACGGGTGGCCCGCGACCACGCCACGGCGGTGCAGTGCGTGATCGGGGACCTCCCCGGCGGGCAGCGTGGCTTCCAGGTGCTCGCCACGGCGGCCGGTGACGGTCCGTCCACCCAGCTCGCGCTGGCCCGCAAGCTCGGCGTCGACCGCACGGTGATGACCTACCTGCTCGACGAGATCCAGGAGGCCGGCCTCGTCGAGCGCCGTCCCGACCCGGCCGACCGCCGCGCACGACGCGTCGTGCTCACCGACGCCGGGCGGGCCCGCCTGTGCGACACCGAGGCCGCGCTGCGGGAGGCGGAGGCGCGGATCCTCGCGCCGCTCTCCGGCGAGGAGCAGTCCGTGCTGCGCACGCTGCTGCGCCGGGTCGCCACCGCCGACGGCGGCTCACCCGACGAGGGTTCCTCCGCCGCCGGTTCGTGACCGGGCGCCGGATGCCGTGACGTCCGTCCCGGCCCACTCCTCCTTCGGTCGGCAGGTCCCGGCCGCTCGACCGATCCGGTCAGCCGGACGGCGTCCCTACCGTCGCCACCGGATCCGGGCAGGGCACCCAGCCGGCCCGGGAAGGGGTGACCACATGAGACTCGTCCGCCCGGCGTTCACGCTCGTCCGCGACAACCTGCGCGCCTACCTCGTCCTGAACGCCCTCATGTACGGGCTGTGCCTCGTCGGGATGGCGACGGCGCTGGTCCTCCCCGAGCTGACCGCCGCCCGGACGGCGGCGCTGGACGGCGACGGGACGACCGATCTGGTCGTGTCGCTGCTCGGCAACGTCTGGCTGTTCAGCCTCACGATCTTCGCGGTGAACACCGTGACCGTCGGCCTGGCGATGATCCTGCTGCCGTCGCTGGTCGTGCCGTTCGCCGGGATCGCCCTCGCCGGGTACAAGGCGTTCGAGTTCGGGGTCGCCCTCGCGCCGGTGGACGAGACCGTGGCGACGATGCTGATCCCGCACTCGCTGACGATGCTGATCGAGTTCCAGGCCTACGTCGTCGTCATGTTCGCCGCCTACCTGATCGGGCGCGCCTGGCTGCGCCCGCAGGCCGTCGGCGCGGAGAGCCGACGTCAGGGGTACGTCGCCGGGCTGCGGCAGGCCGGCCGGCTCGCCGTCCCCGCGCTGGTGCTGTTCGTCGTCGGCGCGGTGTACGAGGCCTTCGAGATCATCTACCTGATCCCGCCGCTGCTCGCGGGCTGAGCCCGGCGGTTCGGCTCGTCCCGGCCGGTCCGCACGTCGTACCGTCCGGAGCCATGCAGATCACCCGTAGTGGTCCCGACACCCGCAAGGGCCCGGCCGACGCGTTCACCGGTGACGTCTACATCGACCCCGTCGCGGAGCCCGCCGGGACCTCGACGTTCGCCGCCGCGCTCGTGCACTTCACCCCCGGCGCGCGGACCGCCTGGCACACCCACCCGCACGGACAGACGATCTACGTCACCGAGGGGGTCGGGCTGTGCCAGCGCGAGGGCGGACCGGTCGAGGTCGTCCGTGCCGGGGACCGGGTGTTCTTCGAGCCGGGGGAGAACCACTGGCACGGCGCGGCGCCGAACCGGTTCATGGCCCACGTCGCGATGCAGCAGAACGACGAGACGGGTACTCCCGTCACGTGGGGCCGTCAGGTCACCGACGACGAGTACGCGGCGGAGAGAAATTCCGCCGGCGGTGTCGAGAACGGCTGACCGGCTCCGTCCCCGTGGTGCGAGCGGCCAGGATGGGCCGCACACACCGAGGAGACGACGATGGCCAAGTACCTGCTGCTCAAGCACTACCGCGGAGCTCCGGCGGCGGTGAACGACGTGCCGATGGACCGGTGGACGCCGGAGGAGGTCTCGGCGCACATCCGCTACATGAACGACTTCGCGGCCCGGCTCGAGGGGACCGGGGAGTTCGTCGACGGCCAGGCGCTCGCCCCCGAGGGGACCTTCGTCCGGTACGACGGCGAGGGGCGCCCGCCGGTCACCGACGGCCCCTTCGCCGAGACGAAGGACCTCGTCGCCGGCTGGATGGTCATCGACGTGGACAGCTACGACCGCGCCGTCGAGCTGGCGGGCGAGCTGTCGGCGGCCCCCGGCGCCGGCGGGAAGCCGATCCACGAGTGGCTCGAGCTGCGCCCGTTCCTGACCGCGCCGCCGACCATCACCGAGTGACGTCACCGGTGGACGAGGCACTGCTGCGCAGCCTCGCACCGAGCGTGCTCGGGATCCTCGTCCGCCGCGGAGCCGACTTCGCGGCGGGCGAGGACGCGGTGCAGGACGCGTTGCTCGAGGCATGGCGGGTGTGGCCGGACGATCCGCCCCGCGACCCGAAGGGCTGGCTGGTCACCGTGGCGTGGCGCCGGTTCCTCGACGCGACCCGCGCGGACGTGGCCCGCCGGCGGCGCGAGGACGTCGCCGACAACGAACCGGAACCCGGGCCCGCACCGGACACCGACGACACGCTGCAGCTCTACTTCCTGTGCGCGCACCCGTCGCTGACCGCGTCGTCGGCGGTCGCGCTCACGCTGCGAGCCGTCGGGGGGCTGACGACCCGGCAGATCGCGCAGGCGTACCTCGTGCCCGAGGCGACGATGGGCCAGCGGATCAGCCGCGCCAAACGCACCGTCTCGGGCATGCGGTTCGACCGCCCCGGCGACGTCGCGACCGTGCTGCGGGTGCTCTACCTGGTCTTCAACGAGGGCTACTCCGGCGACGTCGACCTGGCTGCCGAGGCGATCCGGCTCACCCGGCGGCTCGCGGCCGCGATCGACCATCCCGAGGTGGCGGGGCTCCTCGCCCTCATGCTGCTGCACCACGCCCGCCGCGCCGCCCGGACCGCACCGGACGGCAGCCTGGTCCCGCTCGCCGAGCAGGACCGACGCCGGTGGGACACCGACGCGATCGCCGAGGGCGTCGCGATCCTGCAGGCCGCGCTGGCCCGCGACCGGCTGGGCGAGTTCCAGGCGCAGGCGGCCGTCGCGGCGCTGCACGCCGACGCGCGCACCGCCGGGGAGACCGACTGGGTGCAGATCGTCGAGTGGTACGACGAGCTGGCGAAACTGACCGACAGCCCGGTCGTCCGGCTCAACCGCGCCGTCGCCGTGGGGGAGGCGGACGGCCCGGGCGCCGGGCTGGCGGCGCTCGCCGAGGTGGACGGGTCGGTGCCCCGGCACGCCGCGGTGGCCGCGTACCTGCACGAGCGGGCCGGGGACACCGCGACGGCGGCGCGGCTGTACGCGGAGGCCGCGCGGGCGGCGTCCAACGTGGCCGAGCGGGACCACCTGACCCGCCGGGCCGCCCGGCTCAACACCGGCGGCTGACCGGCCGCCGGGCCGCGCGGGATGTGCTCTGCTGGACCCATGCCGCGCACCCGGACCGACGACGGCGTCGCCCTGCACTGGGACTCCCACGGCGCGGGCGACCCGCTGCTCCTGATCCACGAGTTCGGCGGTGACCAGCGCTCCTGGCGACCCCAGGTCGCGCACTTCGCCCGCAGCCACCGGGTGATCACCTACGCGGCCCGCGGCTACCCGCCGTCGGAGGTGCCGGAGGACCCGGCCGCCTACTCGCAGGAGCGTGCGGTCGCCGACGCGCTCGCCGTCCTCGACGCGGCGGGCGCCGGCGCCGCGCACGTGATCGGCAACTCGATGGGCGGGTTCTGCGCGCTGCACCTCGGCCTGACCGCGCCGGGGCGGTGCCGGTCGCTCGTCGTCGCGGGGTGCGGGTACGGCGCCCACCCGGATCACGACGCGGCGTTCCGGGCGGAGTCGCGGGCGCTGGCCGACCGCTACGACGCCGAGGGGGCGGCGGCCGTCGCGGCGTCCTACGGCGCGTCACCCGGCCGGATGTTCCTGGCGGAGAAGGACCCGCGGACCTACGCCGAGCACCTGACCGTCCTCGCCGAGCACGATCCGGTGGGTGCGGCGTCGACGATGCGCGGGGTGCAGGCCGCCCGGCCCTCGCTCTACGACCTGCGCGGGCCGCTCGCCGCGATGGGCGTCCCGACGCTGCTGGTCGCCGGGGACGGCGACGACGGCATCCTCGACGCGAACCTCATGCTGCGCCGGACGCTCCCCGCCGCGGACCTCGCGGTGCTGCCCCGTTCCGGACACCTCACGAACCTCGAGGAGCCCTACCTGTTCGCGCTGCTCGTCGAACGCTTCCACGCCCGGGTCCGCGCCGCCGGACGGCCCTGACCGGCCCTGGCCGAGACCTCCCCGGACAGGCATCCTCGGGCGACGGGGCCCGACGACCGGAGGAGCGCCGCATGGCAGCGGAGGGAACCACCGACGACCCGGACGACGAGCGCGCCCGGTCCGAGGCCGAGCTCGGCGCCGCCGTCGAGGACGCGCTCGAACCCGAGCTGAAGCGACGGCGGGCGCTGTTCGTGCAGCGGTACCTCGGTCTCGACCGCGGGGAGGGCGTCGGCCGCGCCGAGGCCCACTGGGACGACCCTCCCTACCGGGACCTCGGCGCCGACCCGCCGGACGGGCCCGCCGGCTGAGCGCTCACGCCGACCTGCCTCGCGAGCAGCTCCAGCACGTGCTCGTAGGGCCGGCCGGTGGCCCGCGTCATCCCCAGCTCGCAGGTCCGGTTGCAGGACACGTGCGCGGCCGCGTCGCGCTCGCGCACCTCGGCCGCCTCGCCCGCGGTCGCCGACGCCGTCAGCTCCGGGTGCAGCATGCCCCGGTCCCCGGCGAACGCGCAGCACCCCCAGGAGTCCGGGACGTGCACGTCGTCGGCCACCTCGGCGGCCAGCGTGAGCAGCGCGGGATCGAGCTGCAGCCGGGCCGACGAGCAGGTCGGGTGCACCGACACCGACGCCACCCTCGGGTGCTCCCCGAGCCGGGGCAGCACCTCGTCGACGACGAACCGCATCGCGTCGACCACCCGGACGCCGGCGTCGGCGAGCATCGTGTGGAACCCCTCGGTGCACGACGACGCGTCGCCGACCACCGGCAGCTCCCCGCCGCGGGTGGCGGCCAGCACGGCAGGGACGACCCGCTCCCGCATCGCCGCGTAGCCGTCGGGCAGCCCCTTCGACGACCAGGGCGTCCCGCAGCACAACGCGTCGATCCCGGGCGGCACCAGCAGCGTGATCCCGGCCGCCGCGCACAGTGCCTCGACGCTCGCCTGCACCCCGGGTCCGTCCCCGGCCGGGCCGAACAGGGTGTTCACGCAGGCCGGCAGGTACACCGCGGCGGGCACCGCGGCGGGCGCCGGGCGTCGCCGCCGCGGGCCGCCGCCGGGCAGCTCGCCGGACCACAGCGGGACCCGATCGGTCCCGGCCACGGCGCGGGCGGCGCGGTTGGCCGCGGTCACCCCGGCCCGGGCCGGGGCGGGGGCCTTCGCCAGCGTGGTCAGTGCGGCCGAGCCGCCCCGGGTGGCCGTCGACCAGTGCTTCGCCGCCGTCGTCCAGGCGGTGCTGTCGACCCGGGACCGGTCGTCGCGGCGGAGCTTCTTGACCAGGTCACCGGTGTTGATCAGGACCGGGCACGCGGTCTGGCACATGCCGTCGACGGCGCAGGTCTGCACCGACTCGTAGTCCTGTTCGGCCTCCAGCCGCCCGGCGAGCGCGGTGTCACCGGTCAGCTCGGCCTCGCGGATAGCGCGCCGGGCGGCGATCCGCTGCCGTGGCGTGAGCGTCAGGTCGCGGCTCGGGCAGACCGGCTCGCAGAACCCGCAGGAGGTGCACCGGTCGACCTCGGCGTCGACCACCGGGGACAGCTTGATGTGCTTGAGGTGCAGGTCCGGGTCGTCGCTGAGCACCACGCCCGGGTTGAGCACGCCGTGCGGGTCGAAGAGGCGCTTGATCTCCCGCATGACGTCGTAGAGCTCGTCGCCGTACTGACGGCGCACGTACGGCGCCATGACCCGCCCGGTGCCGTGCTCGGCCTTGAGCGAGCCGCCGTGACCGAGGACGAGATCGACCATCTCCTCGGTGAAGTCGCGGTAGCGGCCCAGCTGCTCGTCGGTCTCGAACCGGTCGGTCAGCATGAAGTGGATGTTGCCGTCCTTCGCGTGCCCGAACACGACGCTGTCGCGGTAGGCGTAGCGGTCGAACAGCACCGCCAGGTCGCGGCAGGTGCCGGCCAGCGCCGGAACCGGGACGACGACGTCCTCCAGGAGGGCGGTGCTGCCCTGCGGCCGTGCCCCGGCCACCGACGAGTAGAGCCCCTTGCGCAGCTTCCACAGCGGGCCACGGACGGCGGGATCGGTGCTCAGCTCGACCGGTTCGGCGGTCGGCAGCCCGGCCAGGGTCCGTCCGGCCGCGGCGACCCGCTCGGCGAGCTCGTCGTCGGCCAGCTCCTGGTACTCGACGAGCAGTGCGGCCTGCTCGCGGACCGCGATCCGGGCCACCTCGGGTGGGCAGTCGGCGAACGACTGGCCGACCCGCAGCGAGGTCGCGTCCATCAGCTCCAGCGTCGCCGCCCCGGTCGCGACCAGCTCCGGGAGCGCGGCGTTGGCGGCGAACAGGTCGTCGAACACCAGCAGCGCCGACGAGATCCGGGTGCGCAGCGGGACCGTGCGGAAGGTCGCCGAGGCGACGAAGGCCAGCGTCCCCTCGCTGCCGACCAGTAGGTGGGTGAGGATCTCGGCCGGTCCGGCGTGGTCGACGAGCGCGTTGAGCCCGTAGCCCATGGTGTTCTTCATGGCGAACTGCCTGCCGATCGTCGCGACCGACGACGGGTTCGCCAGCACCCGGTCCCGGAGCACGAGCAGTCCCTTGTGGAGGTCCGGTTCGAGGGCGCGGAGGCGCTCGTCGGCGTCCGGCCCGGAGGTGTCGACGACCGTGCCCGACGGCAGGACGGCGACCACCGACTCCAGCGTCCGGTAGCTGTTCTCGACGGTGCCGCAGGCCATCCCGCTGGCGTTGTTGGCCAGCACCCCGCCCACGGTGCAGGCCGCCTCGCTCGCCGGGTCCGGCCCGAACCGCCGGCCGTGGCGGGCGAGCCGGGCGTTGAGCTGCCGGACGGTGACGCCCGGCTGCACCCGGACCCGCAGCCCGTCGTCGAGGATCTCCACGTCGCGGAAGTGCCGCCGGGTGTCGACCAGCAGCTGGTCGGTGACGCCCTGCCCGGAGAGGCTGGTCCCGCCCGAGCGGAACGTGAGCGGGACGCCGTGCCGGTGCGCGAGCGCGAGCAGCCTCCCCACCTCGGCGCCGCCGCGCGGTGCGACGACCGCGGTCGGCAGCAGGTGGAAGTGCGACGCGTCGTGCGCGCCCACGTGCCGGGCCAGCTCGCCGTCGCGCACCTGGCCGGGATCGGCCACGCACCCGTGCAGCCCGGCCAGCAGACGGGCCCGCGGGTCGTCGGTGACGGTCGCGGGCTGCGGCTCGGAGCTGTTGCGTGACGCCACCGGGATCCTCCTGTCGAGCGCGGTCCGTCGGATTGTTCAGCAGAATTACTCGTAGGGCAAAGCCTCCGGCTCGACGACGGATGGTTAGGGTCTCCTCATGGAGTCGTCGTGGTAGCCCGCGTGACCGTGACGTCGGTCGTCGACGCGATCGCCGACGACCTGCGCGGCAGCGTGCTGACCGGCGAGCTCGCCCCCGGGACGTCGCTCACCGAGGCCGAGGTCGCCGGCCGCTACGAGGTCGCCCGCGCGACGGCGAAGGCGGCCATCGAGCGCCTGGTCGCGGAGTCGGTGCTGGAACGCAGCACCCACAAGACCGCGCGCGTGGTCCGGCTCGGCCCGGACGACGTGCGCGACATCTACCTCTCCCGGGCCATCCTCGAGGCCGAGGTGCTGCGGCGGCTGGCCCGTGCCGGGACACCGGTGCCCGAGGAGGCGCGCTCGGCGAACGCGGAGATCCGGCGCCGGTGGGACGCCGCCGGCTTCGACGTCGTCGAGCCGGACATGCGGTTCCACACCGCACTCGTCGACGCCGCGGGCAACGCCCGGACCAGCCGGATGTACCGCTCGCTGACGTCCGAGGTGACCCTGTGCATGGCCCAGGTGCAGGGCCGCGAGCTGCTCAGCCCGGAGATCATCATCGCCGAGCACGAGCGGATCCTCGACCTGGTCGGGGCGGGGGAGGGGGACGCCGCAGCGGCGCTGCTGGACGAGCACCTGGCGCGGGCCAGGGAGCTCCTCGCCGGTGCGCTGGGCGGGACCCCCGGCCCCGAGGCGGCGCAGCCCGGCCCGCTGTCCCCGGGACGCTGACGCCGGCGCGGGTCAGCCCGCGGTTCGGGTCAGCCCGCGGTGCGGGACGCCGCCGGGTCGCTCCGGGCCCCCGAGGCGAGCCGGCGCAGCACGGCGTCGAGCACCGCGGCGTCCTCACCCAGTAGCTCGGCGAGCTGCGCCCCCACCTCGTCGACGGCCGCGTCCCAGCGGGTGAGCGCCTCCCGGCCCCGGGCCGAGGCGAAGATCAGCACCCGCCGCCGGTCCAGGTCGTCGGGGCGGCGCAGGACCAGGTTCGCCGCGACCATCCGGTCGACGAGCTTCGAGCACTTCGGTGCGAGCAGCAGCGCGTGCTCGGCGACGACGTTCATCGGGCAGCCGCCCCGGGCCACGAGGAGCGAGAGCACCCGCCAGCGGTCGATGTCGGCTCCCACGGCACGCAGTGCCTCCTCCATCCGATGGGAGGCCTCCCGCTTCGCCATCGAGAGGAGTCGAAGCGTCTCCGCTGGATCCGGGTGCGACATCGACAGCGACTATCCCTCCGAACGGAGCAGTTCTCGCAGGTGGAACGGTCTTAGCGTAGCGGGATGGGGGCACCGCGTCTCTCGCTACCGCCTGAGCGCCGGCGGGACGCGATCACGATGGCTCTCGTCGTCCCGCTCCAGGGACCGGCGGGAATCTTCGGTCCGTCCTGCGAGAGTTGCGGGACGCTGGCGGCCGAGGAGATCAACGCGTCGGGGGGTGTGCTGGGCCGTGAGCTGCGGCTCCTCCCGGTCGACGGCGGCGCGGCACCGGCCGACGTCGCGCGCGAGGTCGACGCGCTGATCCGGGCCGGCTCCGTCGACGCCGTGACCGGCTGGCACATCTCGGCGGTGCGCGAGGCCGTCGCGCCGGCGATCGACGGCCGGGTCCCGTACGCCTACACCGCGCTCTACGAGGGCGGCGAGCGCCGCCCCGGCGTCTTCCTCACGGGCGAGACCCCGGACCTGCAGCTCGGCCCGACGCTGGACTGGTTCGCGGAGACGGTCGGGGTCCGCCGGTGGACCATCGTCGGCGACGACTACGTGTGGCCGCGCCGGTCCGCCGACGAGGCCCGCCGCTACCTCCGCCGGATCGGCGGGACGGTGTGCGACGAGATGTACGTGCCGCTCGGCACGACCCGGTTCGACACCGTGCTGCGTCGGGTCGACCGGAGCGGCTGCGAGGCGGTGCTGATGCTGCTGATCGGCAACGACGCGGTCGAGTTCAACCGGGCGTTCGCCGCGGCCGGGATGGACCGGGACATCCTGCGGTTCAGCTCGCTGATCGACGAGAACGTGCTGCTCGCCTCCGGCGCGGACAACACCAGGGGCCTGATGACGTCCGCGGGGTACTTCGAGGACCTGGCGACGGCCTCCGGGCTGGACTTCGCCGCCGCCCACGCGCGCCGCTTCGGTCCGGAGGCGCCGGTCCTGAACAGCCTCGGCGAGTCCTGCTACGAGGGCGTGCTGCTGCTGACGTCGCTGATGCGCCGGGCCGGCTCCGCCGACGTCGGGCCGATGACCGCGGTGTCCGACGGGCTGTCCTACGAGAGCCCGCGGGGCACCGTCGAGGTCCGTGACCGGCACCTGCAGCAACGCGTGTTCCTCGCCGCCGCGGACGGTCTGACCTGGGACGTCATTCAGCAATTGTGACGGTTGACACGTCTTCGCCGCCGATCCTATGTTTCCTAGGAAACTATTTCCTCGATCATCGGCGGGGTGACGGGCAGTGGCGACCTACACCTACCGCTGCGCGGACGACGGGCCGGTCGACGTCCGCAGGCCCATCGGCACGGCGCCGGAGACCGTCGCCTGCCCGGCCTGCGGGCAACCGTGCCCGCGCGTGGTCACCGCGCCGATGCTGGGGCTCGCCGACCGCGCCCGGACGTCGGTGATCGACCGCGCGGAGCGGTCGCGGACCGAGCCGGACGTCGTCACCTCGCTCCCGGGCCGGGGCACCCGGGTGCGGCCGTCGGCGGTGCCGGACCCGCGTACCCGGGGCCTCCCGCGTCCCTGATCCCGCCTGGACCGGCCCCGTCCAGGCGCGACCACCCGTCATCCGATGAGAGGTGCAGTCGTCATGCCCGAGGTCGTGTTCCCGCTCGACTCCCGCAAGAAGTTCACCGACCAGCAGATCGTCGGCCACAACCGCTGGCACCCGGACGTGCCGGCCCAGGTCCGCGTCCGTCCCGGCGACAGCTTCCGGGTCGACTGCCGCGAGTGGTTCGACGGAGCCATCCACAACGACGACTCCGCCGACGACATCCTGAACGCGCCGCTCGCGAGCGTGCACGTGCTCTCCGGCCCGATCCACGTCGAGGGCGTGCAGCCGGGCGACCTGCTGATCGTGGACATCCTCGACGTCGGCCCGATCCCGCAGGAGGACTCCGGCCCGCTGGCAGGCCAGGGCTGGGGCTACACCGGCGTGTTCGCCACCCGCAACGGCGGTGGCTTCCTGACCGAGCAGTTCCCCGACGCCTACAAGGTCATCTGGGACTTCCAGGGCGGCGTCGCCACCTCGCGGCACGTCCCGCAGGTGTCCTTCACCGGGATCGTGCACCCCGGCCTGATGGGCACCGCGCCGTCACGCGAGCTGCTCGGCACCTGGAACGCCCGCGAGCAGGCGCTGATCGACACCGACCCGCAGCGGGTGCCGCCGCTCGCGCTGCCACCGAACCCGGACTCGGCGATCCTCGGCAGCCTGTCCGGCGCCGACCTCGACCGGGCCGCGGCCGAGGCCGCACGCACCGCGCCGCCCCGGGAGAACGGCGGCAACCAGGACATCAAGAACCTCACGAAGGGCAGCCGGGTCTTCTACCCGGTCTTCGTCGACGGGGCGAAGCTCTCGATGGGCGACCTGCACTTCTCCCAGGGCGACGGCGAGATCACCTTCTGCGGGGCGATCGAGATGGGCGGGTTCATGGACCTGCACGTCGACGTCATCAAGGGTGGGATGGACAAGTACGGCGTCTCCGAGAACGCGATCTTCATGCCCGGCCGGACCGACCCGCAGTACAGCGAGTGGCTGGCGTTCTCCGGCACCTCGGTCACCCTCGGCGGCGAGCAGCGCTACCTGGACTCGCACCTGTCGTACCAGCGGGCCTGCCTGCACGCGATCGACTACCTGCAGCAGTTCGGCTACTCGGACATCCAGGCCTACATGATCCTGGGGGCGGCACCGATCGAGGGCCGGCTGTCCGGCGTCGTGGACATCCCGAACTCGTGCTCGACGGTCTACATCCCGACCGAGATCTTCGGCTTCGACGTCCGGCCGGGCAAGGACGGTCCGACCCGTATCGACCCGGGCCAGGGCGTCCCGGTCTCGCGCGCCTGACCACGGACCGCACCCGGGCTCCGGCCGGGTGCACCGCCCGGTGCCGGAGCCCGACCGCCCCCGATCCGGCCCGGCACCGGGCACCCCCTGCTTCTCCGCACGTACTTCTCCGCACGGGAGGGAGTCAGCGATGGCATCTGTCGGGCTGTTGTTCGTCGGCGCCGTGCTGTTCATCAACGGGGTGATGCTGCTGGGCTGGGTGGACGCGAAGTCCGCCGCGCCGATGAACTTCTTCGTCGGTGGCCTGCAGATCATCACGCCGACCTACCTGATCTTCACCGCCAACGGGGACACCGACGTGATCCTCGCGGCGTCCGGGCTCTACCTGTTCTCCTTCACCTACCTGTACGTCGCCCTGAACCTCACGCTGAACCTGGACGGCACCGGGCTGGGCTACTTCTGCCTGTTCGTCTTCATCTCGGCGCTGGTGTTCTCGTGGCTGAACTTCACGCGCTTCGCCGATCCCGGTTTCGGGGTCATCTGGCTGTACTGGGCGTTCCTCTGGCTGCTGTTCTTCCTGCTGCTGGGGCTCAAACAGGAGCAGCTCGGGCGCTACACCGGCGCGGTCTGCGCCATCCAGGGCTGGGTCACCGGGTGGCTCCCGGCGCTGCTGCTGCTCACCGGGGCGTACGACGCCCTGACCGGCACGCTGGCCGTCGTCCTCGCGGTGTTCGGCGTGGTCGTCTTCGGGGCGCTGTTCCCGTTGCTGGGACGGCGGCGCTCCGGTGGCGCGGTGGCGGCCTCGGACCCGGCCGTGCCCGCCTGACCGGGGACCGTGCCGCGGCGGCTACGCGTCGTCGCGGCGCGGCATCCCGTCGAGCCGGACGTCCGGTGCGGGAACCGCGAAGAGCATGCCCGCCGACGCGGCCGGCGCCTCCGGCATGCGGTCGACGACGTCGAACAGCTCCATCGCGCCCGTCACCTGCAGTGCGCGCCGGGCCGCACGGCTGGTGCCGCAGGCGACCCGCAGCCGCTTGCCCTCGCCGCCGATCACGTCCCTGGCCTCCAGCAGCGAGGTGAGGCCCGCGGTGCCGAGGAAGTCCACACCGGACAGATCCAGGACGAGGTCGGAGCTCTCCTCGGACCACATGCCGAGCTCCACCCAGAGGTCGGGCGACGTCTCGTCGTCGACGGCGCCGATCGCGTGCAGCACGGTCGCGCCGGAGGGATGGTGGGACCGCTCGAACCGCAGCGCCGGACCGATCTCCTCGGCGGGCTCCGGGACCGGCAGGTGCTGCTCGTCGTCGACCATCGCCAGTCCTCTCGGCGGACCGGTACCTCCGGCACGCCGGGTCAGCATCGCAGCGCCCGGCCGTCACCGCATGTGGTGACCGGAGGGCCGGGCCGTCGGCGCGGCCGACCCGGGGTCACGGGCGCGTAGCCTGCCCGGTGCACGCCAGCACACGCCGTCGCGGGGACCGTCCCGCCACAGAGGAGGACCGCCGTGCCCGCGCCGACCCTCACCGCCACCGAGATCGCCGGGATGATCGACCACGCGATCCTCCGCCCCGAGCTGACCCGGCCCGACGTCGACGCCCAGCTCGACGTCGCCGCGCGCTACCGGATCTTCAGCGTGTGCGTGCGCCCGAGCGACGTCGCGCACGCGGCCGCCCGGCTCGCCGGCACCGGCGTCGCGGTCGGGACCGTGATCGGCTTCCCGCACGGCACGACCAGCACGGCGGCGAAGGTCGCCGAGTCCGCGCAGGCGGTCACCGACGGCGCGGCCGAGCTGGACATGGTGGTCAACGTCGGACGCCTGCGCAGCGGGCTGCTCGACGACGTCGAGGCCGACGTGCGGGCCGTCGTCGAGGCGGCGGGAGGGCGCGTCGTCAAGGTCATCCTCGAGACCGCCCTGCTCTCCGACGACGAGATCGAGGCCGGCTGCCGGGCCGCCGAACGCGCCGGGGCCGCGTTCGTGAAGACCTCGACCGGGTTCGCCGGCGGCGGGGCGACGGCGGAGCACGTCGCGCTGATGCGCCGCACCGTCGGGCCGCAGGTGCAGGTCAAGGCGTCCGGCGGGGTGCGGGACCTGGACACCGTCCTGGCCTTCCACGCCGCGGGCGTGACCCGCTTCGGCACCAGCGGGACGGCCACGATCCTCGACGACGCCGCCGCCCGCGAGTCCGGTGCCACCGGCGGGGCACGGGTGGACGACACCTCGTACTGAGTGCTCCGTGCGGACGCCCGATCTGCGAAGCTGACCGGCGACCGTACGACAGCCCGAGGAGAGCGATGGCCGAGCAGCCCCTCCCGTCCGCGTGGTCGCCCGCCGGCGTCACCGGGACGCTGATCGGCGCCGCCGTCGGGACCGTCGGTGCCGCGGTGGAGATCGGACGCAGGCTCCCGGGCTGGCTCGCCGACGCCCCGCGCGCGGTCGA
The DNA here is from genome assembly GCF_001420995.1 of Pseudonocardia sp. EC080619-01. Classification (NCBI taxonomy): domain Bacteria; kingdom Bacillati; phylum Actinomycetota; class Actinomycetes; order Pseudonocardiales; family Pseudonocardiaceae; genus Pseudonocardia; species Pseudonocardia sp. EC080619-01. The sequence continues at coordinate 2,815,450 of NZ_CP012184.1, read as the reverse complement.
GGCACTGCCCGCGGTGGCCGGGGAGCTGGGCACGCTGCCGCGCCGCATCGCCGGCGTCGACGCCGCGCTGAGCGGGCTCGCCCCGGTGCTCGACGACGTCCTCGGCCGGGTGGTCGCGCTCTGGGACGACCCGGCCACGGTCGAGCGTGTCGACCGGCTGATCGCGGCGGTCGTCGAGCTGGCGGGGGCGGCCGGTCCGCTGACCGAGCTCGCCGGGGCCCGGCGCGACCTCGGCGTGCTCGCCGGTGCCGTGGAGCCGTTGCGCGAGCTCGGCGGGGCGGTCGGGTCGCTGCGGGACCTGGCCTCGGCGGTGGAGCCGCTGCGGGAGCTGGCGTCCGCGGTGGAGCCGCTGCGTGAGCTCGGTGCCGCGGTCGAGCCGCTGCGCGAGCTGGCGGCGGTGCGGGAGGACCTGCACGAGCTGGCCGCGGTGCGCGCGGACCTGCACGAGCTCGCGTCCGCCGCGGGGCCGCTGCGGGAGCTGGCCACCGCCGTCGAGCCCCTGCGGGAGCTGGCAGGCGCCGTCGAACCGCTCCGGGAGCTGGGCACCGCCGTGGACCCGTTGCGGGAGCTGAGCACGGCGACCGGACCGCTGCGGGAGCTGAGCACGGCCGTGGACCCGTTGCGGGAGCTGAGCACGGCGACCGGACCTTTGCGGGAGCTGAGCTCCGCCGTGGACCCGTTGCGCGAGCTGGGCACGGCGGTCGGGCCGTTGCGTGAGCTGGCCGCGGCGGGACTCCACCTCGAGGGGCTCGCCGGTGCGGTCGGAGCGGTCGAGGAGCTCGCTGCCGCCCGGGGCGACCTCGCCCGGCTGGCCGAGGCCGTCGGACCGCTGCAGGAGCTGGCCGGGGCCCGTGCGGACCTCGGTGAGCTGGCCGGCGCGGTACCGCCGCTGCGCGAACTGGCGCGCACCCGGGAGGACCTGGCCGCACTCGCGGGCGCCGTGGAACCGCTGCGCGAGCTGGCCCTGACCCGCGACGACCTGGCGGCGCTGGCCGCGTCGATCGGGGAGGACGGCGCGGTGCAGCGGATCGCCTCCGCCGTCGCCGACCCGGCGACCGAGGCCGACGGCTCCGCCCCCCGCCTCGCGGCGCTCGACACGAACCTGGCCCAGGCCGCGGACCGGCTCACCGCGGTCGCCCCGGACCTGCGTGCGGTGGCGGCCCGGATCGACGCACTCGACCGGCAGATCGGGGTGCTCGCCGACGCGCTCGCGCCGCTGCAGGGCACGACCGAGCGGATCGGGCGGATCGTCGACCGGCTGCCGGACCGCACGCGGCGCCTCGTCACCCGTCCCGCGCCGGAGGCGTGATCCGGCTCGCCGGTGGGAACAGGGCCGGTGTGACGACCCGTGTGGACCTGTTCGTCGATCCCGTCTGCCCGTTCGCCTGGATCGCCTTCCGGTGGCTGACCGAGGAGGTGGTCCCGGCCCGTGACGTCGATCTGCGGGTGCGGCTGATGAGCCTCGCCGTGCTGAACGAGGGCCGCGAGGGACACACCCCCGAGCACGAGAAGGGTGGGGACAGCGCCTGGCGCCCGGTGCGGGCCGGCACGGCGCTGCGCCGGGAGCGTGGCGAGCCGGGGGTCCGGGAGTTCGTCCGGGCCTTCGGGGACCGCTACCACCAGGAGCGGGTCCGCCCGCGGGACGCCGCCCTGCGCGCCGCGCTCGACGACGTCGGTGCGGCCGGCCTGCACCGGTTCGCCGACGACCCCGCCCACGACGACGAGGTGCGGGCCGAGCACGCCGCCGGCCAGGAGCCGGTCGGCGACGACGTCGGGACACCCGTCCTGCACGTGGAGGGCGTGGCGTTCTTCGGTCCCGTCCTCGGTGCGGTCCCGCGGGGGCAGGAGTCGCTCGACGCCTTCGACGGCGCCGTGCTGCTGGCCCGCAACCCGATGTTCTACGAGCTCAAGCGCACCCGGAGCGGCGGGATAGACCTGGCGTCCTGATCTTTCCGACCTGTCCCGGATCCGGGAGGCGGGGGGCCGCCTCCCGGACCGGTGCGCCGGGAGTCCGGTCAGCCGGCGAGGCCGACGATCTGCTCCACGACGGTCTTCTGGGCCTGGTCGGTCCTGGCCGCGTTGTCCTGCTCGTTGGCCGAGTCGATCCCGTTGTCCTGGACGATCGACTGCTCGGTGCCCGTGTCCGAGTCCTCGTTCGCGACGGCGCCCAGGCCGAGCACGTCGGTCGCGTTGACGGCCGGGTTGGCCTGGGTGACCGGGGCGAGCGACGTGTTGTCCTGGTCGGTGCCGGCCGCCTGGCCGGACGAGGCGGTCGCGTCCGAGGTCTGGTTCTGCTCGGAGGTGTCGTCGGCGAAGGCCATGCCGGCGACGCCGAGGGTCATCGGCACCGCCAGCGCGGTGGCGGTGAGGGTGCGCACGGTCTGACGCATGAAAGGTGTTCCCTTCGACAGTTCTCTTCTCACGTGCACGTACCTGGAATGGCGGTACGCGCTGCCCTGAAAGGTAGTGGCGATCGACCGTGGACGCCCACCGGATCGGCGGTGACGAATTCGGCACCGCATTCGGTGAACCGGTGTCCCGGGTCGCTCGTAGGGGTCGGACCTGCGGCGGAGCGGGAGCAAACGAGGGGTGCTGACCTGCTTGGACGCAGGTCTCACTCGGTCGGGTGACGTCCACGATCGGGTGTGCACCCGAATAATGCCGCGCGCAGCCGAATTGCGGTGAGAAATGCGCCGAGAAATGTTTACCGACCCTCGGCGGCTCAGGTGAGAGTGTCGCGGATCCGTTCGAGTCCGGGCCAGATCAGGGTCGTCAGCGTCTCCGCCAGCGCGTCGGGGTCCTCCGCTCCGGGGGTGCCGGCCGTACCGGCCCAGTCGGCGAGACCCTCCGCCGCACCCGTCAGGGCCGCGGCCACCGGTCCGGCGACGGCGGCCGGGTCGGCGCCCGCGGGGATCGCGAGCTCGGCGGCCAGCAGCTCGGCGATCCGTCCGACGATGCGCGATCTGGCCTCGTGCACCTCGTCGGCGAATACTCCGGTCCTGGCCTGCCGGTAGAGCACCGCCCAGCCGTCCCGGTGGGTGGTGACGGTGGTGAAGAACGCCCGCAGTCCGCGTCGCAGCCGCTCCTCGGCGTCCGCGGCGGGGCCGCCGGCGGCGTCGGACACCGACCCCAGCAGGCGCTCGGACTCGCGCCGGATGCAGCGCCGCAGCAGCTCCTCCTTCGAGCCGCCGCCGTGGGTGTAGACCATCGGCTTCGACACCCCGGCCTGTTCGGCGACGGCGTCCATCGACGCGTCGTGGAAGCCGGAGCGGGAGAACACGCGCACGGCCGCGTCGAGCACCTGCTTCTCGCGCTGCTCGGGGGGCAGGCGACGGCGGCGGGAGCCCGGCGGGGATGTCATCTCGACACCTTAACTACTCATGCGTAAAGTACCGAGCATCCCGACCCCGGTACCGCGAGTACCGGGCACTTACGGCAACCACGGCGAGGTGGAGCGAACGATGGCCGAGACGGTCGACATCAACGAGCTGGGCCGCAGCGTGGACCCGAAGTCCCTGTCCGACGAGGAGCTCCTCTCCACGCTCGGGACGGCGCTCCGCGACGGCGACCCGAAGGACGTCGATCCGTCGATCTTCGCCCGGCTGGTGAAGAGCGCGTCGAAGCAGCAGCTCGCGACCGTCATGTCGTCGGACATCCGCCGGCCGGTGCTGGAGGCGATCTTCGGGCGGATGAGCGAGTTCTACTCGTCGAAGGGTGCCGGCGGGAACCGTCAGGTCGTGCACTGGCACATCAAGGACGGCGCGACCGTCGACAGCTTCAAGACCGTGCTGCACGAGGGCACCTGCACCGTCACCCACGGCACCGACGAGGACCCCCGGACCGCGCTGACCATGCCCGGCACCGAGTTCCTCAAGGTCGCCACGAACAACGCCAACCCGGTGACGCTGTTCATGATGCGCAAGCTGAAGGTCGAGGGCGACGTCGGATTCGCGACCGCCCTGCAGAAGATGTTCCAGATCCCGTCCGCCTGACGACGACCGGCACCGACCTGCGGAGAAGTAGATGACCTCCTTCGAACTGTCCGAGGAGCACCGCGAGCTCCAGGAGTGGGTGCACGGGTTCGCCGCCGACGTCGTCCGCCCGGCCGCCGCCGAGTGGGACGAGCGCGAGGAGACCCCGTGGCCGATCCTCCAGGAGGCCGCGAAGATCGAGCTCTACAACTTCGAGACGCTCGCGTCGTTCTGGGGCGACGAGACCGGCCTGTCGATGCCGCTCGTCAACGAGGAGCTCTTCTGGGGCGACGGCGGCATCGGGATGGCGATCTTCGGGACGACCCTCGCGGTGGCGGGCATCTTCGCCTCCGGCACCCCGGACCAGATGGTCGAGTTCATCCCCCAGTGCTACGGCGACGCCTCCGACCCGAAGGTCGGCGCGTTCTGCTCGTCCGAGCCCGACGCCGGCTCCGACGTCTCGGCGATGCGCACCCGCGCCGTGTACGACGAGGCCCGCGACGAGTGGACGCTGACCGGGCAGAAGGCCTGGGCGACCAACGGCGGCATCGCGAACATCCACGTCGTGCAGGCCGTCGTGGACCCGGATCTGGGTAGCAAGGGGCAGGCGGCGTTCGTCGTCCCGCCCGGCACTCCGGGACTGGAGTCCACCCGCAAGATCAAGAAGATGGGACTGCGGGCATCGCACACCGCGGACGTCTTCCTCGACGAGGTGAAGCTCCCCGGCAGCTGCCTGCTCGGCGGGAAGGAGAAGCTCGACGAGCGGCTCGCCCGGGCCCGTGAGGGGGCGAGGTCGACCGGCTCGGCCGCGATGCAGACCTTCGAGCTGTCCCGGCCGACCGTCGGCTCGCAGGCGGTCGGCATCGCCCGTGCCGCCTACGAGTACGCCCTGGAGTACGCGAAGGACCGGGTCGCGTTCGGCCGCCCGATCATCGAGAACCAGTCGATCTCCTTCATGCTCGCCGACATGAAGACCGAGATCGACGCCGCCCGGCTGCTGGTGCACCGGGCCGCGTGGATGGGCCGCAACGGTGTGCCCTTCACCGCCGGCGAGGGGTCGATGTCGAAGCTCAAGGCCGGCCGGGTCGCGGTGTGGTCGACCGAGCGGGCGATCCAGATCCTGGGCGGCGCCGGGTACTCCCGCGAGCACCCGGTGGAGCGGATGCACCGCGACTCCAAGATCTACGACATCTTCGAGGGCACCGAGCAGATCCAGCAGCTGGTGATCGCCCGCGCCATCTCGGGGAAGCACCTGGCCTGAGCGGCTCGGCCTCGGCCGGTCAGTGGTCGCGCGGGACCTGCCCGTGCGCCTCGCCGATGCACCGGTCGAGCCGGTCGCGCACGTCCTGCAGTTCCGCGAGCCGCCGGTCGAGGCGGTCGCGTTCGGCGACCAGGAGGTCCAGCAGCTCGGGTGACACCTCGCCGGAGTCCGCGAACGGCAGGATCTCGCGGACGGCCCTGCTGGGCAGGCCGGAGGCGTAGAGCTGCTGGATCAGCCCGACCCGGTCGACGGCGCCGTCCGGGTAGCGGCGCTGGCCACCGGGGTTCCGGGTGGACCGCAGGAGACCCTGCTCCTCGTAGTAGCGCAGCGACCGCACGCTGACGCCCGCCCTGGCGGCGACCTCGCCGATCCGCACCCGGCCTCCCGTGTCGATCTCCGTCCGAGGCTTGCACCTGACGTCAGTGTCAGGTTCTAGCGTAGCCGTCATCGACGCGGGTGACACCGTCCCGACCGATGAGGACGGTGCGCCCCGGGGCTTCGGGGAGGACCGGACGTGACCATGGACAGGACCGTCGCCGTGCTGGGCGCCACGGGACAGCAGGGGGGTGCGGTCGCCGCGGCACTGCTGGACGACGGCTGGCGGGTCCGCGCGGTCGTGCGCGACCCGTCGACCGACCGGGCCCGGTCCCTCGCCGCCGCCGGTGCCGAGACCGTCCGCGGCGACCTCGACGATCCGGGGTCGCTCCGCGCGGCCTTCGCCGGCGCGCACGGGGTCTTCAGCGTCCAGCCGAACTCGGGCCAGGCCGGCGCCACCGTGACGGACGAGGACGAGGTCCGGTTCGGGACGACGGTGGCCGACGTCGCCGAGGGCTGCGGCGTCGTGCACCTCGTCCACAGCTCGACGGTCGCCGTGGGGCCGACGCCGACCGGCGTCCCCCATCTGGACACCAAGAGCCGGATCGAGGCCCGCGTCCGGGAGCTGGGCATCGCCACCACGATCGTCCGGCCCGCCACGTTCCTGGAGCTCCTGGTGGCCCCCGGAGCGGGGCTCGACCGCGGGCGGATGTCCTTCCTGACGACGCCGGACCGGGTCGTCCAGGTCATCGCGGTCCGCGACATCGGACGGATCGTCGCCGGAGTGTTCGGGGCGGCCGACCGCTACGCGGGCCGGACCCTCGACATCGCCGGTGACGCCGTCACCGGCAGGGTCCTGGCCGAGCACCTGACCCGGGCCGCCGGCCGTCCGATCGGCTACAGCCGCCTGCCCGATGCCGTGCTGGAGCAGGACGCGGTACTCGGGCGGCTGGCGGCGCTCTTCGAGGACGGCAGGCTCGCCGGTCACGCGGACCTCGACGCCCTCCGCGCGGAGTTCCCGTCGCTGCTGCGCGTCGACGACTGGCTGGCGGGTCCCGGCGCGCCCCTCCTCGCGGAGGCGCTCGGCCCGGCCGTCCGATGAGTTCCGGGCCGCCGGGACGTCGTACGGGTAGCAGCGACGCCCCGGCCGCCTGAGGAGCCCGTCATGTCACTCGTCCGCGTCCACAACTTCGCCGTCTCCCTGGACGGCTTCGGCACCGGTGAGGGACGGACCCGCGAGGAACCGTTCGGTCACGCCGGGCAGCGGTTGCACCAGTGGATGTTCGCCATCAGGTGGTGGGGCGCCGGCGGCGGCAGCGGCGTCGACGACGCGTTCGTCCAGCGGTTCGACGACGGCATCGGCGCCGAGATCATGGGCGCCGGGAAGTACGGCTTCCCGGGCTGGCACGCCGACCCGGAGTGGCGCGGGCACTGGGGCCCGAACCCGCCGTTCCACACGCCGGTCCACGTCCTCACCCGGCACACCCGCCCGTCGCTGGAGATGGAGGGCGGCACGACGTTCCACTTCCTCGACGCGACGCCCGCCGAGGCACTCGCGGCGGCCCGCGAGTCCGCCGGCGGCAAGGACGTCCGCATCGGGGGCGGCGCCACCGTGGTCCGTGACTTCGTCGCGGCGGGTCTCGTCGATCACCTGCACGTCGTCGTCGTGCCGATCCTGCTGGGCCGGGGCGTGCGGCTCTGGGACGGGCTGGAGGGCATCGAGCGGGACTACGCCGTGGAGGCCACGTCGTCACCCGCCGGCGTCACCCACCTGACGTTCACCCGGACCCGCCACTGATCCCATCGTTTCGACGAGAACCGGCCCGGAGCTGCAGGACGTCCGGGTGTCCGTCACCTGGGCGCCGGTGCGTCGTTGCCCGATCAGAAGATCGAGATCGGGGGACGACCATGATCCGGACGACGACGTCCGCGCGGTCCGTGCTGCTGGCGCTCGCCGCGGCCGGGGCCTGCCTGCTGGGTGCGGCCGGGGTGGCGGTGGCGTCCCCCGGGGACGACGGCACCACCGGCCCGGAGCTCACCGCCCCCGGGGTCGGGGAGGACCTCACCTGCTTCGGCGACCTGTCCGACGACACGGCCGGCGCACCCGTCCTGCTCGTGCCGGGCACCACGCTCGACCCGGACGTCAACTTCGACTGGAACTACGCCCGCGCCTTCGCCGCCGAGGGCCGGTCGTACTGCTGGGTGGAGCTGCCGCGGCACGCCACCGGCGACATCCAGGTCGCGGCCGAGCACGTCGTCGACGCGGTCCGCACGATGCACGACGAGTCCGGCGACCGGATCGCCGTCGTCGGGTTCAGCCAGGGCGGCATGGTGCCCCGCTGGGCGCTCAAGTACTGGCCGGACACCCGCGGCATGGTCTCCGACATGATCGGGATCGACCCGTCCAACCACGGCACGCTCGACGCCTACCCGGTCTGCGCGCCCGGCTGCGTCCCGGCGTTCCACCAGCAGCAGACCGGGTCGCAGTTCCTCGGTGCCCTCAACGACGGGCCGGAGACCTTCGCCGGGATCGACTACACGGTCGTCTACACCGTCACCGACGAGGTCGTCGTCCCCAACCTCCCGCCGGCGGCGAGCTCCGAGCTGCGCGGGGGCGAGGGTGCGACCGCCAACATCCCCGTGCAGCGGATCTGCCCCGCGCACGTCGCCGAGCACCTGATCATGGGCTCGACCGACCCGGTCGGGTACGCCGTCGTCGCCGACGCGCTGGAGCACGACGGTCCGGCGTCCGCCGACCGGATCGACCGCGCGACCTGCCTGCAGGCCGTGATGCCCGCCGTCGACCCGGTGGCGCTGCCGGTGAACGAGGCCCGGCTGCTCGGCCAGGTCGGGACGAGCATCGCGACCGAGCCGCGGACCGTCGCCGAGGAGCCGCTGCGGGACTACGCGCGCGACGACGCCTGATCCCGGCCCGCACCGGGTGGCCGGGACGGCCCGGTGGTGGTCAAGATGGGACACGAGCCGGGTCCGACGGGCCCGGCCGTGTTGCGAGGAGGACCTGTGCCGAGCCTGACGTTCCGCGGACGCACCTGGAACCGCGACCGGGCGATGGTCATGGCGATCGTGAACCGGACCCCGGACTCGTTCTACGACCACGGGGTCACCTTCGCCGAGCAGGCCGCACGGGACCGGATCACCGCCGTCGTCCGCGAGGGCGCCGACGTCATCGACATCGGCGGGGTGCCTGCCAGCCCCGGCACCGAGGTCACCGAGCAGGAGGAGATCGACCGGGTCGTCCCGACGGTCGAGTGGGCCCGCCGGGAGTTCCCGGACGTCGTGATCTCGGTCGACACGTTCCGGGCCGGACCGGCCGAGGCCGTCTGCGCGGCCGGGGCCGATCTCGTCAACGACAACTGGGCCGCGGCCGACGGCGGGATCCTCGACGTCGCCGCCCGCTACGGCGCCGGCTACGTCAGCGCGCACACCGACCACGTCACCCCGCGCACCGAGCCGCACCGGCCCCGCTACGCCGACGTCCTCGGCACCGTGGTCACCCAGACCGTCGCGCTCGCGGAGAAGGCGGTGGCGGCGGGCGTCCCGGCCGGCGGGATCCTCATCGACCCGGCGATCGACTTCTCCAAGAACACCCTGCACAGCCTGCAGGTGCTGCGCGGGATCGAGGAGATGGTCGCGACCGGCTGGCCGGTGCTGCTCGCGATGTCGAACAAGACCGTCGTCGGGGAGTCGCTGGCCGTCCCGCTGGAGGAGCGGTTGACCGGGACGCTCGCCGCGACCGCGATCGCCGCGGACCGCGGCGTCGCGATGGTCCGTGCGCACCAGGCCCGTGCCACCCGGGAGACCTGCGAGATGGTCGCGACCGTGCGCGGCGAGCGGCGACCGTCGCGCGCGGTGAGACTGCTCGCGTGAGCGTGATCCACCAGATCTTTCCCGCCGGGGACGCCGGCCCGCTGTCCACCGAACAGCTCGAACGGCTCTACGCCTACCCCGACGACCGGTTGCGGGTGTGCGTCAACTTCGTGTCCAGCGCGGACGGGGCCGTCGAGGTCGCGGGCGGCTCGGCGGGCCTGTCGACCCCACCGGACCGGGCGGTGCTGGATCTGGGCACCGACCTCGCCGACGTCGTCCTGGTCGCGGCCGGGACGGCCACCGCCGAGGGCTTCACCGGGGTGAAGCACGGCGGCCGGATGGACGACCGGCGCCGCCGGTTCGGTCTCGCCCCGATCCCGTCCACGGCGGTGGTCACCGCGTCCGGGCGGTCCCTCGATCCGGCGTCGCCGGTGCTGACCGACACCCTGGTCCCGACGATCGTGCTGACCTGCGCCGCCGCCCCCGAGGACCTGCGGCGGAGCTGGGCCGACGCGGGGGCCGACGTGGTGCTCACCGGCGACGGCGCCGTCGACCTGCCCGTAGCGGTCGCCGAGCTCGGCCGGCGCGGTCTGCGGCGGATCAACTGCATGGGCGGCCCGGCGCTGTTCGGCGGCCTCGCCGAGGCCGGTCTGGTCGACGAGCTGCGCCTCACCCTGGCGCCGTTCCTCGTCTCCGGGGAGGCGGGGAGGATCGCCCGCGGCGCCGGGATGGACCCGGCCCGGCTCGAGCTGGTCAGTGTCGTCACCGGTGACGACACGCTGTTGGTGCGGTACCGGGTCAGGGGGGCGGCCACGACCTGATCCCGCCTCCGGGTCATTCTCCGGGAGGGTGCGGTCACGGACGGCGACGGGTGCGGCAGGATGGGTGTCGTGCCCAGGCCCTCGAACACGCTGGCGGACGGCGTGGTGGTCCTCAGCCCGCTCGGCTGGGACGACGTGGAGCCGCACCTGGCCGGCGAGGACGCCGAGCTGGTCCGCTGGCTGAGCGGCGGCCCGGGGACGCCCGCGACCGTCCGGGCGCACGTGCGCCGCGCGATCGACCGGTGGGCCGACGACGGCCCGAAGCTCAGCTTCGGCATCCGGCTCGACGGCGGCACCGTGCTGGCCGGGACGATCGAGGCCGAGCTCGATCCCCTCGCCCGCCGGGCGGGACTGTCGTACGGGATCTACGCGGCCTACCGGCGGCGGGGGCTGGCGACCCGGGCCGTCCGTCTCGCGGCCCGCTACCTCGGCGAACGCGGGGACGTGCACCGGATCTCGATCGACGTCGATCCGGCGAACACGGCCTCGATCGGGGTGGCGCGCCGGGCCGGGTTCCGGTTCCTCCGGCACGTGCGCGACGACGAGGGCGCCTTCGACCGCTACGAGCTGATCGTGCGGGCACCGGTGGTGCCGGCTCCGCCGCCGGAGCCGCGGCACCGCGGGTTCTGAACCGCCCGGAACAAGGTACGGCCGCCCGTCCCGCCACGCGCCCGGTGCGGCGGGCGGAGCGGGGACGGACGGCCGTGGGGTGCCGGTCGGGGAGCCCGGCGACCGACGATCGGGGGAGACCGGGCGTCAGAGGGTGACGTTCGGCGCCTCGACGTACATGACGTCCGGGATCGAGAGGGTGGGGAGCGCCTCGGCGTCCGGCAGCGGCAGGTCCTCGGCGGACGGCAGCGCGTCGGCGGAGGGGAGCTCCGGCAGGCCGTCGGTCGGGAGCGCGTCCGTCGGGAGGGCGTCGGCCGACAGGGCGTCGGCGCCGGGCAGCGACGGCGCGGGAAGCGTCGTGGCGGTCGGCAGGGCGTCCGTGGGGAGCGCGTCGGTCGACAGAGCGTCGGTCGACAGGGCGTCGGTCGGGAGCGCGTCGGCGGGGGAGCTCGACTCCTCGTCGTCGGACTGCTCGTCCTCGGCGGCCTGCAGGTCGGCCTCCTGCTGCGCGCCCGAGGGGACGCCGGACGGCACGGAGTCGGCCGAGGGCAGCGCGTCGGTGGACGGCAGGGAGTCGCCGGTGGGCAGCTCCGGGAGGCCCGGCAGCGAGTCCGCGGTCGGGAGCTCCGGCAGGCCGGAGGCCTCCATCTCGGGGCCCTGGATCTGGCCGAAGGTGACCGAGCTGTCGTCGGTCGCGACGGTGCCGTCCTCGTCGGGGGCCGGGAGGGCGTCGGTCAGCGACGACGCGTCCGGGGCCTCGGGGATCTCGGGGAGCTCGGCGGCCGAGGCCTGACCGGCGACGCCGGCACCCAGCACGGCGATTCCCGCGCCGGCCAGGGAGAACCGGAGCGCGTTGCGGGCGAGCGAGTTCATTCGCGCGTCCTTTCGAACTGATGGGGGTCATGGGGAGCTGGGGGACCGCACTGTCCCTCCGACGGCCCAACGAGGGGTGGGGGTGCCGGTTTCGCTACGCAGTGATCTTGAAGCTAATGTCACCCGAACGAGTGGCAACCTGAGAGGGGTCTCGCACGTACAGGTGCGATCCGTCGTGACCGACCGTTTTCGCAGAGGCCCCGTGTGGTGCGAACGAGGTGCAGAGCAGGATGGCTGCGTGCGCGCCGCTCCGATCCCGTCCTCCCGGCCGGTTCCCGGTTACGCGGCCGCCGGCGTCCTGGCCGGTGCACTCGGTGGTGCCGGGGGAGCGGCGGCGGTCTGCTGGCACTACTCCACGGTCCTGCTCCACCCCTCCGGTGACCCGGGGCTGCCCGAGCGGGTGCTCGCGGCCGGTGACGGGACCGTCGAGCTGGCGCGGACCCGGCTCGTGTCCCAGCCCGGGGTGTGGGGGCTGCGCGGTGCCGCGGGGCTGAGCGTCGTCGGGCCGGTGCTGGAACGGGACCGCAGGCGGGTCGTGCGCGAGCTGCGGGCCGGACCCGTGCCGGAGACCGGCGCCGCCGTGCTCGACGCCGGGCCGTTCGACCCCGATCCCGGTGCCCGCGGCCTGGAGTTCGACGAGGTCGAGGTGCCCACCGACCTCGGTCCGGCACCGGCATGGCGGGTCGCGCCGCCGTCCGGAGCGGACGGTGGGACCTGGGCGCTGTGCGTGCACGGGCGCGGCGGGACCCGGCGGGAGGCCCTGCGGGCGCTGCCCGCCCTGCACGCGGCCGGCCTGACCTCGCTGGTGGTCAGCTACCGCGGCGACGGGACGGCCCCGGCCGCGCCGGACGGGCGCTCGCACCTCGGTGACACCGAGTGGGAGGACGTCGCCGCGGCGGCGGCCTACGCGGTCGTGCACGGGGCCCGGCGGCTGGTGCTGGTGGGCTGGTCGATGGGGGCCGCGGTCGGCGGCGCGTTCCTCGACCGGTCGTCGCACGCCGGCCGGGTCGCGGCCGTCGTCTGGGACGCGCCGCTGCTCGACTGGCGCCGCACGCTGCGCAGGCAGGCCCGCAACCGGGCGCTGCCGCCGTCGCTGGCGGGGGTCGCGGCCCTGCTGACGGAGCGGCGGATCGGGATCGACCTGGACCGGTTCGACCTGGTCCGGAACCCGCCCGCGGTCCGCCCGCCGACGCTCCTGCTGCACAGCGACGCCGACACGGCGGTCCCCGTCGAGCTCAGCCGCGACCTCGCGACCACCGCGCCGGCCAGGGGCTGGCCGGTCACCTACCGGGAGTTCGCCGGTACCGAGCACACCGGCAGCTGGAACGCCGACCCGGACGGCTACGAGGCGGCCGTCACCGGGTTCCTCGGGACGGTCCTCCCGGGCTGACCCGTCAGCTCGTGGAGTTCTGAGCGGGCCCCTGCCCGATCGGCTTGCCGTGGATCTGCTGGTCCGACGGCGGGGTGGTCGGCACCGGGGTGCCCGGGTCGACGGCGCGCTCCCGGCGGAGCAGCGTGGCCCAGGCGTAGGCGGCGAGACCGGTCAGCAGGACGACGGCCACGATCCACGGCGCGCGACGGGTCCGCACCGGGGCCGGATCGATCGCCGCGGCGAGCGCCCGGCGGGCGTCCTCCACCTGGTGAGAGACCGAACCGGACAGGTCCGCCACCGCGTCGGACACCGAGGAGGCGGCGGCCCCGCCCGCGATCCGTCCCGCGTCGGCGAGCGTGTGCACGGCCTCGGCGGCGTCCTTGCGGGCCTTGGCCCGCTTGCGGTCGGTGCTCATGTTCCGGACCTGCTTCCCACGGATGCGGCTGCGTACTGGCACGATGGTAGCCGTGACGGAACCAGGAAACGCCAAGACGACGGCCGTCCTGCACACCAACGAGGGCGACATCCGGGTCGAGCTGTTCGGCGACCACGCCCCGAAGACGGTGGCGAACTTCGTCGGTCTCGCAGAGGGAACGAAGGACTACACGGGGCCGAACGCCAGTGGCGGCGACACCGGGCCGTTCTACGACGGTTCGATCTTCCACCGGGTGATCAGCGGCTTCATGATCCAGGGCGGCGACCCGACCGGCACCGGTCGCGGTGGCCCGGGCTACCAGTTCGGCGACGAGTTCCACCCGGACCTCAAGTTCGACCGGCCCTACCTGCTCGCGATGGCGAACGCCGGCCCGGGCACCAACGGCTCGCAGTTCTTCATCACGGTGGGCCCGACGCCGCACCTGAACCGGCGCCACACCATCTTCGGTGAGGTCGCCGACGCGGAGTCCCGCGCGGTCGTGGACGGCATCGGGAACACGACCACCGGGCAGGCCGACCGCCCGCTCAACGACGTGGTCATCGAGAAGGTCGAGATCGAGCGGAGCTGAGTCCGCCCTGACCGAACGACCAGACCCCACCGCACACGGCGCGTCTCCGGGCCCACAGGGCTCTCCGGGGCCCGGCGGGACGGGCGGAGCCCCGTACCCCGGCCCCCCGAACGCGCCGTGGCAGGCCGCGCCCGGAGGCGGGCCCGCGCCGTGGCAGCAGGGCGCGCCGGGCTCGGCACCGCCCCCTGCTGGCGGCGTCCCCGCCGGCCGTGGCGGCGGCTCGGTGTGCGTCCGCCACCCGGATCGTCCGACCGGGCTGGCGTGCACCCGCTGCGACCGTCCGGCGTGCCCGGAGTGCCTGCGTCCCGCCTCGGTGGGCCAGCACTGCGTGGACTGCCTCGCCGAGTCGTCGCGGTCGGCGCCGCGCTGGCGCAACGTCGCCGGGGCGACCCGTGCCGGCAAGCCGGTGATCGTGCCCGCCCTGATCGCCGTGAACGTGGCGGTCTTCGTGCTGACCGTGGTCACGGCGGGCAGCCTCAACCGGAACTTCGACTCCCCGCTGTTCGGGCTGGGCGCCCTGACACCCGTGGACGTCGCGGACGGCCAGCTGTGGCGGCTCGTGACGTCCGGCTTCCTGCACATCGGTCCGCTGCACCTGGCGTTCAACATGTTCGCCCTGTGGGTCATCGGGCGTGAGGTCGAGGCGGTGCTGGGCCGGGCCCGGTTCACCGCCGTGTACGGCGTCTCGCTGCTCGGCGGCTCGGCCGCGGTCATGTTGCTCAGCAACCCGCTCGGTCCGACGGCGGGCGCATCGGGCGCGGTGTTCGGCCTGATGGGTGCGCTGTTCGTGCTGCTACGCCGGCTGCGCCTGCCCGCGGGTCAGGTGATCGGCGTGATCGCGATCAACGTCGTCATCAGCTTCACCCTGCAGGGGATCTCCTGGCAGGGGCACCTCGGCGGCCTCGTGTTCGGTGCCGCGGTCACCGCCGCACTGGTCTACCTCGGCGCGGGTTCGCCGAACCGGCGGCAGGTGCAGATCGCCTCGATCTCCGGGCTGGCGCTGCTCGCTCTGATCCTCATCGGCGCCGGGGTCGCGCTCGTCTGAGCCGCCGCCCGCGCCGCACCCGCCGCGCGGCCGAACGCGGCGGTGCGGACCCGACGACAGAAGACAGCAGCCGCTCACGCACCCCATGACCGGCCCGCGCACCCGCTGCGACAGGTGCTCGGGCCGGTGACGGGGTGCGCGGCCGGCGAAAGCGCGGCCGGTGAAGGGGTGCGCGGCCGAGCGAATGGTCCGGTTCGTGGGGTGCGTGCCCGGGCCGGCCGGGCAGGGTCCCCACGGGTCCGCGGCCGGGCGGCGGAAAGGCTCGCGCACCTCGTTGCCGGCTCGCGCACCCCATTACGCGCCCGAGCACCTCGTTGCCGGGTCGCGCACCCTGTTACGCGCCCGAGCACCTCGTTGCCGGGTCGCGCACCCTGTTACGCGCCCGAGCACCTCGTTGCCGGGTCGCGCACCCTGTTAAGGGCCCGAGCACCTGCCGCAGCGGGTGCGCGGGCCGGTGAAGGGGTGCGTGGGGGCGCGCCGCGTCCGGCCCACGCGGGTCACAGGCGCGGGTGCAGGTCCTGGAGCACCTCGGCGACGTCTTCGGGGTCCTCGCCCAGTTCCGGGCGTCCCAGCACGATGAGACGTTCGTGGCCGTCGACGTCGCGCAGGTCGAGTTCCAGGAGGGCGGACTCCCGGCCGAAGCGGCGGGTCCGCAGGACCCGGACGTCGTCGACCCGCGACCAGGGCGCGTGCCGGGTCCAGGTCAGACGGCGGATCGTCACTCCGTCCGGTCCGGCCTCGAGCCGCGGGCGGGCCCGGGTCCCGGACGCCGCCGCCAGGGCCAGACCGAGGGCGGCGAGCCCGGAGATCAGCTGCCCGGCCGGGTCCGCCCCGGTCGCGACCAGTGCCACGAGCCAAGCGGCCGCGGCGGCGGCCAGCACCCACAGTGCGACGACGGCACCGGCCGGCGTCGACCAGGAATGCCGGTCCTGTTGATCACCCAGTGTGCTCACGAGAGGTTGTCCACAGCCGTCATCCACAGTGAGGATAACTGACGTTCATGTGTTTCTGCAGGTCAACGCCACCGCATCGTCATCAGGAGGCCGATCACGATGAGTGAGAATCCGATGATGAAGTTCGCGTTCCCCAGTGCGGCCATGAATGGGATCGCCGGCCCCGCGAGGTAGTTGACGACCAGCCAGGCCAGCCCGAGGACCCACATCGCGACCATCACCGCGATGTACGCGGGATGCGTAGGACCGGCCAGCTTCTGCGGGGTGCGGTTCACCGGCGGCGGGGTGTAGGCCGCCTTCTTGCGGACCTTCGACTTGGGCATGTGGCGGACCTCATCGGCTGTGCTGCGGACACGAGTTCCGGCCGGTGCGCCGGCCGGGGGCGGGACCTGCGACGTCGGCGGTGCACGTCGTGGGAGCGGCCGACCCGGACAGATCCGCCACCACGGTAGCGCGGATGCCCGCCGGGTTGCGTCACACGGGCGAAACGAACGGGGGATCTAGACGCCCGCGACGAGTCCCGCCATCTCGTCGGATAGCTGCTGCACGACGTCCTCGGAGACGTCGGCGCCCGCCTGACGGAGCCAGTTCGCGAGCATGCGGTGACCGCCCTCGGTCAGGACCGACTCGGGGTGGAACTGCACACCCTCGATCGGCAGCTCGCGGTGCCGCACCGCCATGATCAGGCCGGTCCCGGTCCGCCCGGTGACCTCCAGCTCGGCCGGGAGACCGTCGGGGGCGATCGTGAGGGAGTGGTAGCGGGTCGCGGTGAAGGGCGACGGCAGCTCGCGGAGGACGCCGGTGTCGTCGTGGAAGACCTGCGAGGTCTTGCCGTGCAGCAGCTCCGGCGCCCGCTCGACGATCCCGCCCCACGCCGTCGCCAGCGCCTGGTGGCCGAGGCAGACACCCAGCAGCGGCGTGCCGCGCTCGGCTGCCCGGCGGATCACCTCGACGCTGCGCCCGGCCCGCTCCGGCGTACCGGGGCCGGGGCTGACCAGCACGGCACCGACCTCGCCGAGCTCGTCGGGATCGACCTCGTCGTTGCGGCGGACGACCGGTTCGGCCCCGAGCTGGGCCAGGTACTGGACGAGGTTGTAGACGAAGCTG
This sequence comes from Pseudonocardia sp. EC080619-01, assembly GCF_001420995.1. Lineage (NCBI taxonomy): Bacteria > Bacillati > Actinomycetota > Actinomycetes > Pseudonocardiales > Pseudonocardiaceae > Pseudonocardia > Pseudonocardia sp. EC080619-01. Next base: position 2,798,291 of record NZ_CP012184.1, on the reverse strand, counting down.
TCGTAGTTGTCGACGACGAGTACGCGCACGCCCTCATCCTCCCTGATCAGTTGAAGGGGAAGCCGCTGCTGCCGGTCTCGTCGGTGGAGTCCCCGCCGTCGTTACCGCTGCCGGAGGCCCGGCCGACCGTCAGCGACACCGACTGGCCGTCGGACGCCTGCGACCCGCCGGACGGGCTCTGGTTCAGCACGATGCCGTTCTGCGAGGAGTCGGAGACGTCGACGGTCTGGATCTGGAACGACAGGCCGGCCTCGCGCAGGGTGTTGACCGCGTTGTCGACCCGCTGGCCGACGACGTTCGGGATCTGCGACTGGTTGCCCCGGCTGACCTGGATCGAGATCGCCCGGTCCTTCTGGACCCGGGTGCCCGCGGCGGGATCGGTGCCGACCACGGAACCCGCGGAGCCGCCGCCGTCGACCTCGGTGGTGCTCACCGAGGTGAACCCGGCGCCGCGCAGCGTGTTCGCCGCCTGCTCGGCGCTCTGGCCCGTCACGTCCGGCACCGAGACCGTGGTCTGCTCCTTGCCGACGACCAGCGCCACCGACGTGTTGCCGGGCACCCGCTGCCCCGGGCCGGGATCGGTGCGGATGATCTTCCCGATCTGGCTGGAGTCCGACGTCTCCTGCTCGGTCGTCCCGCCGACCTGCAGGCCGGCCTCGCGGAGCTGGACCTCGGCGTCCGACGGCGAGCTCCCGACCAGCGACGGGACCGTCACCTCGGCCGGTCCGGTCCCGACGAACACCGTCACCCGGCTGTTCTCCGCGACCTGGTTGCCACCGCCCGGGTCGGTCCGGACGACCTTGCCGATCTGCGCGACGTCGGACGGCTGGTTCTGCTGGTCCGGCAGCAGACCGACGGCGGAGATCGTCGAGCGGGCCTGTTCCGGGGTCTGGCCGAGCACGTCGGGCACCGAGACCTGGTCGGGGGAGGAGTTCGAGAACATCTGGAACCCGACGAAACCGAGCAGGCCCAGCACGATCAGCCCGACGAGCCAGAGCGCGATCTTCTTCCCGCGGCCGCGACCGGAGTCGTCGTCGTACCCGTCGTGGTCCGGGGGCATGACGTGCCGGCCGGTCGGTGGGCCGCCGGCCCCGTTCCCGGCCATCCGGCGGGTCGGCATCGCGGTGGTGGCGTCGTCGTGCGCCATCATCTGGGTGCGCTCGTACTCGCTCATCACGAGCGGCGCGTGCACCGGCTCGCCGTTGCGCACCCGCACCAGGTCGGCCCGCATCTCGGCGGCCGACTGGTAGCGGTTGGCCGGGTTCTTGCTCAGCGCCTTGAGCACCACCGCGTCGAGCGCGGGCGGCACCGACGGGTTCAGCTCCGACGGGGCGCGCGGGTCCTCCCGGACGTGCTGGTAGGCGACCGCGACCGGGGTGTCGCCGGTGAAGGGCGGCTCGCCGGTGAGCAGCTCGAAGAGCACGCAGCCGGCCGCGTAGACGTCCGACCGGGCGTCCACGGACTCGCCGCGGGCCTGCTCCGGGGACAGGTACTGCGCGGTGCCGATCACGGCGGCGGTCTGGGTGACGTTCTGACCCTCGCCCAGCGCACGGGCGATGCCGAAGTCCATCACCTTGACGGCACCGACGCCGTTGATCATCACGTTCGCCGGCTTGACGTCGCGGTGGATGATCCCGTGCCGGTGCGAGAAGTCGAGCGCGGCGCACACGTCGGCCATCACCTCGACGACCCGCTGCTGGGACAGCGGCCCCGTCGTCTTGACGATCTCGCGCAGCGTCTGGCCGTCGACGAACTCCATGACGATGTACGGCAGCGGCCCGAACTCGGACTCGATCTCGCCGGTGTCGTACACGGCGACGATCGCCGGATGGTTCAGCGACGCCGAGTTCTGCGCCTCGCGGCGGAAGCGCAGCTGGAACTGCGGGTCGCGGGCCAGGTCGGCGCGCAGCACCTTGACCGCCACGTCCCGGCCGAGCCGGGTGTCGAGGCCGCGGTGGACCTCGGACATCCCGCCGTAGCCGAGCGGGTCGCCCAGCTCGTAGCGCTCGGAGAGCAGTCGCGGTGTCGTCATCGGTTCAGGTTCCCGGGGTCGGAGGCGTACTCATCATGCCGGTCGGTGGACGTGATCACTCCCGCGCGGTCGTCGCGTGCGCCGGGCCGTCCGTTGCGTGGGATCACCGGCCGACCTCCGGTCCGCCACGTGGAGGTGTGGCGGTGAGCGGCCGGGAAGTGGCCGCCGGTCCCGTGCGGTCGGCCTCCCACCCGGAGGCCACCGTCACGGTACCGGGGGCCGGGCCCAGCGAGCCGGTTCGGCTACCGCCCGGCGACGTCTCCCGGAGGATCATGACCGCCAGCACCACCGCCGCGACGCTCAGCAGGACGAAGAGCACCGCGAGCCAGGCCTTCGCCCGGCCCGACCGTTTCGGGGTCAGGTCCAGGGGGCCGGACGGGTGCTGCTCGGGCGCGCGGTCGCCGGAGCCGCGGCCGGTCGGCGGCCGGGCCGGTGCCGGTCGCTGTGCGGCGGGCGGCCCGGAACCCGGGTGCGCGGGCACCTGCGGTCCGGTCGGCGGCCGACCGCCGTGCCCCGCTGCCGGCCCGCCCGGAGGGTACGGCGTCCGCGCCGGGGTCCAGCCGTGGGCGGGTGAACCCGGCCCGGCGGGGGGTGGGACGGGGAGGGGACCCGAACGCGGGCGCACGGGCGGCGGTCCGGCCGGTGGCCGGTTCCCGCCGGTGACGGGACGGGACCCCGGTCCCGTGGGCGGGCGGCCGCCGGCGTCGTCACCGGCCTGCAGTCCGTGCCGCGGGGACCGGGCCGGCGGGTCCGCCGGGCCGGGGATCTCGGGCGGGCGGCCCGCGGGTTCCGGGCCGTCGGCGTCGGAACGGGCGTGCCGGCGCGGCCCGCCCTGCGGGTCGTCGTCGGGCCGGAAACCCGGTGCGTGCCCGGTCGGGGCCGGGATGCCGGCGGGCGGCGGGCGGTGCCCGCGTCGTACGGCCGCGACGGCCTCGGCGAACTCGGCGCCGTCGGTGTAGCGCTGCTCGGGGTCCTTCACGAGCACCGTGGTGATCAGCTCGCGGATCCGCTCGGGGATCTCGTCGGGCAGCGGCGGCGGGTCGTCGCGGACCTGCATCATCGCGACGGCGACCGCGCTCTCGGCGCGGAACGGGCGCACCCCGGCCAGGCACTCGTAGCCGACCACGCCGAGGGAGTAGACGTCGCCCGACGGGCCGGCCTCGTCGCCCGAGGCCTGCTCCGGCGCGATGTAGTGCGCGGTGCCCATGACCATCCCGGACCGGGTGACCGGGACGGCGTCGGCGGCCTTGGCGATGCCGAAGTCGGTCAGCTTCACGACGCCGTCGGTGCGCAGCAGGATGTTGCCGGGCTTCACGTCGCGGTGCACGAAGCCGCGCTCGTGCGCCGCCTGCAACGCCCGCGCGGCCTGCTCGAGGATGTCGAGCGCCTCGTCGGACGGGATGGGCCCGCGCCCGATCCGGGTCGACAGCGGCTCGCCGCGGACGAGCTCCATCACCAGGTACGCGGTGCGCCCGCCACCGACGGGGCCGTCGTCCTCGCCGTAGTCGTGCACCGAGGCGATGCCGGCGTGGTCCAGCGACGCCACCGTGCGCGCCTCGATCCGGAACCGGTGCAGGAACTCCGGGTCGTCGGAGAGATCGGCCTTGAGCACCTTCACGGCGACGCTCCGCCCCAGACGGGTGTCGGAGGCCTCCCAGACCTCGCCCATCCCGCCGACCGCGATCCGCCGGTCCAGCTGGTAGCGCTCGGAGATCAGCTGCCCGGCCGCCAGCGCGCTCACGGGCCCGCCGGGGACCTGCGCCGTGCCGTTCCCGCGGCGTGTCCCCGCCTCACTGGGCGTCCCGGAGGGTCTCGGCGATCACGGCGCGGCCGATCGGTGCCGCGACCGAACCGCCGGTGGCCTCGGCGCCGCGGTCCCCGCCGCTCTCGACCAGCACCGCGACCGCGACCCGGGGGTTGTCGGCCGGGGCGAACGCCACGTACCAGGCGTGCGGCGGGGTGTTCTTCGGGTCGGTGCCGTGCTCGGCGGTGCCGGTCTTCGAGGCGATCTGGACGCCGGTGATCTTGCCGCCGCCCTGGGTCCGGTCCTCGGAGCCGATCATCAGGTCGGTCAGGGTGCGGGCGACGTCGCCGGGCATCGAGCGGGCCATCCGGTCCGGCTCGGTGGTGTCGACGACGTCGAGCGTCGCGCCCTGGATCTCCTTGATCAGGTGCGGGGCCATCGTCTGGCCGCCGTTGGCGATCGAGCCGCCGATCATTGCCAGCTGCATCGGGGTCAGCCGCACGTCGCGCTGGCCGATCGCGGACTGCTGGGTGGAGGGCACGTCGGACATCGGACCGACCTGCGACGCGGTGACGGGCATCGGGATCTGCAGGTCCGACCGGCCGATCCCGAACGCCTCGGCCTGCGCCCGGAGCTTGTCCGCCCCGAGCTCCTGGCCCAGCTGGGCGAACGCGGTGTTGCAGGAGCGGGCCAGCGCCTCGCGCAGCGACGCGGTGTCGCCGCCGCCGCACTGCGAGCCGTTGTAGTTCTCCAGCGTGGTCGTCGAGTCGGCCAGCTGGATGTTGCGGGCCGCGGTGAGCCTGCTCTCCGGGGTGTACCCGTTCTGCAGCGCGGCCGCGGTCGTGACCAGCTTGAACGTCGACCCGGGCGGCTCGATCTCGTTGATCGCGCGGTTGGTGAGCGGGTTGAGCTCGGCGTTGTTGTACTCGCGCCAGGCCGCCTGCTGCTCGGCCGCGTCCGGGGCGGCCAGCCGGTTCGGGTCGTACGACGGCGTCGAGGCCATCGCCAGGATGTTGCCGGTCTGCGGCTCCAGCGCGACGACGGCGCCGGTGTAGCCGCGCGACTGCAGGCCGTCGTAGGCGACCCGCTGCACGTCCGGGTCGACCGTGGTCACGACGTTCCCGCCCGCCGGGTCCCGGCCGGTGATCAGGTCGGACAGCCGGCGGACGAACAGCCGGTCGTCGGTGCCGTTCAGCACGTCGTCGGTGGACCGCTCGAGGGCGCCCTTGCCGTAGACGGTGGAGAGGAACCCGGTGATCGGCGCGAACGCCGGGCCCTCCGGGTACTGCCGGGCGTACCGCAGCCGGCCGTCGCTGTCGACGCTCTGCGCCAGGACCTGGCCGCCCGCGGTGATCTGGCCGCGCTGGCGGGAGTACTCGTCGATCTGCGAGCGCTGGTTGCGCGGGTCGTCGCGGTACTGGCCGGCCACGACGACCTGCACGTAGGTGATGTTCGCGAGCAGCGCCACGATCATGACCATCACGGCGAGGGCGACGCGGCGTACCGGGCGGTTCACGGGTCGCTCCTCTCCTGGGACGCGGGCGTGGGTGTGGTCGACGGGCGGGAGCTCTGCGGGCGCTGGACGAGCTCGGTGCTCGCCTCCGCGATCGGCGCCCGTTGCTGGGCGGGCCGCTTCGGCAGCGGCGCCCGTGCCACGTGCGAGATCCGCAGCAGGAGTGCGACGAGCACGTAGTTCGCCAGCAGCGACGACCCACCGTAGGACAGGAACGGCAGCGTCAGACCGGTCAGCGGGATCAGCTTGGTCACCCCGCCGATGACGACGAAGATCTGCAGCGCCACCGAGAACGCCAGCCCGGTCGCCAGCAGCTTGCCGTAGGAGTCGCGCACGGCCAGCGCCGAGCGGAGCCCGCGGGTGATCAGGACCAGGTAGACGACCAGGATCGCCGCCAGCCCGATCAGGCCGAGCTCCTCGCCGAGCGAGGAGAAGATGAAGTCGGACTCGGCGAAGGGCACGAGGTCCGGCCGGCCGGCACCCAGGCCGGTCCCGCCGACCCCGCCGGTGCCCAGCCCGAACAGTGCCTGGGCGAGCTGGAAGCCGCCGCCGTCGTAGTCCTCGAACGGGTCCAGCCAGATCTGCACGCGGACCCGCACGTGCCCGAACAGCTGGTAGGCGATCGACGCGCCGACGGCGAAGGCCGTCAGCCCGATCACCATCCAGGAGATCCGCTCGGTGGCCGTGTAGAGCAGGACCAGGACCAGCCCGAAGATCAGCAGCGAGCTGCCGAGGTCGCGGGAGAAGACCATGATGCCGATCGACAGGCCCCAGGCGGCGAGCAGCGGCGCCAGGTCGCGGGCGCGCGGCAGCTCCATGCCGAGGAACCGGCGGCCGGCCGTGGAGAGCAGGTTGCGCTTCTGGACCAGGTAGGCCGAGAAGAACACGATCAGCAGGATCTTGGCGAACTCGCCGGGCTGGATGCCCGGGCCGCCGGGGATCCGGATCCACAGCTTCGCGCCGTTGACCTCGGAGATCGACGACGGCAGCACGGCGGGCAGCGCGAGCAGCACCAGCCCGAGGAAGCCGGCCGTGTAGCCGTAGCGGGCGAGGGCGCGGTGGTCGCGCAGGAAGTACAGGACCAGCGCGAACAGCGCGAGCCCGGCCACCGTCCAGGTGATCTGGGCCGTGATGAGCCCGCTCGGGACCTCCCGGCCGAGCAGCTCCGCGCGTGCCGCCCTGGCCAGGTCCAGCCGGTGGATCATGACCAGGCCGATGCCGTTGAGCAGCGCCACCGACGGGAGGATCAGCGGGTCGGCGTAGGGCGCCAGCCACCGCACCGCGAGGTGCGCGCCGGCGAACAGCACCAGGTAGGCCAGCCCGACCAGGAGCAGGTCCGTGGTGAGCGACTGCTCCTGGTTCGCCTCGACCAGGACGAGTGCACCGGTCGTCAGCACCGCCGCCAGGCCGAGCATGACCAACTCGATCCCGCGGCCGGTGCCGGTCGTCGGCTCCGGCGCGCCGTTGCCCGCCGTCATCAGCTGTCGAGCCGGCAGTTGCGGCCCGGGTCCGGGGTCATGGTCGGCAGCGGTGTGGTGGTCACCGGGGGTCCGCCGGGCACGGCGGGCGGCGCGACCACGGGCGGCGCCGGGGGCGGGTTCAGCGTCGAGCACAGTGGCAGCATCTGCTCGCGCAGCCGGTCCACGGTGTCGCGGGCGCCGGTGTCGCCGTCGTCGGAGACGATCCCGCCGGCGACCTGGGTGCGCACCGACTGCGGGAGGTCGTCGAGGTCGATGTCGGAGCGCTCGGCGACCCGCTGCAGCGGGACCCCGAGCACGTTCCCGCGCACGCCCTGGTAGATCGCGACCTGGTTCTGGTCCACGCCCACGTAGTACTGCTGGAGCACCAGTGCCCGGGCGACGAAGACGCCGGCCACCAGCACCACGAGCACGCCGAGCAGCGCGAGCACGGGCCGCAGCCCGCGCCGGCGCCCGTCGGACCCGGTCCGGTCGGGTTCGAGCCGCACCGGCTCGGTGCGGGGCAGGGTGGTCGCCGCGGCCCGCTGCGCGGAGGTGTGCGGGGCACGCTCGTCGTGCCGGTAGTCGCCGTCGCCCGCGCGGGGGCTCCGCCCGGCCGACCCACCGATGATCGGCGCGTCGTCGGCGTAGTCCACGTCCACCACGTCCGCCACGATGCACGTGATGTTGTCGGGCCCGCCACCACGCAGCGCGAGCTCGATCAGCCGGTCGGCGCACTCGCGCGGGTCGGCGTAGTCCTCCAGCGTCTGCTGCAGGGTCTCGTCGCTGACCGGGCCGGAGAGCCCGTCCGAGCAGAGCAGGAAGCGGTCGCCGGCGCGGGACTCGCGGATCGACAGCGAGGGGTCGACGTCCTGCCCGGTGATGGCGCGCAGCAGCAGCGAGCGCTGCGGGTGCGTGTGCGCCTCCTCCTCGGTGATCCGCCCCTCGTCGATCAGCGACTGGACGAACGTGTCGTCCTTCGTGATCTGGGCGAACTCACCGCCGCGCAGCTGGTAGCACCGCGAGTCGCCGACGTGCACCATGCCCAGCCGCGACCCCGCGAAGAGGATGGCGGTCAGCGTGGTGCCCATGCCCTCGAGATCGGGGGCGTCGGCGACGTGCCGGGAGATCGCGTCGTTGCCCTCGTGGGTCGCGTCGCGGAGCTCGGCGAGCAGGTCGTCGCCGGGAACGTCGTCGTCGAGCGGGGCCAGTGCGGAGATCACCAGGGACGAGGCGACCTCGCCGGCGGCGTGCCCACCCATGCCGTCGGCGAGGGCGAGCAGTCGGGGGCCGGCGTAGACGGCGTCCTGGTTGTTCTGCCGGACCAGTCCGCGGTCACTGCGGGCCGAGTAGCGCAGCACCAGTGTCACGGGGCGGCTCCGGCTTCGGTCGGGGCACGTCGGGGCGATCCCGCGCCGCGGGACCGGTCGAGCGGCCGCGGCACCGGGGGAGCGGGCGGTCGCGGCGTGGTGGTCATGGTCGGTCCAGGGCCGTCACGATCGCAGCTCGATCACCGTCTTGCCGATGCGGACCGGCGTCCCCAACGGGACCCGGGTGGGCCCGGTGACCTTATTACGTTCGAGATAGGTGCCGTTCGTCGACCCGAGATCCTCGACGTACCACTCGTCTCCCTGCTGGGAGATGCGGGCGTGCCGGGTGGATGCGTAGTCGTCGTCGAGCTTGAGGGTGGAGTCGTCCGCGCGGCCGATGAGGATCGGCCGCGAGTCCAGGGTGATCCGGCTGCCGGTCAGCGGGCCCTGGGTGACGAGCAGCTGGCGGGCCACCTTCCCGCGGCCTGCGCCACGGGCACGGGGGGCCTTGCCTCCCGACCGGCCGGGCACGGCGCCCTTGAGCCCGGAGGCGGTGTAGAGGTCCGAGCGGACCACCTGCAGTGCGAGCAGGACGAACAGCCAGAGAAGGGCCAGAAAGCCACCTCTGGTCAGCTGCAGCACCAGTTCCGGCACTTCGCCTGCTCGCCCTTCTCGTCCGCCTGCACGGTCCGCCCACCCGGATCGGGGCCGGGCGGACGGACCGTCATGTCCCGTCCAGTCTGACCTGTCGCCCGAGCGGGCTCAGCCCTGGGTCCGGAACACCAGGCTGGAGTGACCCACGCGGATCACGTCGCCGTCGGTGAGCTGGCACGACTGCACCGGCGAGTTGTTCACCGTGGTGCCGTTGGTCGAGCCCAGGTCGTTCAGGGTCGCGACCTGGCCGTCCCAGGTGACCTCGAGGTGCCGGCGGGAGACGCCGGTGTCCGGGAGGCGGAACTGGGAGTCCTGACCGCGGCCGATGACGTGGGTGCCCTCGACCAGCTGGTAGTTGCGGTTCGACCCGTCGTCCAGGATCAGCATCGCGGTGAGCTGCACCGGTGCGCCCCAGCCGCCCTGGCCGCCGTAACCCTGGCCGTCGTAGCCCTGGTCGTACCCGCCCTGGGGCTGGCCGTAGCCCTGCGGCTGGCCGTAACCCTGGGGCTGGCCGTAGCCGTCGTAGCCCTGGTCGTAGCCCTGCTGCGGGTACCCGCCGGGCTGGGCGTAGCCCTGCGGCTGGCCGTAGCCCTGGGGCTGGCCGTAGCCGTCGTAGCCCTGGTCGTAGCCCTGCTGCGGGTAGCCGGGCTGCTGCTGCGGGTATCCGCCGTAGCCCTGGTTCGGGTCCGCGTAGCCCTGCTGCGGCTGGCCGTAGCCCTGCGGCGGCTGCCCGTAGGCGGGCTGGCCGTACTGGTCGTAGCCCTGGGGCTGCGCGTAGCCGCCCTGGGGCTGGCCGTACTGGTCGTAGCCCTGGGGCTGTCCGTACCCGCCCTGCGGCTGGCCGTACTGGTCGTACCCGCCCTGCTGCTGGCCGTAGCCCTGCTGACCCTGCTCCTGGTCGTACCCCGGAGGCGCGTAGGTCTGCTGGCCGTACCCGCCGGGGGCGCCACGGTCGTACCCGTACTGCCCGTTCTCCTCGGGGTGGCCCGGTTGCTGGCTCATGGGTGCTTCTCCTGCGGTGCGTGCTCTGGTGGCGGCCCGACGGGAAGCGTCGGGATCGACAGCGGAGCGGGTGCGGAATTGTCCCGTGTGCAGCGCCTCGGAGCGCTCCAGGAAGACTACGACCTCACCGTAGGTGTCCCAGCCCTGGTCGGTGAGTTCCTTCGCCACGTGCGACGAGAGGGATCGGACGACCCCGTCCTCGTCGCCCGCCATCCGGTCGAGATCGCTGGGACTGAGCAGAACGGTGTACCGGTTGGGCGCCAACAGGCGACCTCCGGCGAGCTGCTCGACGTGGTCCTCGGCTTCCCTCAGCAGTGCCTGTGCGACTTCCTGTGGGACGACACTGCCTCCGAAGACCCGCGCGAAGGCGTCGCCCACGAACCCCTGCAATCGGCGCTCGAAGCGATCCACGCGGCCCAAATGATCTCCTCCGTCCGCATCGGCGTGTCGGTGATGTGCGACCGATGGTATCTGTGCTAACCCGCGGCCCCGGCGGCGCCCGACCGAACGGCCCACGCCGTCGCCGTCCGCTGGTCACCCGTGCCCTCTCCGATCTACCCGTCCGGCCGGTCCCGCGCACCCCCCGGCACCGGCCGGCGGCCGGCGGGGACCCCCCCTGCGAACGGGTCCGCGGCGGGGTGCTAACTTTCTTCCTGTCGCTCCGGGCGAGTGGCGGAATGGCAGACGCGCACGGTTCAGGTCCGTGTGTCCGAAAGGACGTGAGGGTTCAACTCCCTCCTCGCCCACCACAACTTCTCACCTCCGGTGGAGATTCTTCCTCCCCGAGGGTCACCGTCGCCATCGCGCGATCGGTATCCATTGTCACCCGTTCCGGTGTGGCGCACGCATGTCGGTCACCGTCCGGCGCCTAGCGGTCACGTACAGCGGGACGCTCCGGATGGTCGGCCATCGCGAGCACGTCCGCGTACGCGCCGGGATCGCCCTCCTCCTCGTACCGGGTGTAGGCGGCCGCGGTCCAGGCGAGATCCGGCGACAGCCGGCGCTCCAGGGCGGCCCGTCCCATCCGCAGGTGGACCGTCAGATCAGCGGGGAGGCCTCGTCCCAGCAGCCGGCCACCGCCGAGCAGGACGACACCGCTTGCGCCGAGCGGTACCGGTTCGTCGCGGAACGCGCGGTCCCGGTGCACGTCCCGCAGCCGGGGCAGCACCGATCCGCTGCCTTCCGGGGCGATCGGCCCCAGCACCTCGCGGCGCAGGGCCGGCTCGTCCAGCCACCCGTCGAGGAACATGGCGGGATCGGTCCGGCCGAACTCCAGGCGGACCGATGCGGGCCGCAGGAAGTCGTCGGCGTCGACGGCGAGCGCGTCCCGGCCCCGGTCCCGGAGCAGGCCGGCGACGACGCGTGCCAGCTCGACCGGCCCGGTGGGCGGAGGGCCGTCGACGACGACCCGCAGCCGTCCGGGCACGGCGGTGATCCGCTCCGCGAGGTGGGCGGCGAGCCCGTCGCGGTCCGTCGGCCGGAACCCACCCGCCACGCGTCCTCCGTCCGCTGGTGCCCGTCGTGTCCGGCGGCGACACTAGGCGGGTGGCGGGTGAGGACGGCACCGGTGTCCCCGGCGGAACGGCCGGCACCGCGCTGCGGCGTGCGCTGCGGGTGCTGGAGTCCGTCGCCGAGATCGGCGACGGGGTGACCGCGAAGGCGCTCGCCCGCCGCCTCGACCTGCCCCTCCCGACGACGTACCGGGTGCTCGGCACGCTCGTCGAGGAGGGCTACCTCGTCCGGCTGCACGCGGTGCGCGGCTACGGCCTCGGTTACCGGGTCGTCGGGCTCTACCGCGGGATGACCGACCGGATCGTGCCGCCGGCGCCTGCCCGGGAGATCCTCGCCGACCTGCACGTCCGGGTCGGGGCGGCCGCCGTGCTGGCCGTGCTGCGGGCGGGCGACGTCGTGGTCGCGCACAGCGAGACGTGCGCCGCGCACCCCGGACCGGGGGCGATGCCGGGCGAGCCCGTCCCCGCGCACGCCACCGCACCCGGGAAGGCACTGCTCGCGGGGCTGGACGCCGGACGGCTCGCGGAGGTGCTCGGCGCCGGCCCGCTCGGCGCGCTGACCCCGCACACGCTGACCGACCGCAGGCTCCTCGACCGGGACCTGCTGCGGGTGCGCTCGGCGGGCGTCGCCGTGGAGGTCGAGGAGCACGCCCGTGGCCGGGCCGGGCTGGCCGTCGCGGTCCCGTCCGGGGACGGCACGGCGGCGCTCGGTGTGGTCGTCAGCCGGGCGGACTTCGCCGGCCGGCGGTGGCAGCTGGAGCAGGCCGTCCGGGAGGCGGCCGGTCCGCTGGCCCGCCACCTCGCTGCCGCGACGCCCCTCGCCGCGCCGGGCTGAGCGGCCCCGGACCGCACTGCCGGGGTGCCCGCCCGCGCCGGTCCCGCCAGGATGGCCGGATGGCTGATGGGGTCCGCTACGAGCGGGACGGGCACGTCGTGACGATCACCTACGACCGGCCGGAGAAGCGCAACGCGATCGACGGCGACATGCGCCGCTCGATCAACGCGGCCTGGGACCGGTTCCGCACCGACGACGACGCGTGGGTGGCGATCGTGACCGGCGCGGGGCAGGCGTTCTGCGCCGGGGCGGACCTGCGCTCGACCACCGGCAACCCGGCCGGCGACTTCCCCGGGAGCTTCTGGGAACGCCCGACCGTGAACTCGCTGGAGAGCGGCTGGGAGATCTTCAAGCCGATCGTCGCTGCGGTGAACGGCGCCGCCGTCGGCTACGGGGTCACCCTGCTGACCTGGTGCGACTTCGTCATCGCTGCGGAGGAGGCGACGTTCTGCTTCCCCGAGGTGCGGCTCGGCGTGCCGACGATCGTCGGCGCACTGCGGCTGCCCAGGATGATCGACCGGCAGGCCGCGATGGAGCTGCTGATGACGGGGGAGACGATCGACGCCCACCGGGCGCGGGAGATCGGGCTGGCCGGCCGCGTCGTCCCCGGGGAGTCCCTGATGGAGGAGGCGCGCGGCCTGGCGGAGCGGCTCACCGCGGGTGCCCCGCTCGCCCAGCGCGCGATCAAGGAGATGGCGGTGCGGGGGCCCGAGATGGGCACGACGGAGGCCATCCGGTTCGGCGAGACGATGCGCCGGGTCGTGGGCGCCACCGAGGACGCGGCGGAGGGAGCGGCGGCGGCGCGGGAGCGGCGGGCGCCGGTCTGGCGGGCCCGCTGACGTTCCGCCCTCCGGAAGCGCGGTCGGCGGACATGCACGCGCGGCGATACCTTCGGGCGCATGCCGGAGACAGCGCAGTCCGAACTCGTCCGCACGGTCCCGCCGTTCCGCGCCGACCACGTCGGCAGCCTGCTGCGGCCGCCGGCCCTGCTCGCCGCCCGGGAGCGGCACGCCGCCGGTGAGCTCGACGCCGCCGGTCTGCGTGCCGCCGAGGACTCCGCGATCGCCGACGTCGTCGCGCTGCAGGAGTCGGTCGGTCTCCGCTCCGCGACCGACGGCGAGTTCCGCCGCACGTCGTGGCACATGGACTTCATCTACGCCCTCGGCGGCGTCTCCCGGACCTCCGGGAAGGTCGAGGTGGCGATGCGCAATGCCACCGGGCAGAACAACTTCACCTCGGCCGGGATGGCGGTCGACGGGAAGGTGGGGCTCGACGAGCCGATCTTCGGCACCGCCTTCGACTTCCTCGCGTCGCAGGTCACCACGGCGACGCCGAAACTGACTATCCCCTCGCCGAGCATGGTCTACGCCCGTGGCGGCCGGGCCGTGATCTCCTCCGACGTCTACCCCGACATCGAGGAGTTCTGGGCGGACCTCTCCGGTGCCTACGCCCACCAGCTCGCCGCGATGTACGACCGCGGCTGCCGCTACCTGCAGCTCGACGACACCGCGCTGGCCTACCTCAACGACCCGGCGCACCGCGAGCAGCTGGCGGAGAAGGGCGACGACCCGGACACCCAGCACCTGCGCTACATCCGCCAGATCAACGCGGCGATCGCCGGCCGTCCCGCGGACCTGGCCGTCACCACGCACATGTGCCGCGGGAACTACCGGTCGTCCTGGGCGGCCGAGGGCGGCTACGACCACGTCGCCGAGGCACTGTTCGGCGGGCTGGAGGTCGACGGCTTCTTCTGCGAGTTCGACGACGAGCGCTCCGGCACGTTCGCGCCGCTGCGGTTCGTCCCGGCCGGCAAGCAGGTGGTGCTGGGGCTGGTGACGACCAAGACCGGTGCCCTGGAGGACCCGGACGTGCTGAAGCGGCGGATCGATGAGGCCGCCCGGTACGTGCCGCTGGACCAGCTCTGCCTGTCCCCGCAGTGCGGCTTCTCCTCCACCGTCGAGGGCAACGAGCTCACCGTCGACGACCAGCGGCGGAAGCTGGAGTTGATCGTCTCGGTCGCGGAGGACCTCTGGGGACGCTGAGACCTCCCCGCACGACCCCGGCCGGGCACATACTCGTCGGGTGGCCTACGACGAGGGGCTCGCCGCCCGCATCCGCACCCTGCTCGCGGACGAGCCCGGGCTCACCGAGCGGCGCATGTTCGGCGGCCTCGCCTTCCTGCTCGACGGCCACATGGCCGTCGCCGCCAGCGGGAGCGGCGGCCTGATGGTGCGGGTGGACCCGGCGCGGTCCGCCGAGCTGCTGACCCGCCGCGGGGCCTCGCGCATGGTGATGAGCGGCCGCGAGACGGCCGGCTGGCTGCGGGTGGCGGGCGAGCCGGACGTCGACGACCTCGACGGCCCGGAGCTGGCCGGATGGGTGGCGGAGGGCGCCGGGTTCGTGCGGACCCTGCCGCCGAAGTGAGATCCTCTCCGGTGTGAGCACCGCTGCCGCCGCCTCCCCGTTGCACGACCGTGTGCTGGCGGGCGCGGGCCCCGGCGCCCGGCTGCTCGACGTCGGCTGCGGCGCCGGCGGCCTGCTCGCCCGCGCCGCGGGCGACGGCCTCGTCGTGTCCGGCGTGGACGTCGAGCGGCGGGCCCTCGCGATGGCGGAGCGGGGCGCGCCGTCGGCCGCGCTGACCGTCGCCGACGCGCACGAGCTCCCGTTCGACGACGACGCGTTCGACCTGGTCACCCTGGTCCAGGTGCTCGAGCACCTGACGAACCCGGTGCAGGCGCTCCGGGAGGCCGGGCGGGTGTGCGCACCCGGCGGGACGGTGCGGGCCACCGTCTGGGGCACCCCCGACGAGTGCGACGCGGCGGTGATCGGTGCGGCGCTCGCTCCGCTCACCGACGCGGCCCCCGCACCCCGCCAGGATCGGCCGCCCGGCCCGGACCGCAGCGGCACCGGGGCCCCGCCGCTGACCGACCCGGAGCGGCTGGCGAGGCTCGCCGGCCTCGCCGGGCTCGCGGTGCGGGAGATCGGCGTCGTCCGGGTGCCGGCGGACCACCCGGACGCCGACGACCTCGTCGCCGGGGTCCTGGAGTCCGGCCCGGGCCGGCACGCGGCCCGCTCGGCGGGACCGGCGGCCGTCCGGACGGCGCTGCTGGACGCCCTGGAGCCGTTCCGGGCCGGTGACGGCTACCGGCTCGTCGACACCGTGCGCGTCCTCGACGCCACCCCGGAACGCACGTGAGCCGTGCCCCCGGCGAGAGGAGCACGGCTCACGTGGTGCGGGGCCGGCAGGGTCCGGCCCGTCCTCACCCGCCTGCCGCGGCGGGTTCCCGCTGCTCGTAACGGATCTTGAGCAGCGACTTGCAGTACTCCCCGTTGGTCTCGATCCCGACCCGCTGCAGCCGCGCCCGGCGCAGGTGGAGCGGGACCTGTTCGACCTGTACGGGTGAGCCGTCCGGATGCACCAGCAGCGGCGCGTCGTCCCCGGCGGGCAGGCCGATGGCCTCCCGGCGGCGACGCATCCGGGCGAGCTCGTCGGTGTCGGCGTCGGTGCCGGTGAGCGCGCCGAGCGTGAGCGCGGCGAGCTCCTCCGGTCCGCGACCGGCGTCGACCAGCGGCCGGGCCACCCGGTCCTGCCCGGCCAGCGCGGCCTTGGACAGGAACGTGTGGCGCAGCTCGTCCAGCTCCGCCGCGGCCTCGCCGTTCAGCGAGCCCTCGAAGGACTTCACGAACCCGGCGTGCGCCGCGACCCCTCCGTTGATCTCGTCGGAGGCGTGGTGGTCGGCCAGCGTCACCTGCGCCCTGCTCACCCCGGGGACGGCCGTCACCGCGTCGTAGGCGTCGGCGACCATCAGGAACGAGAAGTTCGGGGCGCAGAAGAACGTCGGCAGCCGCAGGCCCACCGTGACCTCACCGGTGGGGGAGACGGTGCACGACTCGACGAAGTCGAGGTCCGTGATCGGCTCGTCCAGTTCCGGATCGAGCACCGTCCCCAGCGCGGACCACACGGCCTGCCGGACGGTGCTGTCGACAGGCCCGGGCGTCACTGTCCCGCGACCAGCTGCTCGCCCGGGGCGTCCTGCAGCTTGAGCTCGTCCGGCACCGGGATGTCGTAGAGCCGGGCGGCGTTCAGGCCGAGGATCTTCTTCTTGCTCGCGGTGGTGAGGCGCGGGTAGTCGGCGAACTGGTCGTCGTCCGGCATCTGCCAGTCGACGAGGCCCTCGACCTGCCACTTCGGCGTCCAGATGTTGTAGTCGCCGCCGAAGAGCATCTTGTCCTCGCCGACCCAGAACAGCAGCTCGCCCATCACCTTGGCGAAGAACTTCGGGCGGGCGTGCATCAGGCCGCCGACGACGACGGACAGGCCGGCGTAGACGTTGGGCTCCTGCACCGCCATGAAGCAGAAGTCCTCGATGCGCGGCAGGCCGACGTGCTCGACGATGAAGTTGAGGCCCTGGAAGTCGGTGGCCGCGTGGTCGACGTCGGCGACGTCGAACGCGTCCTTGTCCAGCGGCCAGATCGTCGGGCCCTTGTGCACGTGGACGTTCTTCACGCCCAGGTCCTGCGCCGCCTGCAGGAAGCGGTACGCCTCGGGGTCGGTCAGCTTGTAGCCGCGGGAGTCGCCGTTCCACTCCGCGGTGTACAGCTTCACGCCCTTGAAGTGGTACTTCTCCATGTCCGCCTCGAGCTGGCGGAGCCCGGCGTCGCCCTCGCGCGGGTCGAAGCGGCCGTTGACGATGACCCGGTCGCCGAACCGCTCCAGCAGCTCCGCGTTCTGGTCGATCGTGTTGAAGCCGTTCTTGTACCACTCCTTCAGGTACGTCGACTGGAAGATCGCGTAGTCGACGTGGCCCTCGATGAACATGTCCCGCTCGAAGTCGTCGGCGGAGACCTTGAGGTAGTGCTCCCAGTCCCAGTGCGTCTCGGGCGGGCCGAGCTGGTGGTAGCCGTAGAAGCAGTCGATCCAGCCCTTGGCGTACTGCTCGCGACCCTCGACCCAGTTCTCCCGGGACGCGTCCCAGAAGTGCGAGTGGGAGTCGACGACGAAGTACTTCTCGCCATCCTTCTCGTACATGTGGTTCCTCCTGCGTCAGCTGCTCTGCTGATCGGTGGTGGATCAGGATTTCCGTACGTACGTCCTGGACGGACGTATGAATCGGGGGTCAGGGAACGAGGATCGCCCGGCCGCGGACCTTGCCCGCGTCGAGGTCGTGCAGGGCGTCGAGCGCCCGGTCCAGCGGGTACTGCACGGTGTGCAGGGTGACCTTCCCGGCCTGCGCCAGGACCATCAGCTCGGCCAGGTCGTTGTAGGTGCCGACGATGTTGCCGATGACGTTCTTCTCGCCGGCGACGAAGTCCAGCGTCGGGGCCTTGAACTCGCCGCCGTAGCCGAGCATGAACTGGTAGCCGGCCGGACCGGTCATCGCCCAGGCGTCGAGCTCGGCGCCCTGCTCGGCGACGAAGTCGAAGGTGACGGTGGCGCCGCCGCCGGTGATCTCCTGGACCGCCTCGACGTGGTTGCCGTCGGCGACGACCGTCTCGTCCGCCCCGATCTTCTTCGCCAGGTCCAGCGCGGCCGGGTTCTTGTCGACGACGATGATCTTCGTCGCGGTCAGCGCGGCGAGCGCCTGGATGCCGATGTGCCCGAGCCCGCCCGCGCCCTGCACGACGGCGGTGGTGCCCGGGTAGAGGAACGGCACCGACTTGCGGACCGCGTGGTAGGCGGTGATGCCGGCGTCGGCGAGCGCGGCGACGTCGGCCGGGTTGGTGTCCGGGTTCAGCTTCACGCACGCCCGGGCGGTGGTGCGCAGGTACTCGGCCATGCCGCCGTCGTTGTTCGACAGGCCGGGGAAGAAGGCGTCGCCGGTGCACTGCATGTCCCGCCCGTAGCGGCACATAGTGCACAGCCCGCACGACGGCTGCGGGTGCAGGATGACGGTGTCGCCGACCTTGACGTTCGTGACGCCGTCGCCGACGGCGTGCACCCACCCGGCGTTCTCGTGCCCGATCACGTAGGGCAGGTCCGGGTTCTGGATGTCGGCCCAGTCGCCGTCGATGATGTGCAGGTCGGTCCGGCAGACACCGGCACCGCCGACCTTGACGATGACGTCGAGCGGTCCCTGGATCGTCGGCTCGGGGATGTCCTCGAGCTGGGGGTCCTGCTTGTACGCGTGCACCCGCACGGCCTTCACGGGGTACCTCCTGGCGTCGGACGCGCGGCGGTGCGCGTCGATCGTGGTGGGACTCGCGGTCGTTGCTGTGGGAGCGGCGCCGACGTGACCGTGATCGCGTTGTGCCGCCTGTCACATCGATCAGAACCCCACCGCGGACCGCGGACAAGGGGATCCTTTCTCGCCCAGCGATACGACGGACGAATCGGGCGGCTACCAGAACCGGTTACCGACGAGTAGCCTCCGGGTCATGGCTGACGACGCGAGCTGGGTGGCCGGGGCGATGACGCAGGCCGTGCCGTGGGTGGGCACGGCAGGGATCACCTTCGGCGAGATCACCACCGAACGGGTGGAGGCGTTCCTCCCCGATCGCTCCGACCAGCACAACCATGTCGGCGGCCCGCACGCCGCGGTCATGTTCGGGCTGGGGGAGACCGCCTCGGGCGCGGTGGGGCTCGCGGCCTTCGCCTCGGCGGGCGACCGGGCCGTCCCGCTCGTCGTCCGCTCCGAGATCCGCTACCTGAAGCTGGCCAAGGGCGACCTGCGGGCGGAGGCGGTCCTGACCCGTCCGGCGGGTGAGGTCCTCGCCGAGCTCGACGGCGGCACCCGGCCGGAGTTCTCGGTCGACGTCACGATCACCGACGCCGACGGCGTGCAGACCGGCGCGATGACGATCGTCTGGACGCTGAAGCCGAACCGCCGGTAGGTCCCGCGCGCGACGTGCGGTCCGGGCCTAGCCTCGGACCATGGACGTGGTGATCGCCGGAGGACACGGGAAGATCGCGATGCGGCTGGCCGCGCTGCTCGCGGGCAACGGGCACACGGTCCGCTCGATCGTGCGCAACCCCGACCACACCGACGAGGTGGCGGCGACCGGCGCCCGGCCGGTCGTGGCCGACCTGGAGTCGGCGACCGCGGACGAGCTCGCCGTGCAGCTGAGGGGCGCCGGCGCGGTCGTGTTCGCGGCGGGCGCCGGGCCGGGCAGCACGGCGGCCCGCAAGGAGACCGTCGACCGCGACGGCGCGACGCTGCTCGCCGACGCGGCCGCGGCCGCCGGGATCCGCCGCTACCTGCTGGTCTCCTCGACCGGGGTGGACGCCGAGCCGGATCCGGAGCGCGGCGAGGTCTGGGCCGCCTACATCCGGGCGAAGAAGGCCGCCGAGGAGGCGATCCGCGCCGACGACCGGCTCGACGCGACGATCCTCCGTCCCGGCAGGCTCACCGACGACCCCGGGACCGGCGCGGTGCTGCTGGCGCCGCCGCCGGTCGACCGCGACGACGTGACCCGTGACGACACCGCCGCCGTACTGGCGGCGCTGCTGACCGCGGACCACACGATCGGGTCGACCCTGGAGCTCCGCGAGGGCGACGTCGAACTCGCGCAGGCGGTCGCCGCACTCCAGGGGTGATAACCCGGCGACGGCGGGGAATGCTGGTGGCATGAGTCACGAGTACGACGTCGTCGTCATCGGAGCAGGGCCGGTCGGCGAGAACGCCGCCGGTTACGCGGTCGACGCGGGACTCTCCGCGGCGATCGTGGAGGCCGAGCTGCTCGGCGGGGAGTGCTCCTACTGGGCGTGCATCCCGTCGAAGGCGCTGCTGCGCACCCCGCAGGCGGTCGCGGACGCCCGGCGGCTGCCCGGCGTCACCGCGGACTTCGACCCGGCCGCCGTGCTGGAGCGGCGGACGTCCTTCACCTCGAACTGGGACGACACCGGGCAGGTCGAGTGGGCCGAGGGTGCCGGGGCGGCGGTGCTGCGCGGCCGCGGCCGCCTGGCCGGGGAGCGGACCGTCGTCGTCACCGGCGCCGACGGGACGGAGACGACCGTGACGGCCCGCCGCGCGGTGGTGCTCGCGACCGGCAGCGTGCCGGTGACGCCGCCGGTGCCCGGCCTCGACACGGTCGAGTACTGGGGTTCCCGGGGCGCGACCTCGGCGAAGGAGATCCCGCCCCGGTTCGGCGTGCTCGGCGGCGGGGTCGTCGGGTGCGAGATGGCGCTCGCCTTCGCCCGGCTCGGGTCACGGGTGACGCTGGTCAACCACGGACCGCGGGTGCTGCCGAACGCCGAGCCCGTCGCGTCCGAGCGGGTCGCCGACGGGCTGCGGGAGGCCGGGGTCGACGTCCGCCTCGACACCGGGCTCGACCGCGTCGAGGCCGCGGGCGACGCGACCCGCCTGCACCTCGGCGGGGAGGTGGTCGAGGTGGACCGGCTGCTGGTGGCGACCGGGCGCCGTCCGGCGTCGGACGGGCTCGGCCTCGACACCGTCGGGGTGACGACGACCGGGCGCGGCGCCGTCCCGGTCGACGACTCCGGCCTCGTCGACGGTGGCGGGGACTGGCTCTACGCGGTCGGGGACGTCAACGGCCGGGCACCGCTCACCCACCAGGGCAAGTACCAGGCGCGGATCGCCGCGCACGCGATCGCCGCCCGGGCCGCAGGCCGCGGGCTCGACGACGGCGCCTGGGGCGAGGACGCCGCGACGGCCGACGACCACGCCGTGCCCCAGGTGGTGTTCACCGATCCCGAGGTCGCCTGGGTCGGCCGGACCGCCGACGCCGCCCGGCGGGACGGCCTGGACGTGCGGGTCGTCGACATGGACATCGCCGTCGCCGGGTCGTCGCTCACCGCCGACGACTGGGCCGGTCGCGTGGTCGCGGTCGTCGACACCCGCCGGGAGGTGCTGATCGGGGTGACCTTCGTCGGACCCGGTGTGGCGGAGCTGCTGCACGGGGCGACGATCGCCGTCGTCGGCGAGGTCCCGCTGGCCCGGCTGTGGCACGCGGTACCCGCGTTCCCCACGGTCAGCGAGGTGTGGCTGCGGCTGCTGGAGACCTACCGCGCGGGCTGAGCGACGGGCGCCGCGCGCACGGTGCGTGCGGCGCCCGTCCGGCTCAGGCCCGGACGCCCAGGTGGTCCAGCAGCTCGACCTCGATGCGGTCCAGGTCGTGCGAGATCGTGCGGAACGCCGCCTTGCGGCGGGCGGCCGGCATGTTCTCCGCGGCCCGGACGGCGGCGGCCAGGTCGTGCAGCCGCGGCTCGGTCTCGTCGGCGAACCGCTTCGCGTTCGCGTCCCGGTCGGTGGTGCCGTCCGCGCGCAGCTCGGCGATCGTCCGCGAGATCCGGGACAGCCGTGCGTGCAGCTTCCCGCCGGGGCCCGAGTAGCCGCCCAGCTCGTCCGGCGAGACGCCGAGCCGCCGGGACCGGTGGTCGTCGAGCCGGTGCCGCAGCGTGCCCGCGGCGGCCATCGCGTACGGGGCCACCAGCGGCGCCACGATCTTGGCGATGCCGAGGTAGCGCTGCACCCGCTTGGCGTTCCACTCGCGGGCGGCGCGCTCGCGCTCGGCGTCCTTCGCGGCGCGGGCCTCGCTCTTGAGCCGGCCCTTCTCCGCGGCCTGCGCGGCCTTGGCCTCGGCCTTGCGGGCGCCGGCGTCCGCCTTCGCGGCGGTCTTCGCGGTCTTCCGGTCGGCCGAACGCGCCTTGAGGTCGGCCTCGCTGAGCAGACCGTTCGCGGCGGCGGCGACCGAGTGCGTGCCCGAGTCCACCGCACGACGGGTGGTCCGGGCCGCCCGCCGGCCCGCCTTCTCGGCGCGGCGGCTCGCCGACTCGGCCCGGCGGCGCGCCTTCACGGCCCGGCGGTGCAGCTTCTCCGACGCCAGGTCCGCGGTCTCCTTGGTGAACTCGGCGGTCTGCACGGCGGCGGTGTGCACCCGCTCGGACGCGTCGACCGCCGCCTCCCTGGTCGCCGCGGCGGCGCGCTCGCCGGCGCGCGGCTTCCTGCGCAGCAGTCCCATGTCGTGTCCTCCCGGGGTCGGTCCGACCACAGTTGATCGCGATGTCGTCGCCGGAGCCTAAGGCCCGTCCCACCGCCCGCGCAGGTCCGACACCGCGGAGTGACGGCGTCGTCCACCGGATCGGTACCCGTCGGAACTGTCGGGGACGGTCTCTACCCTCGACCACCGTGAGCACCTCGACCGGATCCCGTGCGGCGCCGCGCGTCCTGCTCGACGCCGCCGCGCTGACCGGGTGCCGCCGCCGGGTGCACCTGGACCACGACCCGTCGGCGAGCGGTGCACCCCGGGCCCTGCCCGACCCCGCGATCGAGCAGCGCCGGGCCGACGCGGCCGCGCACCGCGCGCGGATCGGCGAGCTGCTGGCCGGCACCTGGGGCGGGGACTGGGCGAGCACCTGGCCCGGCGGCGCGACGGGCCCGGCCACGGCGGAGGGTCCGGCGGGCGTCCCGGTCGCGGCCGCGTCCGACGGCGAGGCGTCCGGGCCACCCGCCGGGTCCCGCGCGGCGCGGGCCGCCCGGACGGCGGAACTGGTGGCGGCGGGCACCCCGCTGATCTGGGGTGCCGTGCTCCCGCTCGACGACGACCGCCGCGGCACCGCGGAGCTCCTGGTGCGGGCGCCCGGCGGCGGCTACGTCCCGCTGCTCGTCGTGCGGCGGCGCATCACCGATCCCGGCGAGGGCGCCCGGACCACGGCGGTCACCGACCCCTGGCCGCAGCGCGC
Source organism: Pseudonocardia sp. EC080619-01 (assembly GCF_001420995.1). Lineage (NCBI taxonomy): Bacteria > Bacillati > Actinomycetota > Actinomycetes > Pseudonocardiales > Pseudonocardiaceae > Pseudonocardia > Pseudonocardia sp. EC080619-01. The sequence goes on along the minus strand of NZ_CP012184.1, from coordinate 2,775,594 downwards.
CCGGCACGACCCGGACCGCAAGGTCCGCTCGCAGCCCCGCGACCTCCTGGCCCTGGCCCAGCTGACCCGGCTGCTGGAGGCCGCGGGCTGGGCGCCGCCGGAGCCCGCGCCGCGGCTCGGCGGGGTGATCGGGCTGGATGCCGACGTCGTCGTCTGGCACGACCTGGACACCGGGCACTGGCCGGGTGGGCGTTCCACCCTGGAGGAGTACGACGTCCGGTTCGCCGACCGCGCCGCGGTCGCCCGGTCGGCCGCGGCCGGGGGGCCGGCGCTCGCGGCGCCGTCGCGGATCACCGAGTGCCGCCGCTGCCCTTGGTGGCCCACGTGCGAGGCCGCCCTGGAGAGCGCCGACGACGTCAGCCTGGTCGCCCACGGCGAGACGGCGCGGCTGCTGCGGTCGGCCGGTGTGGCGACCGTCGCCGGACTGGCCGGGCTGGATCCGGCCGACCCGCCGTCGGAGCTGGCCGCGCCGTTGCCCGGACCGCCGTTCGGGGATCTCGTGGCACTGGCGCGGGCCCGCAGGCACGGGCTGGCCGTGGCCCGCCGGGTGCCGCGGGTGGAGGTGCCGCGTGCCGACGTCGAGGTCGACGTCGACATGGAGAGCTTCGGCGAGTCCGGCGCGTACCTCTGGGGAGCGTTGCTGTCGCTGCCCGGCGGGGCGCGCGACGGCGACCCCGACCCGGGCTACCGCGCGTTCGCCACCTGGGACCCGCTCCCCACGCGCGACGAGGGCCGCTCGTTCGGCGAGTTCTGGACGTGGCTGTCCGGGATCCGCGCGGCCGCCCGCGCGTCGGGCCGGTCGTTCGCCGCCTACTGCTACAACGAGCAGGCCGAGAACCGGTGGATGCTGTCGTCGGCGCACCGGTTCGCCGGGATGCCCGGCGTCCCGACCGAGGCACAGGTCCGCGAGTTCATCGAGGACCCGTGCTGGGTCGATCTCTACGGCGTCGTGTCGACCTGGTTCCTGTGTGCGCAGGGCAAGGGACTGAAGAAGATCGCGCCCGCGGCGGGCTTCTCCTGGCGGGACCCGGAGGCCGGCGGGGAGAACTCGATGCGGTGGTACCGCGACGCCGTCGCGCTGGAGGGCGGCGAGCCCGATCCCGCGCAGCGCGAGCGGCTGCTCGGCTACAACACCGACGACGTGCTGGCGACCCAGGCGCTGCGGGAGTGGATGTCGTCGGATCGGGTGCTCGAGGTGCCACTGGTGACGGAGCTGACCGACCTGCCCGTGTGACGATGCGGGGCGTGGCTCCCCGTGGATACGACCGGATCGGCCCGCGTGGCGCGGTCAGCAGCACCCACCATCTCGGCACCGCCGCCGCGGCGACCGTGCTCGCCCGGGGCGGAAACGCCTTCGACGCGGCGGTGAGCTGCGGGTTCGTCCTGCAGGTCGTCGAACCGCACCTGTGCGGCCCCGGCGGTGAGCTCCCCGCGGTGTTCGTCACCGCCGCCGACCCGTCCCCGACGGTGCTGTGCGCCCAGGGCGTCGCCCCGGCCGCGGCGACGATCGACCGGATGCGCGACGCCGGCTGCGAGACCGTCCCGGGGACCGGCCTGCTCCCGGCCACCGTTCCCGGCGCCTGGGACGGCTGGCTGACCCTGCTGCGGGACCACGGCACCTGGGAGCTCGCCGACGTGCTCGAACCGGCGCTCGGCTACGCCGCGGGCGGGTTCCCGCTGGTCCCGCGGATCTCCGCCGCGCTGGCGACGGTCGCCGGCCACTTCCGCGCGCACTGGCCGACGTCGGCGGCGACCTGGCTGCCCGACGGCCGCGTCCCGGCACCGGGCGAGACCGTCCGGCTCCCCGCGCTGGCCGAGACCTGGCGGCGGCTGCTCGCCGCCGCGACCGGCCCGAGCAGGGAGGCGCGGATCGACGCGGCCCGCGACGCCTGGTACCGCGGCTTCGTCGCCGAGGAGATCGGACGCTTCTGCGCGACCACCCCGGTCCGCGACGAGACGGGGCTCGACCGCACGGGCCTGCTCACCGCCGACGACCTGGCCGGCTGGTCGGCGCACTACGAGCCGGCCCTGGTCGCCGACGCGGGCCGGGGCTGGTCGGTGGCCAAGTGCGGGCCGTGGTCGCAGGGCCCGGTGCTGCTGCAGCAGCTGCGGCTGCTGGCCGGTACCGGCGTCGAGCTGCCCGGCGGTGTCGCGACCGCGGACACCGTGCACCTCGCCGCCGAGGCCGCGAAGCTGGCGTTCGCCGACCGGGAGGCCTGGTACGGCGACCCCGGCGGCGACGGCGTCGTCGCGGACCTGCTCTCCGATCCCTACACCGACGCCCGGCGGGCGCTGCTCGGAGCGACGTCCGATCCCGGGCTGCGGCCGGGTTCCCCGGGCGGGCGCGAGCCGCGGATCGGCCGCCACGCCGCCACCCCGGGTGCCGCCCGCGGCTCGGGCACGGAGGGGCCCGGCACCGGCGAGCCGACGGTGAGCCGGGACGGGGTCGCCCGCGGGGACACCGTGCACGTCGACGTCGTCGACGCCGCCGGGAACATGGTCTCGGTGACGCCGTCCGGTGGCTGGCTGCAGTCCTCGCCGACCATCCCGTCGCTCGGGTTCTGCCTGGGCACCCGCGGTCAGATGTCCTGGCTGGAGGAGGGCCTCGCGAGTTCGCTGGCCCCGGGCCGGATGCCGCGGACCACGCTCAGCCCGTCGCTGGCGCTGCGCGACGGCGAGCCCGCGGTCGCGTTCGGGACCCCGGGCGGCGACCAGCAGGACCAGTGGCAGCTGTGCTTCCTGCTCGCGATGATCCACGGTGACCTGGACCTGCAGGCCGCGATCGACGCCCCGGCCTGGCACTCGACGGCCTTCCCGGCGTCGTTCGCGCCGCGCGGGTGGGAGCCGCACGGGCTGGTCGTCGAGTCGCGGCTCGGCGCGGCGACCCTGGCGTCGCTGCGGGACCGCGGGCACGCGGTCGACGACGCCGGGCCGTGGGCGCTCGGGCGGATGTGTGCGGCCGGCCGGGGCGACGCGGTGCCCGGTGGCGGTGGCGCCGGGACGCTGCACGCGGCGGTGGACCCGCGGTCCGGGGTGGGCGCCGCGATCGCGGTGTAGCGACCGGCCGTGCACTCGGGCGTTCGACGGGAACGGCCCGGCACCCCTCCTGCTCGGGTGCCGGGCCGTTCCACGTGGAACCCCTACCGGGGGTCACCCTCCCGGACGTGCCGGCCGTTGCCGTTCGGCGACGGGACGGGGCCGGGCTCGTCGAGCGGGTGCGGGAACTCCACGTCGGAGTGGGTCACCCGGCCCGGCTCCAGCGCGACGACGGTCGCCACCGGCGGGTAGCCGCTGGTCGCGAGCGTGTAGCTCCCCGCGGCGAGGCCCTCGAAGGTGAAGGTGCCGTCGGGTCCGGACAGCCGCGACCCGACGACCGCACCCTCGGAGTCGATCAGGGTGGCGAGCGCCTGGCCGACCGGCAGGCCGTCCGGTGCGGCGGTCACCCGGCCGGTGAGGCGCGAGCGCTGCGGCAGCCGCAGGTCCTGCAGTGCGGAGCCGGTGGCCGGGACCTCCACCCCGACCGCGACCGGATCGACCCCCTCGCCGACGGCCGTCAGCGTGTACCGCCCGGACGGCACCCCGGTGAGGGCGTAGCGCCCGGCCTCGCCGGAGCGGCCCGACGCGGCGACGTCGCCACCGGCGTCGATCAGCGAGACGGTCACGCCCGCCGCGCCGTGGCCGGCCGCGTCCTGCACGGTCCCGTGGATCCCGCTGCCACCGGCCAGCCGCACGTCGTGCCGGACGGGCTCGGTGCCCACCGACACCGTCGCGGCGTGCGGCGGCAGCGCGCCGGAGGCGGCGACGACCAGGTAGCGGCCCGGGCCGTCGAGCGCGATCCGGTAGTGGCCGTCGTCGTCGGTGGTGGTGCGGCCGACCTGGTCACCCGACAGCCGGGCGACGGTGACGACCGCCCCGGTGAGCGCGTCACCGGAACCGTGCTGCACGCGTCCGGTGACGGCCGGGCCGCCGCCCCGGGCCGGCGGGGCCGCCGCGGGCGCGGGCGGCGCGACCGGTGCGGCTGCCGGCTGCCCGGTGGCGGGAGCCGGGTGTGCGGCGCCGTCGGGCTGCGGCGTGCCGTTGCGGGAGCCGTCGGCACGGCCGATCACCGGGATCGGCGTGGTGGGCGGGGCGTCGATCGCGCGGCCGGGCTCGACGCCCGCACCGCGACCGGCCGGGGCGGGCACCGGGGCCGCGGTCGTCGCGTCACCGGTGGGGAGGCTCGCCGACGCACCGGCCTGGGCCTCCGCCCGCGCGGCCTGCGCACCGGACATCGTCCGCAGCGGCAGCTCCTTCACGAACAGCACCAGCACGAACGCGGCCGCGATCACGACGGCGGCGATGAGGAACGCCAGCGTCATCGAGCTGGTGAAGCCCTCCTGGAAGGGGGCGGCGAGCCGCGGGTCGATCTGCTGCAGGAACGACGAGTCGCTCAGCACCGACGAGTTGATCGCGCCGGTCTGCAGCCCCTCGACCACCTGCCGGTTCGCCGGGTCGGCGAGCACGGCCGGATCGGTCACCGCCGCCTGGAAGCCTGCGGTGCCCATCGCGGAGCGCAGCGCCTCACCGATCCGGTCCCCGGCGGTGGAGAACACCACCGAGAGGAACACGGCGGTGCCCAGCGTGCCGCCCATCTGCCGGAAGAAGGTGACGGCCGAGGTCGTCACGCCCATGTCGCGGGCCGGCATCGCGTTCTGGACGGCCAGCACCAGGGTCTGCATGCACAGGCCGAGGCCGAGGCCGAGGACCGCCATCGTGGCGAAGAGCTGCGGCAGCGGGATCTCCGGTGTGACGGTCAGCCACAGCAGCACCATCGCGACGGTGATCAGCGCGGTGCCGATCACCGGGAAGATCTTGTAGCGACCGGTCCGCGAGGTCAGCTGGCCGGACAGCACCGAGGCGACCATGATCCCGCCGACCAGCGGCAGCATCATGAAGCCGGCCTCGATCGGCGTCGCGCCGTGCACGATCTGCAGGAACTGCGGGAGCAGTGCGATCCCGCCGAACATCGCCATGCCGATCATCAGGTTGATGACGCTGGACAGCGAGAAGACACCGGTGCGGAACAGCCGGAGCGGGAGCAGCGCGTCGTCGCCGTAGGCCCGCTCGGCCAGCAGGAAGAGCAGCAGCCCGATCCCGCCGATGACGTAGCAGACGATCGAGTTCGTGGAGTCCCAGCCCCACTCGCGGCCCTGCTCGGCGACGATCAGCAGCGGCACCAGGCACAGCGCCAGCGCGATCGCGCCGGGCCAGTCGATCCGCGCCTTCCGCGGGACGTGCGGGATGTTGAGCACCCGCTGCACGACGACCAGGGCGATCAGTCCGATGGGGACGTTGACCAGGAAGATCCAGCGCCACCCGTCGATCCCGGCGATGGTGTCCACACCGGACAGCAGGCCGCCGACGACCGGGCCGATGACGCTGGACGTGCCGAACACGGCCAGGAAGAAGCCCTGGTACCGGGCCCGCTCCCGCGGCGGCACGATGTCACCGAGGATGGTCAGCGCCAGCGACATGAGGCCACCGGCGCCGAGGCCCTGCAGCGCACGGAACGCGGCGAGGGAGTACATCGACCAGGCCAGGGTGCAGGCCACCGAGCCGATCAGGAAGATCGAGATCGCGGTCATGAACAGCGGCTTGCGGCCGAAGATGTCGGAGAGCTTGCCGTAGAGCGGCGTCGTGATCGTGCTGGTGATGAGGAACGCCGTGGTCGCCCAGGCCTGCAGGGACAGGCCGGAGAGGTCGTCGGCGATCGTGCGGATGGCGGTCGACACGACCGTCTGGTCCAGGGCGGCCAGGAACATTCCCAGCATCAGTCCACCCAGGACGGTGAGGATCTGCCGGTGCGTCAGCTCTCCGTCGGCGCTCGCGGCGGCGGGCCGCGCAGCGGCGGCAGCGGTGGACATTCAGGACTCCCGTGCTTCGAAGGTCTGGTAGTCGTCGAGGAAGCGGTCGAGCAGCGTGGTCAGCGCGACGCGGTCGGCGGGGTCCCACCCGCCGAGCACCTCGGCGATCACGTGGGCGCGGCGCCGTCGCTCGGTCTCGATCACCCGGACGCCCTCGTCGTTGGCGGCGAGCAGCGAGGCGCGGCCGTCGCCGGGGTCGGCGCGGCGCTCGACGAGGCCGGCCTTGACCAGCGCCGAGACCTGGCGGCTGATCGTCGAGGGGTCGGAGTGGAAGGCCGCCGCGATCTCGGTGGCCCGTTGCGGTCCGCCGAAGTGCAGGTGGGCCAGGACGTGGTAGCCGGCCATGTCGACGATCATGTCGGGGCGGTGCCGCTCCGCCGACCTCTTGACCTGGCGGACCAGCATGAACAGCTCGCGGACCACGGTGTCGGCGAGCTCGATGTCGGCCTCGTCCGGCTCGGCCGTCGCGGGCTTCGCGGTGCTCATCGCGCGCCCCTCTCCCGGTGGTGCATGTATCACGCAACTAGTTGACGGATGCAAGGATGCGCTTCTGCGTTGCGCAATGCAAACCGGTTCGCTGTGACCTCCACCATGGGCCTGCCGTGCCGGTACGACCCTGCCTCGGCGGACCCGGCTCGGCCGGGCGAAGGGGATGGCGCACACCGGACGGCGCGGTCGTCGTCACCCGGCTGCGGCCGGCGTGGTGACGCGCCACTAGCCTCGCGGGTGATCCGTCTCGCTCCCCGGGAGGACCGTCCGTGCGCATCCGTTCCCTGACCGGCACCGTCCTGCTCGTCCTGATCGGCGCGCTGCTCGCCGGATGCGCGCAGCCCGGCCAGCTCGGCCATCCCGACGACCCCGCCGCCGCTCCCGCCGGGGAGTCCGCACCGGCGCGGGGACCGTCCACCGGTCCCGGGGAGGAGCCGGCCGAGGTGCCCGGTGTCCCCGCGGTCCCGGTCGCCCAGGCCGGGTCCGACGCCCGGGGCACGCTGGAGCGGCCGATCGAGATCGGCACGCCCGGCCCGTCGGAGCTGCTGGTGCGGACCGAGGTGCTGCAGCCCGGTCAGGCCACCGGATGGATCCGGCACCCCGGCACGGCCGTGTCGGCCGTCCGCTCCGGCACCGTGACGGTGCAGCGGGCCGGCCGCTGCGAGCCGCAGACGTTCGGGGCCGAGCAGGCGTTCTTCCTCGGTGACGGCGAGCCGAACGAGCTCCGCAACGACGGGGCCGAGCCGGTCGTCCTGACCCGCTCCGAGCTGCTGGCGCCCGGCGTCCCCGAGCGGGAGTCCACCGAACCGGCCTGCTGACGTCCGGGCGCTCCCGCGCGGACACTCGGTTCTGTCGGTGACCTGTGGGAACATCGACTCGGGTACGGGCAGGGGAGCGGAGACCTTGGCGACGAAGACGGTCATCGCGGCGGACTACCGCGAGTGGCAGGTCCAGCGGCGGATCGAGTGGGCGACGCCCGCTGTGGGCGACGAGTTCGAGCACGACGTGGACGCCGGCAGCGGCGCCGTCGTGCTGATCCTCTCCTCGCTCGCCTTCTTCTGGCTGATGCTGCTGGTCTGGGTCCCGGACAACGTGATCTTCCCGTGGTTCTACTGGCTCGTCGTGGTCGTCGGGCTGGGCTTCTTCCCGGCCCGCTGGCTGCTGCGGCGCCCGTTCACGATCACCGCGAAGACCCAGGGCGGGTACGACCTGCCCCCGGAGAGCTGGACCGGGATGGTCCGGGGGCTCGCGACCGCGCGCGAGGAGACCCGGGTGGTCGTGCGCAGCCTGAAGAACCGGTCCACCCCGGGCCACGCGGACAGCCCGTTGCAGCCGATGAACTAGGAGGCGCGCGGTGCCGGAACTCCCCGAGGTGGAGGCGCTCGCCCACCACCTGCACGAGCACGCGGTGTACCGCCCGGTGGCGCGGGTGGACGTGGCCTCCATGAGCGCGCTCAAGACGTTCGATCCCGCGGTGTCCGCCCTGGTGGGCCGCGTGGTGACGGGTGCGTCCCGGTACGGCAAGTTCCTGTCGGTCGACTTCGCCGACCGGCCGGACGACGGCGAGCTGCACCTGGTCACCCACCTCTCCCGGGCGGGATGGCTGCGCTGGCACGCCACGGCGGGCGCCACCCCGCCCAAGCCCGGCCGGGGTCCGCTGCAGCTGCGGGTGCACCTCGACGCCGTCGGCGGCCCGGGTTTCGACCTCACCGAGGCCGGAACCCAGAAGCGGCTCGCCGTGTACCTGGTCGACGACCCCGCCCTGGTCCCCGGGATCGCGAAGCTCGGGCCGGACGCGCTCGAGCTGACCCGCCCGGGCCTGGACGAGCTGCTCGACGGCGACACCCGCCGGCTCAAGACGCTGGTGACCGACCAGTCGACGGTCGCCGGGATCGGCAACGCCTACTCCGACGAGATCCTGCACACCGCCCGGTTGTCGCCGTACGCGACGGCCGGCCGGCTGACGACCGAGCAGCGCGACGCGCTGTTCGAGGCCGTGCACGGGGTGCTCGCCGACGCCGTCGGCCGGTCGGTCGGGCAGGGCGCGGCCGAGCTGAAGGGCGAGAAGCGCTCCGGTCTGCGGGTGCACGCCCGCACCGGGCTGCCCTGCCCGGTGTGCGGTGACACCGTCCGGGAGGTCTCCTTCGCGGAGAGATCGTTCCAGTACTGTCCCACCTGTCAGACCGGTGGCAAGCCGCTCGCCGACCGGCGGCTGTCCCGGTTGGTGAGGTAGGTGCGGGTGGAGTCGGGGGTGCTCGCCGTCGTCGACGGCACGACGGTGCTGACGCCGTCGCTGGTGCTGCTGCTGGCGGTCGTCGTGGTCGTCCTCGCGGTCGCAGTGTTCGTCTTCCTCTGGCAGCGCAACCGCCGCAACAACATGGTCTCCCCCCTGGCGAAGGCCACGTTCTCGGCGCTGCACACGGTGGCGCTGGCCGCGCCGGTGCTGCGCGAGGGGCTCTCGGCGCGTTCGGCGTCGCAGGCGTTGCCCTACCTGCGCCAGCTGCTCGAGACGACCGCGATGGCGATGACCGACTCGCGCGGCACGGTCCTGGGCTGGGACGGCAGCGCCGACCAGCACCAGCAGGACGTCCAGACGCTCGCCGACCGGGTGGTCTCCACCGGCCGGATGGAGCTGATGAGCCACACCTCCATCAAGTGCAGCCAGCCCGGCTGCGAGGTCCGCGGCATCGTCGTCGTGCCGCTGGAGAGCGACGGCACCATCATCGGCACGCTGGCCGCGCTCACGCCGGCGACCGCGGGGCCGCCCGTCCTGCGGGCGACCGGCGAGGTCGCCCGGTACGTGTCGAGCCAGCTGGAGCTGGCCGAGCTCGACGACTCGCGGGCCCGGCTGAACCGGGCCGAGGTCCGTGCGCTTCGGGCGCAGATCTCGCCGCACTTCGTCTACAACGCGCTGACCACGATCGCGTCCTTCATCCGGACCGACCCGTCCCGTGCCCGCGAGCTGCTGATCGAGTTCGCCGACTTCACGCGGTACTCGTTCCGTTCCGCCGGCGAGTACACGACGCTGACCGACGAGCTCGACAACATCCAGCGCTACGTGCAGCTGGAGAAGGCCCGGTTCGGCAACCGGCTCAACATCCGGCTGCAGATCGACGACGAGATCAAGAACGTGGTCCTCCCGTTCCTGGCGTTGCAGCCGCTGGTGGAGAACGCGGTCCGGCACGGCCTCTCCGGCAAGCCGAACGGCGGCACCGTCACCATCCGCGCGGAGAACGCCGGGTCCGAATGCGTGATCGTCGTGGAGGACGACGGGGTCGGCATGGACCCGGCCCGGCTGAACGAGGACCTCGACGACGCCCACCTGTCCGGAGCCCACGTCGGCCTCGGCAACGTCGACGACCGGATGCGGTCGGCGTTCGGCGACAACTTCGGTCTGGTCGTCGACACCAACGTCGGCGCCGGTATGAAGATCACCTTGCGGGTGCCCAAGTTCCGGGCGGGCATCCGGGCCTGACGGCCCCCGGTGCTGCTCCGCACGGGTGGTGGATCGGCTGCCCACTGTGCCGATCCGGTCACCAGCGGTCACCCAGCGCTCCCGCGTACGGTGGACGGGCATGGACGTCCTGCGCATACCGGCCGCCGTCACCTCCCGGTTGCCCGGCAAGCTCGGTGAGACCGTCGGAGCCGCCGGGGCGCCGGTGGTCTCGGTGGTCCGGCTGCACGGTGTGATCAGCGCCCAGGCCGCACCGGTGCCCCGCCAGGTGCTCAACGCCGCCTCGGTCGAGAAGGTGCTGGAGCGGGCGTTCGCCCCGGACCGGCTCGCCGCCGTCGCCCTGGTGATCAACTCGCCGGGTGGCTCGCCGACCCAGTCCCAGCTGATCGGTGACCGGATCCGCAGCCTGGCCGCGGAGGCCGAGGTGCCGGTACTGGCGTTCTGCGAGGACGTCGCCGCCTCCGGTGGCTACTGGCTCGCCTGCGCCGCCGACGAGATCTACGCCTGCTCCACCTCGATCGTCGGCTCGATCGGCGTCGTCAGCGCCGGGTTCGGGCTCGACGGCCTGATCGACAAGTGGGGCGTGTCCCGCCGGCTGCACACCGCCGGCGGCTCGAAGTCGCGGCTGGACCCGTTCCTGCCGGAGAAGGCCGAGGACGTCGCCTGGCTCACCGGCCTGCAGGAGCAGCTGCACGAGCGGTTCACCGGCTGGGTCCGCGAGCGCCGCGGCGACCGGCTCGCGGGGGACACCGAGCTGTTCGACGGCGAGGTGTGGCTCGGTGAGCGCGCCCGCGAGCTCGGGCTCGTCGACGGCATCGGCACCGTGCACGACGTCCTGGACGAGCGGTTCCCGGACGCCGAGCAGCGCCCGGTCGAGCAGCGCAGGCCGCTGCTCGCCCGGCTCGGGGCCGGTGGTGGCGCGGCCCGGGCTCACTCGTTCGGTGATCCGGCCGACGTCGCGTTCGAACTGCTCTCGGCGGTGGAGACGAAGGCCACCTGGGCCCGCTACGGGCTGTGACCCGGCGCCGGGTGACGCCCTGGAGGGGGCTGCCCGCCGTGTCCGGACGGTCACCGATCCGGTTCGTGCCCTGGCATCCGGCGCCTCGGCGCGTCACCATGGTCGCGGCGCCGGGCGATCATCACCGACGATGGGCTTCCGGTGCAGGCCCGAAAGCAGGATGAGGAGATCGTGGACAGCAACGACACCACTCGGGGACTCGTCGTGCTCGCGGTGGACGACGAGCAGCCCGCGCTCGAGGAGATGGCCTTCCTGCTGAACGACGAACCGCGGGTCGCGACCGTCCTGAAGGCGGGGGAGTCCACCGAGGCTCTGCGCATCCTGAACGGTCGCCGCGCGGGAGCGCCCGCTGGGGGCCAGTCCGGCCCCGGGGGCGGGACCGACGTCGCCGAGCAGACCGACATCGACGCCGTGTTCCTCGACATCCGCATGCCCGGGCTCGACGGCCTGGAACTCGCCCGGGTGCTCCAGAACATGGCCGTGCAGCCGGCGATCGTGTTCGTGACGGCGCACGACGACCGCGCCGTCGACGCCTACGACGTCGGTGCCATCGACTACCTGCTCAAGCCGCTGCGCACCGAACGGCTCTCGGCCGCGGTGGACCGCATCCTCGCGACCCGGCGTGCCGGGGCCGTCGAGCCGGTCCGCGAGGAGGGCACCGTCACGGGTGGCGGCGACGACGAGGTGATCCCGGTCGAGCTGGCCGGCACCACGAAGCTCGTCCCACGGTCCGCGGTGCGCTACGTCGAGGCCCAGGGCGACTACGCCCGGCTGCACACCACCGACGGCAGCCACCTCGTCCGGATCCCGCTGTCGGTGCTGGAGGACCGCTGGCGTGATGCCGGATTCGTCCGGATCCACCGCTCGTTCCTGGTGGCGCTGCCGCTGGTCACCGAGCTGCGGCTGGCCGGGTCCGGGTACGTCGTCCGGATCGGGTCCGGTGCGGAGACGGCCGAGCTGCCGGTCAGCCGCCGGCACACCCGTGAGCTGAAGGACCGTCTCGTCCGCGCGACCAAGCAGGCGTGGAGCCAGAGGTGAGCAGGCCCACCGGCGGCGTCCAGCCGTCGGTGCGTCCGAAGCCGGAGCAGGCGTCGGACACCCACGACGGGTCCGCGGACCCCTACGCCGGCGACGACCGCGCCGACGGCGCCGCGCACCCGGCCGGTCCCGGCGGCACGTCGTCCTGGCCGGGGGCCTCCGCCGACGGGCCCACCCCCGCCGACGGCCTCCCCCGCGGGGGTGCGCCGGGCGCCGTCCCGCCGCGCCCGCGCAGCCCGGACCTCTCGGCCGGTCACCCGCGCCCCGCCGAGCCCCCGCGCTCCGGCACGACCGGTGGGACACCACGTCCGGCGCCGCCGTACGCCACCGGCGCCGCGGAGCCGTCGCCCACGCCGCACCCCGGCGGGGAACGTCCCACCCCTGCTCCGCGGTCCACCGATGCCGGCGCCGCCGCACCGCACACCCCGCAGGAGACGAGCGACGCACCGGAACCGTCCGGCCGGTCCGGGCGGCGCGCCCGCCGTGACGACACCGGACCGGACTCCGCGTCCGACCCGGGTAGCGGTTCCGCGTGGTTGCAGCAGGAGATCGCCCGCCGGGTCGCCGGGAGGTCCGGGGAGTCCGGGCGGCACGCCCGGGTCGATCCCACCCGCGGTCAGGCCACGACACCGCAGGACGAGCCGGGCGACGGAGCGTCCGACGAGGCGGCCGACCTGCCCCGCGGCTCCGGCGCGACCCGCGCCGCGTCGTCACCCGCCGGCACGGCCGCCGCCGACGACGTCGACGCCCCCGCCGGTCGCGACGAGCGCGGCGACGATGCGCCCGCACCGTCCGCCGGCCCGCGCCGTCCGTCCGGTCCGCGGCCCCGCTCGACACGGATGCCCGACCCCTACGCCCCGGAGGGCGTGCGCGACGTCGCCGGGACCCCGTCAACCGGACCGGGCCCGTCCGACAGCGGCAAGCAGTGGCCGCCCGCGGACGGCGGCTCGGGGCTTCCCCGGCGGGTGCCGGGGGCGTCGTCGCCGGTCTGGGACCGGGGCTGGTCGCCCGATCCCGACGCGCTGCACGCCGGTGCCGCCACCGAGAACGGGACGGCCACCGAGGAACATCCGGAGACCCGGCCCGTCCCGACCCGGTGGACCGCGGCGGGGCGGCGCAGCACCCCCGCCCCCGTCGAGCCGACCGACGACGCCGCGGACGGGATCGTCTCGCTCCCCGGCCCGGCGGCCTTCGCCGATCCGGCCGGCGCTCCCGACGACGGGACGCGCGGGGTCCTGCCCGACGACCTCGGGGACCTCGACGACGGCGACGACCTCGACGACGGCGGCGACGACACGGACGACGCAGGCCGTCCGCACCTGCCGGAACACGAGACCGAACGCACCGAGATCATCTGGCGCGCCCCCGGCCTGGACGCCCCGGTCGCGCCCGCCCCCGCTCCCGACACGGGCGCGACACCGGCCGCTCTGGCCGTCTCCTCCCCGGCCCCGTACACCGGCGCCCGGCCCCGCCGCTTCGCCGCCGCGCCCACCGACGCCCCGGCCCCCGAGCAGGACGAGGCCGAGCAGGCCGACGAGGGTCCCGGCGCGGGCCGGGTCCGGATCGTGCTCTCCGAGCGCCGCTCGACGGCCCACTCGTCCCGCGGGCTCTCCGACGTGCAGGATCCGGGCGCGGTCGGCACCCTCCTGCGCAACTCGCTGGTCCGTACCCAGCTGCTGCTGACGCTGCGGGTCAGCCTGGTCGCACTGTTCGGGATCGGGATGCTCCCGGCACTGTTCATGGCCGTGCCGGCGCTGGGCGGGATCTCGGTCCTCGGCATCCGGCTCCCGTGGTTGCTGCTCGGCGTGCTCGTCTACCCGTTCCTGCTGGGCCTGGGCTGGTGGTATGTCCGGTCCGCCGAGACAGCCGAGCAGGAGTTCGCCGAGGACGTGGCCGATCGATGACCGTGACCGCCGTCGTCTCCCTGATCGCGATCGTCCTGGTCGCGGTGGTGTCCGGAGTGATCGGGTCGATCGCGCACCGCACCCGGCTCACCTCGGACTTCCTCGTCGCCTCGCGGTCGGTGCCGTCCCGGCTCAACGCCGGTGCGATCTCCGGCGAGTACCTGTCCTCGGCGTCGTTCCTCGGCATCGCCGGGCTGATCCTGCTCCAGGGGGTCGACGCCCTCTGGTACGCCGTCGGGTACACCGCCGGCTACCTGTTCCTGCTGCTGTTCGTCGCGGCCCCGCTGCGCCGGTCCGGGGCCTACACCGTCCCGGACTTCGCCGACGCCCGGCTCGCCTCGCCCGCGCTGCGCCGGGTGTGCACGAGCGTCGTCATCGTCATCTGCTGGCTCTACCTGCTGCCGCAGATCCAGGGCGCCGGACTGACGCTCGGGATCGTCACCGGGTTGCCGGACTGGATCGGCGCCGCCGCCGCGGGCGTGATCGTGCTGGCCACGGTGGCGCTGGGCGGCATGCGGTCGGTGACGTTCGTGCAGGCCTTCCAGTACTGGTTCAAGCTCACCGCGCTGGCCGTCCCGGTGGTCATCGGGCTGGCCGTCTGGTTCGGCGACTCGCACACCTTCGCCCGTGACGAGCCGCCCGAGTTCCGCGAGCCGACGACGGTCTCGGTGACCACCCCGGTCACCCTCGACGTCCGGCTCTCGGTCGACGTGACCGCCCGCGGCACCGTCGACGGGCAGCCGGTCGACGGCCCGCTCCGCTGGGTCGCCGGTTCCTCCCACGAGGTCGCCCCCGGCACCGAGCTCGACTTCGCCGCGGGGGAGCCGGTGCCGGTGACCAGCGGTTCCCCGTCCGACGACGAGAGCTGGCTGCGCCCCTTCGGCGGTGGCGAGCAGCACCAGCTGCTCGCCACGTACTCGCTGATCCTCGCGACGTTCCTGGGCACGATGGGCCTGCCCCACGTGCTCGGCCGCTTCTACACGAACTCCGACGGCCGCGCGGCCCGGCGCAGCGCCGTCCTCGTCATCGCGATGCTCGGTGGCTTCTACCTGCTGGTGACGCTGATGGGCGTGCTGTCCCGGGTGTACACGCCGCAGCTGCTGGTCACCGGCCGCACCGACGCGGCCGTCCTGCTGCTGCCGTCGGCGATCCTGGGCAGCGGTGTGCTCGGGATCCTGGTGGGCGGGTTGGTGGCGGCCGGGGCGTGGGCGGCGTTCCTGTCCACGGCGTCCGGGCTCCTGGTGAGCCTGGCCAGCGTCATCTCCACCGACGTCCTCGCCGGGCGCGGCAAGATGACCCGGCGCTTCCCGCTGGCCACGGTGCTGGCCGGGATCGTGCCGACGGTCGTCGCGCTGGTCCCGACCGGGCTCAACTTCGCCGAGGCCGTGGCGCTGGTGTTCGCGGTGGCGGCGTCGACGTTCTGCCCGCTGCTGATCCTGGGGATCTGGTGGCGCGGGCTCACCGACATCGGGGCGATCGCGGGCGTCGTCGTCGGCGGGGTCGCCTCGGCCGGTGCGGTGATCGCTGCCCTGGCCGGGCTGGACGCGTTCCTCCCGGGTGGCTCGGGCGGCTGGGCCGGTGTGCTGCTGTACCGGCCGGCGATCGTCAGCGTGCCGCTGGCCTTCCTGACCATGGTCGTGGTGTCGGAGCTGACCCGGTCGCGGCGCCCCGCGGACGCCGGTCAGGTACTGCTGCGCCTGCACGCTCCCGAACGTCTGGGGCTGATGCGTGATCGTTTGGATGACCGCACCTGAAGGGATACTCCGAACGGCTGACGCTGCGTAGCCGGAAGAGGCCACGTGTTGGGCCGGATCGGGGGACTTCGACGGTGTGCCGCGCAACGACGTTCCCCGCGCCGTGAGCTCGTCGTTGGGCAGGTGAAGTGTGTCCCCGAGGGGACGGCGTGGTCCCCACCGCGCCGGCCCCGGCTCCCCGCCTCCCCGTGATGTGAAAGGACCGGTGAACGGCGCCATGAGCAGCCCCGCTGAGCGCTCGACCGGCACGATCTACCAGCAGGTCCAGGCCAGCCCGGAGTTCCGTGCGTTCCGCGGTCGGCTCCGCCGCTACGTGTTCCCGATGACGGCGATCTTCCTCGCCTGGTACCTCGTCTACATCGGCCTCGCCGGCTATGCCCCCGAGTTCATGTCCATCCGCGTCACCGGGACGATCACCGTCGGCCTGCTGATCGGGCTCGGGCAGTTCGTCAGCACGTTCCTGATCACGACGCTGTACGTGCGGTTCGCGGAGCGCGAGATCGACGGCCCGGCCGCCGAGCTGCGGGCCCGCGTCGAGCAGGGCGGGGAGGTGCGGGCATGACGGCGACGACGCAGGTCCTCGCGCAGGCCGAGTCGGTCGGGTCGGTCACCGCGAACCTCGGGTTCTTCCTGCTGTTCGTGATCGTGACGCTGATGATCGTGCTGCGGGTCAGCCGCACCAACGCGACCCGGGCCGACTACTACACCGGCGGGCACGCGTTCACCGGCCCGCAGAACGGCACCGCGATCGCGGGCGACTTCCTGTCCGCCGCGTCGTTCCTGGGCATCGCGGGCGCGATCGCCCTCTACGGCTACGACGGGTTCCTCTACTCGATCGGCTTCCTGGTCGGCTGGCTGATGGCCCTGCTGCTGGTCGCCGAGCTGCTGCGGAACACCGGCCGGTTCACGATGGGCGACGTCCTGGCGTTCCGGATGCGTCAGCGCCCGGTCCGCGCGGCCGCCGCGACCTCGACGCTGGTCGTCTCGCTCTTCTACCTGATCGCCCAGATGGCGGGTGCCGGCGGCCTGATCTCGCTGCTGCTGCAGATCCCGAAGGACGACTCGTTCTCGCAGGCGCTGGTGATCATCGTCGTCGGCGGGCTGATGGTCGTCTACGTGCTGTTCGGCGGCATGAAGGGCACCACCTGGGTGCAGATCATCAAGGCGGGCCTGCTGCTCACCGGCGCGGCCGTGATGACCACCTGGGTGCTGGGCCGGTACGGGTTCGACCTGTCCACCGTGATGGAGCGGGCGACCGAGAACTCCGACCGCGGTGAGGCCCTGCTCAACCCGGGCCTGCAGTACACGAACAAGGTCGACTTCATCTCGCTGGGCCTCGCCCTGGTGCTGGGCACCGCGGGCCTGCCGCACATCCTGATGCGCTTCTACACGGTCCCGTCGGCCAAGGAGGCCCGCCGCTCGGTGGTCTGGGCGATCTGGCTGATCGGCATCTTCTACCTGTTCACGCTGGTGCTCGGGTACGGCGCGACGGCCCTGCTGCCGCCGGGGACGATCACCCGCGCGAACCAGAACGACGCCGCGCCGCTGCTCGCGTACGCGCTGGGCGGCGAGATCATGCTCGGCCTGATCTCGGCGGTCGCGTTCGCGACGATCCTCGCGGTCGTCGCCGGCCTGACGATCACCGCGTCGGCGTCGTTCGCGCACGACGTGTACGCCAACGTCCTGCGCCGCGGGCAGGCCTCGCCGGACTCCGAGGTGAAGGTCGCCCGCACGACGGCGCTGGTCATCGGGCTCGTCGCGATCGCGGGCGGGATCGTCGCGAACGGCCAGAACGTCGCCTTCCTGGTGGCACTGGCGTTCGCGGTGGCCGCGTCGGCGAACCTGCCGACGATCCTGTTCTCGCTGTTCTGGAAGCGGTTCAACACGACCGGCGCGCTGTGCAGCATCTACGGCGGTGTCGTGATCTGCGTCGGGCTGATCCTGGTCTCGCCCGCGGTCTCCGGGTCGCCGACCTCGATGATCCCGGGCGCCGACTTCGCGATCTTCCCGCTGTCGAACCCGGGCCTGGTGTCGATCCCCGCGTCGTTCCTGCTGGGCGTCATCGGGACCGTGCTCGGTGGCCGCGAGCGGTTCAACGCCGCCCGCTACGCCGAGATGGAGGTCCGCTCGCTGACCGGTGCCGGTGCGGTCCGGTCCACCGCACCGCCCAAGGAGGAGCCGCGGCCCACCGCCGTGCCGGCCTCCGAGCTGGCCGACCGGGCCGGCCACCGGCCGGTGCAGGACCGGTCGGCACAGGCACCGCGGCCTCCGCGCGACGGCCGTGACGGCCGCAACGGCGGCGAGCCGGGCATGCGGTCGCGGACCAGCAGCCAGGCGGGCGACCTGTTCGGCAACACCGGCCTGACCGGGACCCAGCCCGCGGTCGGCCCGTCCGGCCGGCCCGGGTGGCAGGGCGGGCAGGGGACCGGTGGGCACCGGGCGGTGCACGCCACCGGCGGGTACCGCCAGGCGCCGCCGGTGGACCCGAACGAGGTGACGATCCCGCACGGATCGCTCTACCGCGACGACCGGCGGAACTGACCCGTCGTCCGACGCGCCGGTCCGGGACCCCCGGGCCGGCGCGTCCGTCTCTCACCGGGTGTTGACGGTGGTGCGTGGCAGGATGGCGCCATGTCCGACCAGGTGCCCACCGTGAGCGTGTCCGACGTGCCCGCCGACGCCCCGTTGCTGGACGTCCGCGAGCTCGACGAGTGGACCGCAGGCCATGCCCCGGCCGCCCGTCACCTGCCGATGTCGGAGCTGGCCGGCCGGATGGGCGAGGTGCCCACCGACGACCCGCTCTTCGTCGTGTGCCGCTCCGGCGGCCGCTCCGGGCGGGTCGTCGCCTACCTCGCCCAGCAGGGCTTCCCCGCGGTGAACGTGGCCGGCGGGATGCAGGACTGGGCGGCCTCGGGTCGCGACGTGATCACCGACGACGGCAGCGCCCCCCGGATCGCCTGAGCCGTGTCCGTACCCGGGCGGATCCCGCCGCAGACCGGTGGCCGCGTACCGCCGCCGTGCCCGCGGTGCGGCCGGACGGCTCCGCCCGGCAGTGGTGCCTTCTGCCCGTGGTGCGGCCGGTACCTGGCGGCGCTGGACTGGGTGGCGACCGTGCCGGGCACCGTGTCCGATCCGGCGCCGGCGTCCGGCGGCACCGACCGCTACGCCGGTCCGCCCCGCTACCGGTCGGTGCCGGGATGGGGTCTGCCGGTCGGGCCGTGGCGGCGGCCCGTGTCGCCGGGCGACGGTCCGGCCCAGCCGATCGACCGGGCCCGGTGGCTGGCCGGCCAGCTGGTCCCGGTGCTGTGGGTGCTCGTCGTCGTGAGCGCGATCGCCGCGGTCGCGGAGGCGTGGCGGTACGGCCTGTTGCTGGTCAGCCGGTCCGACGCGCTGTCCCCGGTCGCCGTCGGCTGGTCCGACGCGATGGTCTGGTTCGGCGGCTGGTCCTCGGTGGCGGCGGTGATCGCGGCCGGTGTGCTGACCGTGTCCTGGAGCCTGTGGGCCTATCGCGCGGCGGCAGACCGGTCGGGGACGCGGGCCTGGCGCAGCCGTCGGTGGATCGTGGCCGGCTGGGTCGTGCCGGGCTGGAACCTCGCCGGCCCCGGATCCCTGCTGGCGGAGACCGAGCACGCGGCGCTCGGGCTGGAGCCGCAGCGCCGGCCCTCGCCGTCGCGGGAGCTGCTCGTGTGGTGGGGGCTCTGGATCGCGTCGCTGCTGCTCGCGACGGTCGCGCTGGTCTGGCGCTTCCGGTCGGGCACGCAGGCGCTGGCCGACGGGGTCGTGCTGCACGTGTGGGCGAACGCGGTCGCCGCGGTCACCGCGTACCGGACGATCCGCGTCGTCCGGTGGATCACCGGTCTGCTGGAGCCGGATCCACAGGGTCCGCGGGAGCTGCTGGTACGGGCGGTTCCGGGCGCGGCGCCGGGAGCATCGCCGACAGCGGCGCCACCCGCAGCGGAGCGGCCGGACCCGACACCACCGGAGCCGGCGGAGGCGCCTGCAGCTCGGTGACGGGCCGGTGTGGCGCGGTCGTCTCCACGGCCGCTTCGTCGACCGGTCCCGAGCTCACAGGGCCGGGGTGCACCGGATCGGCCGGAGCGCCGTCCGGCCGGGCCACCGACCACGCCGTCGAACCGGGCCGGACCGCGACCGAGGGTCCCGCGGTCAGCGCCGCCTCGGACACCGACCGCAGCTGCCTGCGGACCTTGGCCACCACCCGGTCCGGGCCACGCACGACCACGGACAGCGCGAGCAGCCCGCCGTGCGGGTCCGCGACGGTGTGCAGCACGTGCCGGTCCGGGCCCGCCTCGAGGACGAGCCCGAGCACGCCGCCCGAGCCGGGCGACAGCGCGAGCCCGATCCGGACCAGCTCGGCGTGTGCGGCGCCGCGCACCTCGTCCCGGTGGTCGTGCTCGGCGGCCCGGCCGTTGCCGAACCGGCCGGCCGCGGTGTCCGGGCCGCAGACGTCGAGCACCATGCCGCTGTCGACGTCGATCAGCGCGGCGGACCGGATCCTGGGGTCGCCGAGGAGCGGTCCGAGCACGGCGGCGAGGCCGTCGGTCCGGACCGCCACGGCATGCCGGTGACGTCCCATGCGGGTAGGCGGCTCCGCGCCGGTCAGCGCTGCTGCGCGGGGAAGTAGGTCTGGCCCTGCGCCTGCGGGGCGGACTGCGGGGACGCCATCGCGAACTGCTGCTCGATGACCCGCAGGTCGCGCCGGGCCATCGCCAGGTTCGCCTGGGCGCGGTTGAGGACGAGGTAGAAGAACAGCTGCTCGTCGGTGCCGCGGATGATCCGGATCAGGTGGTACTGGGTGTCCAGCGTGATCAGGATGTCCTCGATGGTCTCGCGCAGGCCGAGCTTCTGCATGACCTCGAGCTTCGTGCGGACGACCTCCGAGTTGCCGGGGGCCGCGACGTCGAGGTCGAACTCGGGGCTGCCGCCGCGGGAGCCGAGCGTCATGCCGCTGTCGAAGTCGACGATCGCGACCGCGAAGGCGCCCTTGATGTTGGCGGCCATGTCCAGCGAACGATCGATGTTGTTCATTACAGTTGCCTCCGCACGGCACAGAGCGCCGCGTTCGAGTTCGAGGGAGCCGACTCCTACGGCCATTCCTGCGGGGGGCCGGAACGGATCTTCGTCGATTTCACCGTGGAGAACGACAACGATAACCCTGAATTCCCGACCGTCAACCGTCCGTCGTGGGCGATCGATCCAGCCGGCGCAGGCCGGCCAGGATCCGGGCCATCGTGCGGAGATCGTCGGCCCATCCGCCACCCGGTCCGTCCGGCGGTCCGGACGGGACGGCGGCGGGCTCGTCGGCGGCCGCCCGCCCGGCGGGGCGGGGCGCCGGCGCGAGTGCCGCGGGCGGGGTCCCCGAGCCGCCGCCCGGACCGGGGCTCCCGGCGCGGGAGCGGGATCACCGGTCGCGGGGTCCGCTCCACCGCGGGGGCCGCGGCCTGCTCCGGCACGACGACGGCCGGGAGCCGAGGCATCGTGGACGCGGTCGCGTCCGTGAGGTCCGTCGCGGGAGGGGCCGGCTCCAGGATCGACGTATTCGCAGGTGGAGACGGGTCTGCCGGAAGGGCCAGCAGCGCCCGGCGGGCGAGCGCGAGGTTGCCGCGCACCCGGTCGACCCTGAGGTAGGCGAGCAGCGCCGTGCCGTCCCGGGGCAGCACACGGACGAGGTGGTACGCCTCGCCGGTGGTGATCACCGCGTCCTAGAAGGCTGGTCCGGTGCGCCCGGCCTCGGCCGATCCCCAGCCGAGCACCGCAGCGACGTCGTCCGGCACGGCGCCTGCCGGATCGTCGCTCCCCGCCGGCGGGTGCCCACCGTCCGGCTCCGGGTCGTGCCCGGTCGTTCCGTGCGCCGCGACGACGGTCCCGGCGACCGGATCGGCCAGGCACGCATAGCGCACGCCGGGAGCGTCCCATGCGCCGCGGAGCACTTCCGACCATGATTCCACCCGCATGATTTCACCACGAGGCCTGCGAGCGTTCTCCGATCCCCTCCACCGGTTCCCGCAATCCCTGGAACTGTGATTGCGCGCAGGCGTCGGCAATTCAGCGAACGGATCTCGTAGTACGTCGGACGGCGCAGTGGAAAAGCGTCCGTCCGGCTCAGCCGGTCAGGGCCAGCTCCGCCCAGCCGCGCATCACGAACCGCGGGCGGCGGACCGGTGTCCCGTGCACCGCGGCGCCGGGCAGTTCGCGCACCAGTGCCCGGAGCACCTCGGCGATCTCCAGCCGGGCCAGTGGCGCGCCGAGGCAGTAGTGCGCGCCGGCGCCGAAGCCCAGGTGGGGGTTGGGGGAGCGGCCCACGTCGAGCCGGTCGGCGTCGTCGCCGAACACGGCCGGATCGCGTCCGGCGGCGCCGAGCAGGGCCCCGATCCGGGTCCCGGCGGGCACCGGGTGTCCGCCGACGGTCGTGTCCGTCACGGCGGTGCGGTCGAACAGCTGCAACGGGGCGTCGAAGCGGATCAGCTCCTCGACGGCCGTACCGACCAGCGACGGGTCGGCGAGCAGCCGCTGCCACTGCTCCGGGTGCCGGAGCAGTGCGTACACCCCGTTGCCGACGACGTTCACCGTCGCCTCGTGGCCCGCCATGAGGAGCAGCACGGCGGTCCCGACGAGCTCGTCGTCGGAGATCCGGTCGGAGGACTCGTCGGCCGATCCGCGGACGGCGAGCAGGTCCCCGACGAGGTCCCGCCCGTCCGGGCCACCGGGTCCGCCGCCACCCGCGCGGCGCTCGGCGACGAGCTCGCGGAGCAGCGCGACGAACGCGGTGGAGGCCCGCTCGGCGGCGGCCCGGCCGTCGTCGCCGGGGTCGGGCTCGTACATCCGCACGATCGCGTCAGACCAGTCCCGCAGCGGCTCCCGCCGGTCCTCCGGCACCCCGAGCAGGTCGGCGATCACCGCGACCGGGAGCGGCTCGGCGACCAGCGCGACGAGATCGGCCGGCTCGCCGTCGCGCACCCGCCGGACGAGGTCGTCGACGAGCGCCTCGGCACGGGAGCGCACCAGCGGGGCCAGCCGCTCGGTGTGCCCGCGGGCGAACGCCGACGCCACCAGCCGTCGGAGGCGGGTGTGCGGTTCGCCCTCGCGCTCCAGCAGCGAGTTGCGGTGCAGCAGGTTGAACGACGCCAGCTCCGCCGCCGGCTCCGCGTCGGACCAGATCCGGCCCAGCCCGCGGTCGCGCAGGACGGCCGAGCACGCCGCATGACTCACCGCGACCGGGAGGCCGAGCCCGGGGTGGTCGTGCACCGGGCCCGCGGCGCGCAGCTCGGCGTAGGAGGGGTACGGATCGGCGAGGAAACCGGGGTCGGCCGGATCGAACGCATGCATGACCCGCTACCTTGCCCCCGATGGGCAAGAAGACGCGCAACCGTGCCACCCGTACCGAGGGCTCCGCGGCCGACAACCCCCGCCGGCCGTGCCCGTGCGGGTCGGGCAAGCGGTACAAGGCCTGCCACGGCGCCGGGGACGACGTGATCGTCATCCGGCCGTTCGAGGGTCTGGCCGTGGAACCCGATCTCGTCGCGATGCGGGAGTTCCTGCCGTCGGCGACGGCGCCGCTGCCGGTCCGCTCGGGCGGCCCGGTCACGCTGGCGTCGGTGCTGCCCGGTGCGTCCGCAGCGATCGTCCGGGACAACGGCGACGTGCTGATCGGGATGCAGGTGCAGACCCGCTCCGGTGACCTGTCCGCCGACCTCGCGGGCGCGCTGGCCTGGGCCCGCTCGGCCGAGCCGGGCTCGTCGCTGCCGGTCGTGGGTCCGGACCGCCGCACCGGCGAGCGCCTGCAGGACGTGCTCGACCCGGACACGCCGCTGGAGCCGACCGTGCACGGCGACTTCTCCTGGTGGATCCCGGGGGACGAGCCGGACCCCGAGGCGCAGGCGATGCTGGAGCGCGCCAACGCGGTGATCATGCCGACCGAAGCGGTCGCGGCGCCGGGTGTGCGCGGCGCGTACTGGGTGGACACGGGCTCGAAGGCGCACGTGCGCTGGGTGCGGACCGAGGACGAGACGGCCCTGATGAACGCGCTGGCCCGGCTGTCCGACCAGGACGGGCTGGAGCTCGGTGAGGGGTCCCGTTACGCCGGGTCGTTCCGGGCGCACGGCCTCCTGGTCCCGGTCTGGGACGTCGACCGGGAGATGCACTCGTCGGAGTGGGCGGGCTCTGCCGCGGAGTTCGCGAAGCGGCTGGACGAGGCCCTGGCGGGGCTGGCCGAGAAGCCGCTGACGGATGCCGAGCACCGGGCCCGCGAGGTGCTGGCGGGGAAGCAGATCACGCTGCGCTGATACGCGCTGATACGCGGCCCCGGAGGCCCGGTGCGCGTGGCACCGGGCCCCGGGCGGACCGACGCGGGTGGCTCAGGCGGGGCCGCCGGCGACGGCCGGCGCCGTCGGGTCCGCGGCCTCGGCCTTGAGCTCGCGGGCGACGAAGTCCTCGATGTGGAAGAGGTTGTCGCCGGCGCGGCGGACGACGGTGAGCAGGGTCTGCATGGAGGCGACCTCCTCGACCTGCTCCTTCAGGAACCACTGCAGGAACTGCTCGCCGAGGTAGTCGCCCTCGTCGCGGGCGGTCCGGGCGAGCGTGGTGATCTGCTCGGTGACCTGCTTCTCCTGGGTCAGTGCGAGCTGCACGACCTCCTCGACGGAGGCGAACTCGGTCTGGACGTCGTTGACGCCCGGGATGGTCGCCTTGAGGTCGTTGTCCAGCTGGTACTGGACCATGCTCAGGGCGTGGTTGCGCTCCTCGAGGGCCTGCGCGTAGAAGTGCGCGGCCAGCTGGGGGAGGTCCTCGTCGTCCAGCCAGACGGCGACGGCCAGGTACTGCTGGCTCGCGGTGAACTCGCTCCGGATCTGGTCGCGGAGCAGGGCGTGGAACTTGGTCACGTCGGTCATGGCTCCCAGGTTAGCGCTCTCGCGAGCTTTCTTGAACCGCTCAAGAGTTGAGGTCCGTCTCAGTTGGACAGGGTCACCTTTCCCCTGGTGAGGGGCCCTTCTCGTCAGGACGGGTGACCTCCGTCGGGGCGGCCGGACGGGCGTGTTCACGGACCGCGGCGGGGCCGGCGTCGGTGGTCAGCAACGTGAACTCCCACGGCCCGCTGTCGACCTCTCCCGCCCGGTCGTAGCCCACCCAGCGGCCCCGCGCGGAACGTCCCGTCGGGTCGACCACCAGCTGGATCGCGCCGTGGTAGCGGGCGCCACGATAGTGGTCGTCGGTGGCGGTGTGCTCGGTCCAGGTGCCGGTGAGGGATTGTCGCTCGTAGACGAGGTCGAGCTGGATCGGTGAGTCGTTCGAGTCGACGATGCTGACGATCTCGACTCGACCCGCGCCATCGTCGCGGAAGATCACGTGATGATGGCGGTCAACCAGTCCACGGGATGTGCTCTTGTAGGAGTAACGGCTGTGCCAGATGCCGCATAGGCGTTGTCCCAGTGGGCTGCCGACGGGAGTGAGCGGCGGTACTCCGGCTCCGGTCTCCGCTTCAGGGGCGGCGGCCGCCGCTGCAGCACTCAACCTCAACAGCGAGGCCCGCCGGTCTCGTTGAGGCAGCGCTGCGCCCCACCGGGTGACGGCTCGAGTCAGTTCCGGCAGGTCCAGGTGCTGGACCTGCCAGACGAGTGCTGCCCGGTCCACGTCCGGCCCGCCGGCATCGCCGTGGTCGGGCAGGTCCGCGAGCAGGTCCCGCACCGCGCAGACGTAGAGCCGCGCCAGCCGTTCGAGCACGTCGAGCGACGGCGCGTGGCCGGTCGGGCCGGGCCAGTTCTCCCAGTAGGAGAAGGCCTTGAAGGTCCGGGGCGCATCGGGCCAGCGGCGGTTCCATTCGGCGGCGGCGTCGGACTGACTCCAGCCGTGGGCGAGCCGCGCCGCGGTCAGGGCACGGACCCCGAACCGTTCGCGGAGCTGCCGGGCCGTCGCCGCGGGTGTCGCGCCGGTCTCCCGGAGTCCCCTGGCGAACCGTAGATGCTCCCGGCGTCCCGTCACGAGCGGCGAACCTACTCCCGGCCGGACCGGGAGCTCCGGCCCCATGACCTGTTCGGACGGGGTGATCACGCCGCGCCCGGGGCAGCACGCTCGGGTGGGTGAACAGAGACCTCTCCGGCCTCGCGGCCCTGCTCGCCGAGCACCCGGATCTGCGTGATGCCCTGCTCGCCACGCACGTCCCACGACCGGACGGCCGGTGCCGCGCGTGCAGCTCGCAGGCCGCGCCACCCGCCCGGTGGCCATGCGGGTTGCGGGAGGCCGCCGAACGCGCGCTGCAGCCGTTCCGCGGTCAGAACGGCAGTACGTCCACCAGCAGCGCGTAGCCCACGAACGCGACGATGTCGATCAGCAGGTGCGCCCCGACCAGCGGCCAGAGCCGGTTCGTGCGCTGCCAGTACCGGGCGAACACGAGGCCCATCACGAGGTTCCCGAAGAAGGCCCCGATCCCCTGGTAGAGGTGGTAGCACCCGCGCACCACGGCGGCGGTGAGCGCGGAGCGGTTCTCCGACCAGCCCAGCTGCCGGAACCGGGTGAGCAGGTAGCCGATCATGACGACCTCCTCCGCCCAGGAGTTCGCCGCCGCCGACAGGACGAGCATCGGGATCCGCCACCAGACGTCGGTGAGGGTGCTCGGGGCGACGTCCGGGGTGATCCCGGCGAGCCGCCCGATCAGGTACAGCCCCAGCCCGGGGATCCCGATCAGCGCGGCGAGCCCGGCGGAGTGCAGCGCGTCCCGCCACGGACGTCGTCCGTCGAGCCCGACCCGGCGCAGCGCGAACCCGGCGCGCAGCAGGAGGTAGGCGGCGAGGGCGCCCCAGCCGGCGAGCTGGAGCGCCCGGACCAGCTGGAACGCGAGGTCGATCCAGGCGTCGGTGGACGCCGGTGCGTTCAGGGTGACCTGCTGGTCGGCCAGGGGGGCCGGGGCGAGGAGCGCCTCGAGCAGGGACAGCGCGCTGCGCAGCCCGGAGAGCCCGAGAGTGACCGTCAGGACGACGGCGATCTCCAGTCCGATCAGCCGTCGTTCCCGGCGGTCGGTCACCGGGGCCGGGTCGGCGGGGCGGGGCGGGATCAGCCAGGTCCGCAGCGTGCTCGCCGTCGTCACACGGCCGATCATGGCATCGCGGCGGGACCGGCCCCCGCGGCGGACACCCGTCGAGTGGCACACCGTGCACGTCGGACCGGTCCCGGGAGGTACGTGACGTACCGCTCGGGCGGGCGCGGCTCACCGGTCCGGCGGTTGCGTACCCTGGTCGGCGTGATGCGGCTGCTGCTGTCCCCGAGGTGGATGGTCTGGCACGTGCTCACGCTCGGCGCGATGGTGGCCTGTGGCTGGCTCGCCGTCTGGCAGTGGCAGCGGGCCGGCTCGGCGATGGGCTCCGCCCTGAACATCGGGTACGGCCTGCAGTGGCCCGTCTTCGCCGTGTTCTTCGGCGTGATGTGGTTCCGCTTCCTGCGGATGGAGATCCGCGACCTGCGTGCCGCCGGCGTGGGCGTCGAGCCCGGTGATCCCGCCGCTCCGTCCACGGACGACGGCGACCGGCCGGCCGGCGCCGTGCCGGCTCCCCGCGACGTGGCCCCGGAGCCCACCGCGGACGCCGCCGACGCCACGGCTGACGAGCCCGCCCGGCCGTCGCCCTTCACCGCCCGTCCGGCCGGCGTGACCGCGCCCCGGAGCACGGACCCGCAGCTGCGGGCCTACAACGAGGAGCTGGCCCGCCTGTCGGTCCGGCACCGGGAGGAGTCCACCCCGTGACCGTCGCGACCGCCCTGCGGGCCTACCGCATCTCGGCCTGGGTGACCGGTGTGGGGCTGCTGCTCCTGACCTTCTACGCGATGCCGGCGAAGTACCTGTTCGGCGACCCGCGCCCGGTCGCGCTGATCGGGATGGTGCACGGCTTCCTGTACATGATCTACATCGTGTGCACGCTGATCCTGGCCGAGCGGTGCCGCTGGAAGCCGGTGTTCGCCGTCGTCATCCTGGCGGCGGGCACCGTCCCGGTCGCGTCGTTCGTGGCCGAGCGCAAGGTGACACAGAAGGTGCAGGCCGAGCACCTCGCCGGCGCCGGGTCCTGACGCTCAGCCCTCCGTCTGCGGCACCGCGGGGCAGCCGACCAGCTCCGCGAAGCGCTTCTGCAGCTCCGCCGGGGTGGTCGCCTCGGAGGAGAACGACAGCCGGACGTCCTGCGTCCCGCCGCCCGGCGCCGGGACCCGCACCCGCAGCCCGCACCGGTCCACGCCGATCGGCCGGATCCGGCCGTCGACCCCGCGCAGGCCGTGCGGCAGGTGCCGGCGCAGCGCGCACAGCATCTCGGGGTGCGCCTGGTCGAGGTGTTCCAGCCAGGGCTGCTCGACCTGGCAGAACGGGTCCGGGTCGGCGGCCGCCAGCTCGGCGGGCGAGACCGACGCGCAGCCCTCGGCGTCGGAGTAGACCCCCGACGACGGGTGCAGCCGCAGCAGCGTCGCGCCACGGCCGGCGTCGAGCAGGTTGGGGTGCGGGGCCTTCTCGGCCAGCCGCAGCGCCCGCTCCCGTCCGGTCCGTGGGTCCGGCTCGTGCAGCCGTCCCAGGAGCCACAGCAGCTCGCGGACCGGCTCGGGCAGCGGCACCGGTGTCCGCCCGGTGAGCTCCAGCATCACCGGCAGCCCGTCGGCCGACAGCCGTGCCTGCTCGCGCACCCGGTGGTCGTCGGGCAGCAGCAGGTCGGTCGTGCCGTCCGGCCAGGTGTGGTGCATCAGCGGCGCACAGGGCTCCGGCTCGCCGGTCCCGACGAGTGCGGCGGTGCCGCCGCGCATGACCAGGCTGCGTGCGCGCTCGGCGACGGCGGGCGTCGGCGGACGTCGCGTGCGGGTGCTTCCCACTCTCACCTCCGATTAGGCAACCCTTACCTAATCAGTCGTGAGTGTTGCCTGTCCATAGTGCGGTGGCTGTGCTGCTGGGCACGTGGGGAGAACCCCCGTTGTCCACCGGCCGTGACCCGACCGTTAGCGTCGTCGGCGTGATGACCGTGCCCTCGGGTTCAGCTGCCGACCCGTGGCCGATCCGTCCGCTGCTGGCCGCGCTGGTCGACGACACCAGCCTCCTGCAGCCCCGGGCCGTCGCACCGGGAGTGGACGCGGTGGTGTCCCGCTACCTCGCCGCTCGCGACGGTCACTACGGAGGCCTCGTCGGGCGGTTGGTGTGCCCGGCCTCGCAGCTTCCCGCCGTGGTCACCGAACTCGCCCGGTCCGCGCCGAACAGGCCGGCCGAGCTCGCCCTGGTCGTGGACACCGGCCTCGGCGCGGTGCCCAAGGCCCTGTCGACCGTGTTCTCCCGCTCCAGCCTGCTCACGCCGAGCACCGTCGAGTGCGCCGCCCCGCCGGACGTCGACGGCGTGTGGCTCGAGCGGGTCTCCGAGTTCGTCCCGGACGAGGTGACGCCGGTCGTCGAGCCGCGCCGCCCGGTCGAGGGCGACGCCGACGGCACGGAGGCCTGGCTCGCCGCCGTCCGGAAGGTCGCCGGGCACGGCTGCACGCCGAAGATCCGGATGGGCGGCCCCCGGCCGTCGGACGTCCCGGAGACCGGCGACGTGCACCGGTTCCTCCAGGCCGGTCTGGAGAGCGGAACGGGCGGGATCTCCGCGCAGGGACTCGACCGGATCGTGCGCGAGGAGCCGTCCGGGTCCTTCACCCGCGGCCGCCACGGCCTGCTGAACCTGATCGTCGCCGTCGCCCGGATGACCGGGGTCAGCGCCTCGCCCGAACCGGTCGAGGACGCCCTGGACACCACCGACGGCGAGGCGCTCGCCCGGGAGCTCGACGAGCTGCCCGAGGCCGCCGTGGAGCAGGTCCGGACGGTGCTGCCGCGCTGCGGCGTCGACCCGGACCCGGTGCCGATCGCCGATCTCGTCGCGCTCGGTCTGCTGGACTGAGCATGGCCCGGATCGGATTCCTGGGCCCGCACGCCACCTTCACCGAGCAGGCCCTGCGGACGCTGCCCGAGTCGCACGACGCCGAGCTGGTCCCGCTGCCGGGCGCGCCCGCCGTGCTGGCGGCCGTCCGCGACGGCTCCGTCGACGCGGGCTGCGTCCCGATCGAGAACACCGTCGAGGGGGCCGTCCCGCCGGTCCTCGACGGTCTCGTGGAGGACCCGCCGCTGGTGATCGCCCGGGAGGCCCGGATCGCGGTCCGGTTCTGCCTGCTGGGGCGGGCCGGCACCGATCCCGCCGCGATCCGGACGGTCGCCTCGCACGGGCACGGAATCGCCCAGACCCGCGGCTGGCTGGCGGCGAACCTGCCCGGCGCCGAGGTCCGGGTCAGCTCCTCGACCGCCGAGGCCGCCGCGCAGGCCGCCCGCGGCGAGGTCGACGCGGCCGTCGCGGCCCCGCTCGCCGCGGACCGGCACGGGCTCGCCGTGCTGGCGGACGACATCGCCGACAACGCCGGCGCCGTCACCCGCTTCGTGCTGCTCACCCGGCCCGCGCCGCCGGCGTCGCCGACCGGGTGGGACCGCACCACGCTCGCCGCGACGACCACCAACCGGCCCGGGACCCTGCTCGGGCTGCTCACCGAGCTCGCCGTGCGCGGGATCGACCTGACCCGGATCGAGTCCCGCCCGGTCAAGGACCGGCACGCCGAGTACTGGTTCCACCTGGACTGCTCCGGGCACGTCTCGGAGCCGGCGATGGGGGAGGCGCTCGCCGCCCTGTACCGCCGCTGCGACCGGCTGATCTACCTCGGCTCGTTCCCGCGTTCCGACGTGCCGCCGGAGCCCGTGCAGGGGACCGGCAGCCCGGTGGTGCCGCTGGACACCGCCACCGCCGACGACTACGCGGCGTCCGAGCGCTGGCTCGCCGCCGTCCGCGAGGGGGCCCGCAGATGACCGCGCCGCACGACGGCCGACCCGACGACGAGCACGACGGCGCCGCGTCCTTCGCGGCCGTCGGGGTCGGTACCCGCCTGCCGTCCGTACCGCCCGACGACGGCGCCGTCCGGCTGGTGCTGGTCCGGCACGGGCGGACCCCGTCGAACGTCCGGCACGCCCTCGACACCGGGCTGCCCGGCCCGGGGCTCGACGAGCTCGGGCACGAGCAGGCCCGCGCCGTCGCCGGCCTGCTCGGCGGCTGGCCGGTCCGGGCCCTGTACGCCTCGCGCGCCGTCCGCGCGCAGGAGACCGCCGCCCCGATCGGTGAGGTGCTCGGGCTCGACGTGCGGTCGCTGCCCGGCGCCCACGAGGTCTACGTCGGCGAGCTGGACCGGCGCGCCGACGACGACGCCCGCGAGATCTTCGACGGGATCTTCGAGGCCTGGTGGGACGGCGACGTCACCCGGCCGATGCCCGGCGGCGAGTCCGTGCAGGACGTGTGGGACCGGTTCCTGCCGGACGTCTCCACGGCGCTGGAGCCGGTCACCTCCGGGGCCGTCGTCGTGGTGAGCCACGGCGCCGCGATCCGGCTCCTCACGCTCGCGCTGCTGGAGGGCCCGGACGCGCAGTTCGGCCGGGACAACCCGATCCCGAACACCGGACGGGTCGTCCTCCGCCGGGACCCCGGCGGCTGGACCCGGGAGCTGTGGGACCCGATGCCGGACCGGACCCCCTCGTCGCACTGACCCCGGGTGGCGGCCGGGGTCAGCCCCAGCCGAGCTCGTGCAGGCGGTCCTCGGAGATGCCGAAGTGGTGCGCGATCTCGTGCACCACGGTGATCGCGACCTCGTCGACGACGTGGTCGTCGTCCTCGCAGAACTCCAGCACCGCGTCCCGGTAGATCGTGATCCGGTCCGGTAGCTCGCCCGCGTAGTCGGCCGTGCGCTCGGTCAGGGCGACACCCTCGTACAGGCCCAGCAGCTCGGGCTCCTCCGGGTTACGCGGCTCGACCAGCACGACGACGTTGTCCATCTCCCGGGTCAGCTCCTCCGGGACGAGATCGAGCGCCTCGCCGACCAGTTCGTCGAACCGGTCCGGTGGCATCGGGACCGGCACCCGAGCCGGCCTCAGTCGCCGAGCCCGGGGAGCCCGGGCGGAACGTCCAGCGACGGTGGCGCCACCCCGGTGTCGGGGGCGGCCGGCTGCTCGGACTCCGGCTGCTCGACCGGGGCCTGCGAGCCCTCCGCGGGCGGGGACGACTCCTCGGGGGAGGCGGGGGCGCCCGGCGAGGCCGGCGCGGGCGGCGCCGCCTGGTCACCGACCACGATGTTGCCCTTGACCGACCCGGTCACCGACGCGAACCCGCTGCCGTCGGGCAGCAACGTGCCGATGTTGCAGTTGACCTTGCGGCTGCCGGCCTTCCAGGACTCCTCACCGAGGTTGCCCCAGTAGACGGTCAGCTTCTTCTCGCCGATCACCTTGTCGTTGCCGGCGAACTTGTTGGCCGCGTCGGTACAGGCAGGCTGGAGGAACTTGTCCTGGTCCTCGACCGCGGGCCAGCCCTCCTTGAACTCCGTACCGAGGTCGACCACGCCCACCGTCTCGACGGCGTGCGGGCCCGCGCAGTCCGTCGGGTCGCCGACGGTGCGGCCGTCGATCCCGAGGCAGGTGCCGGCCGGCTGGACCGCGGACTGGTCCTGCTCGGCGACCTTGCCGGTGATCGGGAACATCTTCCCGCTGCGGGACGCCATCTGGAGCCCGCACCGCATGCCCTTGTCGCCCTCGTTCCAGCGCGCCTCGGAGGGCTTGAGCGCGCCGACCCGGAACTTGCCGTCCGGGTCGAACTTCCCGTTCAGGTACTTGGTCGCGACCGGGGTGCACCGGTCCGCGACGAGCTTCTGCCAGGCCGCGTCGGTCGGGAAGACCGGCTGGTCGGCGAGCGCGACCCGGCCGGCCTGCTCGAACAGGTGCGGCTGGGCGCAGTTCACGGCCGCGGTGTCGGTCGCGTCGGCACGGTCCCAGCTCAGGCAGGTGCCGGGCACGTCCGGCGGGGGTGGCAGCGGCGGCGGCTCCTCGACGCGCGGTACCCCGGACGAGGCGAACGACCCCAGGACGGGCACCTCGGCGCCGAGCAGCGAGTCCAGCGACGCCACCGTGAACATGAGGATCGCGCCGACGAGGACCCCGATCCCGATCCGGCGGGCACCGAACGGGCCACCGGCGGGGCTGCCGCCCTGCGTCACGACGGAGCCGTCGTCGGAGGCGGAGGCGGCGGCGTCGGGCTCGTCCCGGCGACGGCGGCGGCCGGGGGCCACCGGGGTCGCGGACGTCGCACGCTCCGGCGGGGCCAGGACCGACGTCGCCCCACCGGTGGCACGGGAGTAGCGGCCGTCGTACCCGTCGTAGGCCTGCTCGCCGGTCGTCTCGGGACCGGTCTCGGCGGGCCGGCGGGGCGCGGAGCCGGCAGGGGAGCTGGGATCCATGGCCCGTCCATGATGCAGTCCGGCGCGCCGCACCCTCACCCGGCCGGGTCGCCGGCGCGGTCATCGGTCGGCGGCGTGCTGTGAACGTGCAGGTGACGGCGCCGGTGCGGGATCGACGCGGAACCGGGGCGACCACTCGTCGGGCCGGCGGACGACGAAACGCAGCCGAATCGAGATCAGGATCGCGCGCCGGGGCCGGGCACGGGCCGGGTAGCCTGCGGCCCGGGGGGATGCAGCGCGATGGGTGATCTTCGATGAGCGATGGACGGCAGCCGGGTCACGACCCGGCCGAGGGCGCCGACGACCGCACGCCGCCGGCCGGTACGCCTGCGGCGCAGCCGGACCGCACCGGTGCGGCACCGCGCGGCCGGATCCGTCAGCAGGACGGCAGCACCGCACCCCGCGAGCCCACGCTGGCCGAGAAGCGGGCCCGCGAGCAGAAGCTGCGCGCCGACCGCGAGGCCGTGCGGCAGAAGGAGGCCCGCTCCCGGACGACGAAGCGGGTGCTGATCGGGGCCGGCGCCACCATCGGCGTCGTCGCGCTGATCGCCGGTGTCTACGCCGCGTCCTCGCCGGACGAGGAGGTCGTCGCCCAGTGCGTCGACGAGAACCAGGTCGTCGTCCCGGACGAGAACTGCGCCGGCGCCTCGCAGCAGGGCCAGGTCAGCAACGGCGGTGGCGGGTTCGCGTTCGTCCCGATCTTCCTCGGTGGTGGTGGGCGCCAGTACCACTACAACTACGGCAGCACCGGCGGTGTCGGCCAGGTCGCGACCGGTGGCTCGGTCAACCCGCCGCCGGCGGCGTCGAAGAGCGGGACGACCGTGCGCAGCGGCACCTCCGGCAGCACCATCTCGCGCGGTGGCCTCGGGGTGGGCGGGTCCAGCTCGTCGTCCTCGGGCGGCTCGTCCTCGTCGTCCGGGAGCTGATCGGTGCGACGCGAGCGCGGCACCCCGCGTCCGGACTGGCAGCGCACGGTCGCCGAGCAGGGCCTGGTGTTCGGCACGCCCGGCCGGGACGGCTCCGGCGGTGAGCGGCCCTACTGGGACGAGTCGGCGCACTACGTCTTCGAGATGGACGAGATCCTCTCCCTCGAGGCCGACGTCGAGGTCCTGCACTCGATGTGCCTGACCGCCGTCGACCACGTGGTGACGACGGAGCGCTTCAAGGACTTCGCGCTGCCCGAGTGGAGCTGGCAGGCCGTCGCCGAGTCGTGGCGGCGGGCCGACCCGTACGTCTACGGCCGGTTCGACCTGCGCTACGACGGCTCCGGTCCGGGCAAGCTCCTGGAGTACAACGCGGACACGCCCACGTCGCTGCTCGAGGCGTCGATCCTGCAGTGGTACTGGCTGCAGGACGTCCACCCCGGCGACGACCAGTGGAACTCCCTGCACGAGAAGCTCGTCGAGCGCTGGGGCGAGATCCGGCAGGGACTGCCGTCGTCCGAGGTGCACTTCACCTGGTCCGGCGCGGAGTCCACCGGCGAGGACCACATCACCGTCGGGTACCTGCAGGAGACCGCGGCCGAGGCCGGGATCGACACCGTCGGTCTGTCCATCGAGGACATCGGCTGGGACTCGGCGCTGGACCGGTTCGTGGACCTGGAGGAGGCGCCGATGTCGGGCGTCTTCAAGCTCTACCCGTGGGAGTGGATGCTCTCCGACGACTTCGGCAAGCACGTCACCCGCAGCCTGCCGGAGACGCTCTGGCTGGAGCCGCTGTGGAAGACGCTCCTGTCGAACAAGGCGCTGCTCGCCGTGCTGTGGGAGCTCTACCCCGGGCACCCCAACCTGCTGCCCGCCTCGCTGAACGACCCCGGGATCCTCACCGAGTACGTCCGCAAGCCGCTCCTCGGCCGGGAGGGCTCGAACATCCAGGTCGTCGCGCCCGGGTACGAGACGGCGACCGGCGGCGTCTACGGCGACGAGGGCTTCGTCTACCAGATGTTCGACCCGCTGCCCGAGTTCGACGGCTACCGCCCGGTGCTCGGCGCCTGGCTGGTCGGTGACACCGCCGCGGGCCTGGGCATCCGCGAGACCGCCGGCCTGATCACCGACGACGGCGCGGCGTTCGTGCCGCACCGCATCACGTCCTGACCGCTCCCCGCATCTCCTCCGGAGGCATTCCGTGATCCTCGCCCAGGCGCTCGACGCCACCTACTGGGGCTTCCTCGGCCGTGGCATCGGCGCGATCCTGCTCTACGCCGTCATCGGCACGCTGCTGATGCTGGTCGGCTTCTGGGCGATCGACCTGACGACGCCGGGCAAGCTGCCGCAGATGGTCCGGGCCGGCCTGCCCAACGCCATCACCATCACCGCCGCCGGGATGATCTCGATGGCGTTCATCATCGTGCTCGCGATCTACGCCTCGGCCGGGTCGCTGCTGCAGGGCATGATCTCGTCGCTGGTGTTCGGCCTGGTCGGGATCATCGCCCAGGTCGGGGCGGTGCGGCTGCTGGAGTGGGTGACCGGCATCGACATCGGCGACGTCATCCAGGACGACGAGCCCCGCGCGGCGGCGAAGGTCGTCGCGGCGGCCCACCTGGCGCTGGGCCTGATCGTGGCGGTCGCCGTCTTCTGACCCCGGTCGGGTGCGGCCGGGTCAGGCCAGCGCGGCGACGACGTCGACCCGGGCCTGCGGCGGCGGCATCGCGGCGATCTCGGCGCGCACCTCCCGCGCCGCGGCGGCGAGCTCGCCGTCGTGCACGAGCCGGTGGAGCGCGTCCGGGGTGAGAGGGCCGCCGATCCCGGCGCCGCGGGCCTCGACGAGCGCGGCGTTGTGCCTGCGGTCGCCCGGTCCCGGCAGTGCCAGCTGGGGGACGCCCACGGCCAGCGCGGACAGCACGTGCCCGGAGTTCCCGCCGTGCAGCACCGCCGCGCAGGCGGGCAGCAGCTGCGCCGGTGGGACCCGGCCGACCGAGCGGATCCCGGGGCCGAGCCTGCG
Organism: Pseudonocardia sp. EC080619-01; assembly: GCF_001420995.1. Classification (NCBI taxonomy): domain Bacteria; kingdom Bacillati; phylum Actinomycetota; class Actinomycetes; order Pseudonocardiales; family Pseudonocardiaceae; genus Pseudonocardia; species Pseudonocardia sp. EC080619-01. Next base: position 2,739,781 of record NZ_CP012184.1, on the reverse strand, counting down.
GCCCAGCCGGGCGGGCGGGCGGACCAGCACCAGCTCGCAGTCGGGGCCGTCGCCGCTCCGGGCGATGCGCACGGCGGAGGCCTGCAGGTCACCGCGGACCGGACCGCCGCCGCGCAGGACCAGGATCCGGGGCCGGACCGACGGCTCCTGCAACCACGCCGGCGGTGCGCCGCCGGAGGACCGCCACACCGGACGGACGGCCAGCGCGTCCCGCGCCCCGACCAGGCTCGCCGGGGCGATGGTCAGGACCATCGCCGGTGCCGGGACCCTGCGCAGGCCGTGCCGGATCCGGGCGCGCTCCAGCGGGCGGGCGTCGAGCAGGGTGCGGGCGGTCGCGAGGCCGTCGAGCAGGCCGTTCTCGTGCAGCACGGCGGGGACGTCGTGCCGCGCGGCGGCGAGCGCCCCCGCCACCGCCAGCGGCTCGTGCAGGACGACGTCCGGCCGCCACTGCTCGGTGACGGTCACCAGCGCGTCGGTCAGCTCCTCGTTGACCGGCGCGAACAACGACCGGACACCGGCGTCCCCTCCCTTTCCGGCCAGCTCCGCGCGTGCGGTCGCCGGGTGCGCGACGAGCGATCGCGCCGCCAGCCGTCCGATGCGCAGGTTCCGGGCGACGTCGATGAAGGGCAGCGGCCCGGGACCGCCCGACGGGAGTGCCTCACCGCCGCTGGCCAGCAGGACCTCGTGACCGGAGTCCCAGAGCGCGTGCGCGAACGGGAGCAGCGGTGTCAGGTGCCCCGCCAGCGGGGCCGCGACCACCAGAACACGCACCCGACGAGGGTATCCACCCGGCCGTCCCCCGCGGGGCCGAACATCGACATCGGGCAGCCGTCCCGGTATCCGTAGGCTCGGTGTCGTGATCGCCGAGAAGCCACCGCGGTTGGTCGCCACCGACGTCGACGGGACCCTCCTCGACGACGGCGGCGCCGTCTCGCCGCGCACCGCCGCCGTCGTCGGACGGCTGGTCGGTGCGGGCGCCGGTTTCGTGCTCGTCACCGGACGGCCGCCGCGCTGGATCCCCCCGATCGTGGCGCGGCTCCCGGAGGGGCTGGTGCGGCTGTGCGTGTGCGCGAACGGGGCGGTGCTCTACGACGCCGTCGACGACGTCGTCCTCGGCGCGCACACGCTGGCCCCGGACGCGGTCCGCACCCTCGCGGCGCTCGCCGGCGAGCTGTTCCCGGGCTGCGGGCTCGGCGTCGAGCGGGTCGGGAACGCGATCTCCGGCGGCATCGCGCGGGGCACCGTCGACGAGTTCCTCACCGGCCCCGGCTACGTGCACGCCTGGGGCGAGCACGACGGCGGCGAGGCCGGCCACGACGAGCTCCTCGCCCACCCGGCCACCAAGGTGCTCGTCCGGGCACCGGAGCTGACCAGCGAGCAGATGATGAAGGCGCTCGCACCGCGGGTGGACGGGCTGGCCGACCTGACGTTCTCGCACCCGTCCGGGCTGATCGAGGCGTCCGCGCCCGGCGTCACGAAGGCCACCGGGCTGGCCGCCGTCGCCGAGCGGCTCGGCGTCACCGCCGCGGAGACGATCGCGTTCGGGGACATGCCGAACGACCGGGAGATGCTGCGCTGGGCGGGCACCGGGGTTGCGATGGGCAACGCGCACCCGGACCTCGTCGGGATGGCCGACGAGGTCACCGTGCCGAACACCCACGACGGCATCGCCGAGGTCCTCGAACGCTGGTTCTGACGGCGGTCGCACATCCGTGCACCCGCCGGGCGGGCGGTGGTCGCCGGCCGTTCACCCCGCCCTCATCCGTGGGTCCGTGACGTGCCCCGATCCCGGCCGGGGACCCGCCCGCGCGTACCATCACGGGCTGTCATCGCCCGGGCCAGCCGGGTGCCAGCGGCACGCCAGGAGGGCCCCACCCCGTGGCAGACACCCTGGACCGTTCCGGTCCGCAACCGACCGCCGACGCCGGCGCCCCGAACACCGCGTCCGCGACCGGCGAGATCGCCGTGCTCGCGACCGTCCAGGACACGCTCGCGAACGACGGCTCCGTCCGCGTCGCGCGCGGCATGTCGCTGTTCGGTGAGCACGCCGCGGGCTGGCTCGCGATCGGCCTCGCCGGAGCCGCGCTGGACCGTCCGCGCCGCCGTGAGTGGCTCGGTTCGGCGGCCGCGGTGGCGTTCGCACACGGTGCCTCGATCGGCGTCAAGCGCGTCGTCCGGCGGCGCCGCCCGGACCACCCCTCGGTCCGCGTCCTGGTCGGCACCCCGAGCCGGCTGAGTTTCCCGTCCTCGCACGCCACGTCCACGACCGCGGCCGCCGTGCTCTACGGCGGCCTGCTCGGCCGTCGCGCCCGGCCGGCGGCCGCAGCCACGGTCGGCCTGATGGCGCTCTCGCGCCTCGTCCTCGGCGTGCACTACCCGACCGACGTCGCCACCGGCACCGCGCTCGGCGCGGCCGTCGCCGCCGGCGCGCGACGCGCGATCCGCCGCAACCCCAGCACCGGAGGGTGAGCGCATGACCAGCACCGACCCCACGAAGGTCGACCGCACCGACCGCGACGACGAGGGATCCCCGTCCTCGTCGAACGGCTCGTCCGGCACCGACGGCTCGACGGGCACCGCCGCCTCCGCGGACGGATCCGGCACGCCGTCGAAGGCCGCCGTCGCGGAGGCCGCCGACCCGACCACCCCCGTCGAGCCGGACGCCCCGGACGACGCCGGCACCCCCGAGGGCCACGAGGCCGACGCCGCGGGCGGGACCCCCGCGCCGCACGTCCCGCTGGACCCGTCCGAGCGGACCACGGCGATGGTCGCCCGCGGCCTGCTCAAGACGATGCGCCCGCGCCAGTGGGTGAAGAACGTCCTCGTGTTCGCCGCGCCGTTCGTCGGCGGCGGGCTCTTCGGCGTCGAGGTCCTGATCGACTGCCTCATCGCGTTCGTGGCGTTCTCGCTGGCCGCGTCGGGTGTCTACCTCGTCAACGACGCGCTCGACGTCGAGGCCGACCGCGCGCACCCGACGAAGCGCCGCCGCCCGATCGCCGCCGGCATCGTGCCGGTGCCGCTCGCCTACGCGGCGTCCGCGGTGCTGTTCGCGGCGGCGATCGTGCTGTCGATCCTGAGCACCTGGCAGCTCATCGTCGTGCTCGCCGTCTACGTGGCGGTGCAGCTGTCGTACTGCCTGTGGCTGAAGCACCAGCCGGTGCTGGACATCTGCATCGTCGCGTCCGGCTTCCTGATGCGGTCCATCGCCGGTGGTGTCGCGACCGAGATCCCGCTGTCCCAGTGGTTCCTGCTGGTCACCGGGTTCGGCTCGCTGTTCATGGTCGCCGGCAAGCGGTACGCCGAGATGCGCCTCGCCGAGGACACCGGCGCGAAGATCCGGAAGTCGCTGGAGAGCTACTCGGCCTCGTACCTGCGCTACATCTGGTCGCTGTCGGCCACGGTCATGATCATGACCTACGGCCTGTGGGCGTTCGAGATCCGCGAGGCGCACCACAACACCGTGTGGTCGGTGCTGTCGATCGTCCCGTTCGTGATCGCCGTGCTGCGGTACTCGGTGGACGTCGACAAGGGCTCCGGTGGGGAGCCCGAGGAGATCGCGCTGGGCGACCGGGCGCTCCAGGTGCTCGCGGTGGCCTGGATCGCGATGCTCACGCTCGCCGTCTACAGCTGACCGCCCCGGCCGGGCGCACGGGTCAGGAACGGCCCGTGTGCCAGGCCCAGGTGGCCGCCAGACCGTCGGCGAGGGTCGTGGGGGCCGGGAGGCCGAGCGCCGCGATCCCGCGCGACGGGTCCAGGCAGCTGCGCCGCAGCTCCCCGGGACGCGCCGGCTCGTGCTCGGGGGTGAAGGCGCCCTCGTCGATCCCGGCGATCCGGCCGATCGTCGCCGCGAGCTCGGTGACCGTCGACTCGGTCCCGGTCCCGACGTTGAACACCTCGCCGGCCAGCTCCCCAGCGGCGAGCCGGTCCGCCGAGGCCGTCGCGGCCCGCGCCACGTCACCGACGAACAGGAAGTCGCGGGTCTGGCCGCCGTCGCCGAACACGGTGGGCCGCCGGCCGCTCCGCGCGCGGTCGCAGAACAGCGACACGACGCCGGCGCCCCCGGCCGGGTGCTGACGCGGGCCGTAGACGTTCGCGAACCGCAGCACCAGCGCGGGCAGGCCGTGAGCCCGGACGAAGAACCGCGTGTAGCGCTCCGCGGCGAGCTTGCTCATCCCGTACGGCGACTCCGGCTCGGCCGGCTCGTCCTCGGTCGTCGGGAGCGGCGCGCCGTCGCCGTAGATCGCCCCACCGGTGGAGCAGACGACGACCCCGCGGGCGCCGGTGTCCCGCGCGGCCTGCAGGACCGAGAGCGTGCCGAGGACGTTCACCGACGCGTCGTGCACCGGGTCGGCCATCGACGTGCGGACGTCGATCTGTGCGGCCAGGTGGTACACCGCCTCGGGTGCGAACTCGGCGGCGCACTTCGCGAACCCGTCGGTGTCGCGGATGTCGAGCTCGGTCAGCGCGACGCCGGGGGCGAGGTTCTCCCGCTTGCCGGACGACAGGTCGTCCACGACGAGCACCTCGTCACCGCGGGCGAGCAGGGTGTCGACGAGGGTGGAGCCGATGAAACCGGCGCCGCCGGTCACGAGCGCGCGCAATGGGTCCTCCCGTGTCAGCGAGCGGTGCGGGGGTGGGGTCGTCCCGGACGAGCCGGACGTTTCCCGGGCCGTGGACCTCGTCGTCGGGCGAGCGTCGTCCGGGTCAGGTCTCGGACCGGCCGGCCGCGCCGGCAGCGGTGTCCTCCGCGTCCAGGCGGTTGCCGTTGGTGGAGAGCGTCGCCGACCGCGCGTCGCGCGCGTCGAGGGCGTCCAGGCGCCGGGCGAGCTCCTCCTCACGGCGGCTCAGCTCCGCGTCGCGGACGGCGATCTGCCGGGCCAGGTTCGTCAGGTGCTGACTGATCTCGCGGTCCCGCAGGTAGGTGTTCAGCATCCCGAAGACGAACGCGACGACCAGCAGGTAGACGATCAGGTCGGTACCGCGGCCGATGCCCAGGGCGCGGGCGACGAACGTGACGTCGTCCGGCCGCAGGATCGCGTAGATGTTGAGCACCACGAAGGCGCCGAACGCGAGTCGCTTGCTCGCCCGGACCCCCACGCTCTGCCCGCTCCGGACGAAGTAGACCAGCGCGCCGATCGTGGCGACCAGCAGGAGGATCTGCAGGATCACGGTGTTCGCCTCCTGGGTCATCGCTGCCGGACCGACAGGTCGAACAGGATGTTCACCCCGTTGAACAACGACTGCCCCTTGGAACGGGAGTACTCGGTGTAGTGAATGGTGACCGGCACCTCGCGGATCCGCCACGGCGACCCGGCCAGTGCCGCGACGATCTCCGACGCGTGCGCCATCCCGTTCATCGAGATCCGCAGCTCCTCGACGACCGGCCGGGACAGCACCCGGAGCCCGTTGTGGGCGTCGGTCAGCTTGAGCTTCCGGCTCGACGGCGACAGCGCCGCGACCGTGCGCAGCACGATCCGCTTGAGCAGCGGGATCGGCTCGGTGGACTCCAGGAACCGGGAGCCGAGTACGACGTCGGCCTGACCGGTGCGGACGAGCTCCGCCATCCGGTGGGCGTCGTCGATGTCGTGCTGCCCGTCGGCGTCGAAGGTGACGATCCGCTCGGCGCCGCGCCGCAGCGCGTAGTCGATCCCGGTCTGCAGGGACGCGCCCTGGCCGAGGTTGATCGGGTGCTTGACGAGGTGCGCCGCCGTGCCCGCGATGCGCTCGGCGGAGGCGTCGCGGCTGCCGTCGTCGACACACACCACGTTCGGGAAGCGGGTGCGGATCCCGTCGACCACCTCGGCGATGACGGTCTCCTCGTTGTACACGGGGACCACCACCCAGGTGCCGGTGTCGGCGGCCACGTCCACTCCCTCGCTCCTCCCGGGCGCCGGGTGCTCCCGTCCGCCACCCCGCAGGCTATCGGTCCCGTTCCGGGCGGTACGCGACGGTCGGCCGCGATCCGGACCTAATGGGCATTCCGTACGCTGGAGGGGATGGATGCGAGGACGCTGCTCGAGCTGATGCTGTCCGACCTGGATGACGCGCCGGAACTGTACCGGCCGACCGACTTCTGGCGGACCGGACTGGAGAAGGTCGTCTCCGACCTTCGTGACCGTGGGTTCGCGGAGTTCCGCGGGCACCCGTCCGCGCAGTACTTCTACGCGCCGCAGTACGCCCCGGTGTCCCGGCCCGCCGCGGCGCTCGCGCGGGTGCTGGGGACGGCGGGTGAGCCGGGCAGGCTGGTGCGTGAGCGCATCGACCAGGTCCCGGTCGCGCGGGCGCACCACGCCTCGGTCACGGCGCTCGACCCGGCCGACCGGCCGCCGTTCCTCGGCGGGTTCTCCGAGTCGACCGCGGGTGCGCCGGCCGAGCAGCTCGTGTTCGCCGGCCGCCGGTTCAGCCGGTCCTCGCTGAACTACCTGCGTGGCCTGGTGATGCTGAAGCGGGCCGTGCCCGATCTCGACGTGACGACCGTCCTGGAGATCGGCGGCGGGTTCGGCACGCTCGGCGAGATCCTCGCCGGCACCGAGGACGTGCGCTACATCGACGTCGACATCCCGCCGGTCGCCGCGGTCGCGACGCACTACCTGCGCGAGGTGCTGGGGGAGGGCCGGGTGCTCGACTACGCGGCCACCCGCGAGCAGGAGAAGATCGCGATCGACGAGATCGACCGGCCGGCGACGGTGCTCTGCGCCTGGCAGCTGCCCCGGCTGACCGGCACCGTCGACCTGTTCGCCAACTTCATCTCGTTCCAGGAGATGGAGCCCGAGGTCGTCGAGAACTACGCGAACCTGGTCACCGACCTCGGCGCGCGCTGGCTGCTGCTGCGCAACTCGCCGACCGGGAAGCCCGGCGTGCGCGAGCCGATGCTCCGGCACCGGTACCTGGAGATGTTCGACCGCTTCGAGCTCGTCGACTCCGACGCCGGCCTGTACGGCCAGGACTCGGAGGGCACGGTGTCCGAGGTGATGGTGCTGGCCCGCCGGTGACTACCCTCGGCGGCATGCGCATCCCCGACGCGATCGAGATCGGTGGCCACCGTGTGGGGCCCGGCGAGCGGCCGTTCGTCATCGCGGAGGTGTCCGGCAACCACAACGGCTCGCTGGACCGCGCGCTGGAGATCGTCGACGCGATCGCCGGGACCGGCGCGCAGGCGGTCAAGTTCCAGACCTACCGCGCCGACACGATCACCATCGACGCCGACGGCCCGGCCTTCCGGATCCGCGACGACCACGGGCTGTGGGGAGGCCGGAACCTCTACCAGCTCTACGAGCAGGCGCACACGCCGTGGGAGTGGCACGCGCCGCTCTTCACACGGGCGCGCGAGCACGGCCTCGTCCCGTTCTCCAGCCCGTTCGACCCGACGGCGATCGACCTGCTGGAGTCGCTCGACGCGCCGGCCTACAAGGTCGCGTCGGCCGAGCTCGTCGACCTGCCGCTGATCCGGCGGATGGCGGCCACCGGCAAGCCGATGGTGATGTCCACCGGGATGGCGACGCTGGCCGAGATCGACGCGGCCGTCGCCGCCGCCCGGGACGGTGGCGCGACCGAGATCGTGCTGCTGGCGTGCACGGCGTCGTACCCCGCCGACCCGGTCGACGCGAACCTGCAGACGATCCCCGCGCTGCGCGAGGCGTTCGGCGTGCCGGTCGGCCTGTCCGACCACACCCCGGGCATCGGCGTGCCCGTCGCCGCGGTCGCGCTCGGCGCCGTCGCGATCGAGAAGCACGTGACGCTGCAGCGGGCCGACGGCGGGGTCGACTCGGACTTCTCCCTGGAGCCCGGCGAGCTGGCGTCGCTGGTCACCGAGACCGACGTGGCACGGCGCGCGCTGGGCCCGGCCCGGTTCGGCCCGCGGGAGTCCGAGCGGGACACCCTCGCGCTGCGCCGCTCGCTCTACGTCGTCGCCGACGTCGCCGCGGGGGAGAAGGTCACCGACGACAACGTACGGTCCATCCGCCCCGCCGGTGGGCTGCCGACGGACGCGATCACGACGGTGCTGGGGCGCACCTTCACCCGCGACGTCGCCCGCGGGACGCCGCTGACCTGGGACCTGGTCTAGCCGGTCGGAGCCCGGCTATCGAGGAGCAGCATCGCCACCCTGCTCGTCGCCGTGGAACATCCGCTGGATGTCGGGATCGAGCCCTTCGACGTCGCTGTCGTCGTAGCGGATCCGAGGTTCGTCCTCGGTCAGGAAAGCCCTGACCAGTGCGTTCACCTCGTCCGGGGACTCCCGGTTCGACCAGTGCCCCCGCCCGGGCAGGACCTCCAGCCGGGCACCGGGGACGGCGTCCGCCGCCGCGCGGGTCCGCGCGAGGGGGACGCCGGCGTCCCGGTCGCCCTGGACGAACAGTGCCGGACACCGGATCTCCGGCAGCCGCGGACGCAGGTCCAGCCGCATGCGGCGGAAGCCGATCGAGTCGTTCTGCCAGTCCGAGCTGCCGGCGTTCCCGGCCCGGGCCTCGTCCAGCACCCGTTCGACGATCTCGTCGAGGTCGGCGACGCGGTCGGACGAGCCGAACAGTGCCCGACGGGTGAAGGCGGTGACGGCCGCCCGGCCGCGGAACGCCAGGTTCGGCAGGGTCCGCGACAGCAGCGGCACCCTCGCGGTGAGCCACAGCAGCTGGTGGAGCCCCGGCGGGAACTCCAGGATCCCGGCCGGGGCGAGCGCGACGAGGCGCTCCACCCGGTCCGGGTGCTCGATCGCGGAGGCGAGCGCCAGTGCGCCGCCCTGGGAGAGCCCGACGACGGCGGCCCGCTCGACGCCGAGGTCGTCCAGCACGTCGGTGACCGTCCGCAGCAGGACGGCGTGCGTGGCCCGGCCGTTCCACGGCCGGCTGCGGCCCTGCTTCGGCCAGTCCGGCGCGATCACCCGGTGGTCGCGCGCGAGGTCCGGGATCAGGTGCTTCCAGCTCAGCATCGCGTTGTCGAGGCCGGCACCGGACAGCAGCAGCACCGGCGGGCCGGTGTCCCCGGCGAGGTGGACATGCAGGTTCCCCTCGGGGCGCTCGATCACGTGGTCGCGCGGGGTGGTCATCGGTCGCCTCCGGTGCGTCGGGACTCCCACCGTTCCCACAGGGCGGGCAGTTCGGACTCCAGGAACAGGTAGAGCTCGTGGACGTTCACGAGCCGGTCGCGGCGGGCGTCCGGCTGGTCGGCGAGCACGTCGAGGCCGTGCTCCAGCACCTGCCGGAACGCGGTGGCCCGGGCGTGGCGCTCGGCGAGCATCCGGCTCCAGCCGTCGGGCGCGATCCGGAACAGCTCGACCCGCGAGTCGCGGGTGCGCACCCGTTCCACGAGGCCGCCGGGCGTCAGCATCCGGGTCGCGGTGCTGATCGAGCTGCGGCTGACACCGAGCACCTCGGCCAGCTGGGCGGCGCTCTGCTCGGGCGGGTCGCTGATCAGCAGCCAGCCGATCACCCGGCCGGTGATCAGCGGCAGGCCCTCGCGCTCGAAGGACGCGGCGATCTCGTCGACGACGTCGAGTTCCTGTTCCGTGGGTGGCACGAAACGGACATTACAGCCTTTGCAGTAGTTACTGCAAAGGCTGGCCGCTGCGGTCGTCGGGGCCGTCGCCCCAGCCACGGGCGGCCAGTGCCTCGCCGAGTGCGTCGGCGTGGCGCAGCGTGCGGATCATGAACGGCACCGCGAACGCCGTCACCGACCCGCCGGCACCGCGGGCCCGCGCCGCGGCCCTGACCTGCCCGGCGATGCCGGACAGCGTCCCCACGGACTGGATCGTCAGCCCGACGAGAAGACCGAGGCGCTCGGGGTCGACGCCGAACCGACGGAACGGCCCGAGCCCGCGCTCGACCGCACCGACCACGTCGTCCACCCGGGTCGTCAGCGTGAACAGGGTGGCCACCCCGATCGCGGCGACCAGCCGCAGCGCGATCACCAGCGCCCGGTCCGGGCCGAGCAGCCACCACTGGACGACCCCGATCAGCACCAGCAGCAGCGCCAGGGTGCGCAGCAGCGGCCTGATCCGCCGCCACGGGATCCGGGCGACGACGTAGCCGAGCGCCACCACCCCGCAGACCGCCCCGAGGACCCGCGGGTCGGAGGTCAGGACGGTGCCCCCGGCCACCACCAGGACGACGAGCAGCGACGGGCCGGCCGGCGCGCGGTGCAGCGGGCTCGTGCCGGGTTCGTAGAGGCCGAGCGGGGTCACTCCGAACAGATCTTCCGGTAGTACGCGACCGCGGGGCCCGGCTCGTCGTCGGCGACGACCCGGCCACCGTCGAGGACGATCACGCGGTCGAAGCCGTCGAGCAGGTCGAGGTCGTGCGTGGCGAGCAGGACCTGCTGGCGCAGCCCGGCCAGCCGCTCCGCGAACGCACGCTTGTTGCGCAGGTCGAGCAGGGTGGTGGGCTCGTCGCACACCAGCACGTCCGGGTCGAGCACGAGCACCGCGCACAGCGCGAGGAGCTGCTTCTGACCGCCGGAGAGCTGGTGCGCGGGGTGCTCCACGTGGTCGCCGAGGCCGAACTCGGTGAGCTTCTCCGCGGCCAGCCGGGAGCGCTCCGCGCGGTTCCGGACGGTCCGGCGCAGTGAGAACGCGACGTCCTCACCGGCCGTCGGCATGACGATCTGCGAGTCGGGGTCGCTGAACACGAACCCGACCCGGCGCCGGACGGCGGCACCCTGGCGAGCGGGGTCGCGGCCGTCGACCCGGACGCTGCCCGCGGTCGGGCGGACCAGCCCGTTGACCGTCCGCGCGAGGGTCGACTTGCCGGACCCGTTCGCCCCGACCAGCGCGACCCGCTGCTGGGGCAGCGTGAGATCGACGCCGTCGAGGACGACGCGCTCGCCGTACCGGTGGCCGATCCCGTCGAACTCGATCATCGGACGACCCTCCAGCGGGTGGCGACGCCGAGGCCGCCCCCGGACGACAGTGCGGCCAGGCCGGTCTCGCCGAGCCCCTGCACGACGAGACGGTGGAACAGTCGGACGACGAGCACCGCCCCCGACGCACCCCACGGATGCCCGAGCGCGATGGCGCCGCCGTCCGGGCTGACCCGGTCCTCGTCGAGCCCGGCGGCGTCGACGCAGGCCAGGACCTGCCCGGCGAAGGCCTCGGTGAACTCGATCGCGTCCGGCGCGGCGGGATCCCCCGGTGGCGGGTCACCGCCGGACAGCGGGACCGGACGCAGCGGCCGCAGGCCCTGCGTCGCGACGATCGCCGGGACCGCGCCGAGCCCCAGCAGCTCGGGGGCGCAGCCGCGGGTGGCCGCGGCCTCCAGCGCGAGACCGGGGACGCCGAGCTCCCGGCGGCGGGCCTCGGAGACCAGGAGGACGGCGGCCGCCCCGTCGTTCACGCCGCACGAGTTCGCGGCGGTGTGCGTGCCGTCCGCGGTGAAGGCGGGCCGGAACCGGGCGAGCCGCTCGGCGGTGAAACGGTCGCGGGGACGCTCGTCGGCGGTGGCCCCGCCGACGGCGACGATCTCGCCGTCGAACCGGCCCGCGCGCTGCGCGTCCACGGCGCGGGCGTGGCTGCGTGCGGCGAAGGCGTCCTGGCGTTCCCGGGAGATCCCGGACCGTGCGGCGAGGACGTCCGCGGCCGGCCCCATGTCGGGGTCGGGGCTCCCGGCCGGGGCGAACGGTGCCCGGGTGTACGACGTGCCGTCGGGCCAGGTCCGGGCCGGTGCGGTGGAGGCGGACTCGGCGCCGCCGGCGAGGTACGCGGCGCCGTCGCCCGCCCGGACCGAGCCGGCCGCGGCGACGATCGCCGCGAGCCCGCTCGCGCACTGCCGGTCGACGGTCATCCCGGGGACGGTCTCGCCCAGCCCGGCCGCCAGCGCTGCGACCCGCGCCGGGTTGCCGCCGGGGCCGAACACGTTGCCGAGCAGCACGTCGTCGACCGGGGTGTCGATCTCCGCGGCCAGCGCGGCGAGCACCGGCGCCGCGAGCGCGTCGACGGTGTGGCCGCGCAGCGCGCCGCCCGCCGTGCCGACCGGGGTGCGGCGGGCCGCGATCACGACCGGGGTGTCGTCGGGGGTCATCCGCCGCTCCCGTCCCCGCCGGTCCCGCAGGGCCGGGCGTCGAGGGTGCCGTCCCGCAGGTCCGCGTCGACGGCCACCCGCGCGGGCTTGCCGGAGCCGAGCCGCGGCAGCTCGTCCGTGACGAGCCAGCGCCGCGGACGCTTCGCCGGGGACAGCGCCCGCCGGGCCGCGTCCCGCAGCGCCCGGCGGTCCGGCGCGTGGCCCGGCACCGGCTCGACGACGGCGGTCACCAGCATCTCCAGCGACGGGTGCGGCGTACCGGCGACGACGACGTCCGCGACGCCCGGGACCGCGCGCAGCACCTGCTCGACCTCCTCGGCGACGACCAGCGTCCCGCCCGAGGGGATCGTCGCGGAGGCACGGCCGAGCACGGTCAGCGACCCGTCGGTGGCGATCTCGGCCCGGTCGCCGACGGTGCTCGGGCCGGGCGTCGCCGGTTCCAGCACACCGTGGCGCAGCCGTCCGGCGACGGCCTGCGGGCTGTCGAGCCAGAGCACCCCGTCGCGCAGCTCGGTACGCACGTCCCGGACCGGACGCAGCGGGCCGCCGTCGCGCCGGATCGCGATCAGCGAGTGCTCGGCCGAGCCGTAGTACTCGAGCAGCAGGGTGTCCGGGAGCAGCCGCGCGCACCGCTCGCGGACCGCCGGTGCGACGTGCGCGCCCCCGCAGACGATCACCGACGGCGGGGGCCCGGCCGGGTGCCGCTCCCGGTCGTCGAGCAGCGCGGACAGCAGTGCCGGGACGAGGTGGACGGTGCCGGCGGCGCGGGCGTCGGCGGGATCGAGCCGGTCGGTCGTGACGACGTCGAGCCCGTGGTGGAGCGCGTGCACCGCGCCGAACAGGTACAGCGTCGACGACGGCGGCCCCGGCACCAGGACCGGTCCCGGCAGCGGACCGAGCACGTCGAACCCGATCCGCCAGGACCGGCGGGTCCGGGCGAGGACGGACGGGGGACCGGTGCTGCCGGACGTCGTCGGGAGCAGGAAGAGGCCGTCCCCGTCCCGCGCGGGCCGGTCGGCGCGCGCCGCCGGCGCCGGGTCGTCGCCGGTCGGGAGGACCAGGTCCGGGTCGACGTCGGCGAGGACCGACGCGCGTTCACGGGCCGACCATCCCGGGTCCGCGACGAGCGACGCGGCGCCCAGCCGGTCGGCCGCGAGCAGGTACGGCAGGACGTCCCAGCGGGACCGCGCCGGTGCGTCCAGCACGATCCGGTCCCCGGCCCGGGCGCCGAGGGCGGCGAGCCGGGTCCGGGCCGCGTCGACGGCCCCGGCCAGGTCGTCCGGGAGCCGGAGCCCGAGTCCGGGCGGGGCGGGGTGTGGCGCCGTCCGGGTGTGCCCCGCCGTCACCGGACCCGGGGCTCCGCGGACGCCGGCGGCGGCAGCAGGTCGGGCAGCGCGCGGTGCACCAGCCCGGCGATCACCGCGGCCAGCACGACCTTGATCAGGTCACCGGGGACGAACACCAGCGACTGCACGAGGCCGGCGCCCAGGTCGCCGACGTAGGCGCCGATCACCGGGATGCCGATCAGGTAGTCGGCGAGCAGCCCGGCGAGGCAGGCGAGGAGCAGGACCGGGAACGTCCGCCTGCGGGACCGCTGCACGATCAGGCCGGTGACCAGCGCCGACAGCAGCCAGCCCAGGACGAACCCGGCGCTCGGGCCGACGAACACGCTGATCCCGCCGCGGCCCCCGGACAGCAGCGGCAGCCCGATCGCGGTCAGCACGAGCAGCAGCGCGACCGCCGCCGTCCCGAGCCGCCAGCCCAGGATGGCGCCGGCCAGGATCGGACCGGCGTTCTGCACGACGATCGGGACGCCGGCGACGCCGCCGATCCCCGGGAACAGGCCGAGGACGGCGATGAACGCGGCGAACACCACGACCCGCGCGAGGTCGGCGGCGGGCAGCGCGGGACGGGATCCGGACACGCGCGAAGGGTAGGTCACCCCGGCGTGTCGGCGGCACATCATGCGGGTTGTGTCACCGCGACACGACCGGTCAGAGCGTCCGGCGGAGGGTGCGGAAACCGTCGTCGTCCGGGCCGGTGCCGTCGTCGGCGTACCCGGCGCGGGCGAACAGCCGGGCCGACGCGGCGTTCCCGGTGTGCACGACGGCGATCACCGGCGTCCCGGGGCCGGTGGACGCCCGCAGCGCGTCCTCGCCGGCCCGCAGCAGCGGGACGGCGAGCCCGGACCCGCGCCGCTCCGGGGCGACCGTGATCGAGACCTCCCAGCCGGTGCAGTCCCGGTCCCAGCGGACCGTGCCGACCGCACCGTCCACGTCGGACACGACGAGCAGCCGCCGGTCGGTGCGGTCGAGGGAGCCCGCGAGCCAGCGCCGGTGCGCGTCGAGGTCGATCTCGCCGGTGGAGCGTGACCACCGCCGGGTCTCCGGGTCGTTGCGCCAGCCGAGCAGCATCTCCGCGTCGTCGAGCCGGGCGGGACGGGCGTGCAGGGCACCCGCGAGGACGGTGTGCTCGACGGGCTTCCGCCGGGCGGCCCCGTCCGGTTCGCCGACGGCGGCGGCGAGCGCGTCCACGATCCGGTTCGCCCCCTCGCCGTCGACGACGGTCCGGGCCCGCGCCCCGAGCGCGTCCCTGCGGCCGGGGCCGGTCAGCAGGTCCCGCAGGACGGCCGCCCCCGGCTCCGGGTCGGCGAGGTCCGCGGCCCCGCCGAGCCCGGCCGCGGCGCCCGCGGCGACGACCGTCCGGTAGCCCTCGACCTGGTTGTCCGCGGCCAGGACCAGGGCCATCGGGACGCCGACGCAGCACAGCTCCCACACCGTCGTCCCGGCCGCGCTGACCACCAGGTCCATCTCGGCCATCGCCGCGGGCAGGTCCGGCAGCGGCGCGATCGCGCGGAACCGCGCCGGGCCGCCCTCCGGGAGCGTGACCGACCGGCCCACGGGGACGACGACGTCGACCTCGGCCGGGACGTCCGCGGCGGCCAGCGCCGCCACCACCCGCCCGAGCAGCCCGGCCGCGTCGGTGCCGCCCATGACGACCAGCACCCGGGGCGGGACCCCGGCGGTGGCGGGACGGAGGTCCCGGTCGCGGATCTCCCGCACCCGGCGGGCGCGCCGGGCCGCGATCCGCAGCGGGGCGTACGCGGGTCCGCGCAGCAGCGTCGTCGAGCCGTCGTCGGGCCGGGGATGGTCGTCGGCACCCAGGTTGGGGTCGACGACCAGGTCACCCGATCGACGGCCGGTGGTGAAGTCCTCGACCGTGGACAGCACGATGCCGGCGGCGTTCAGCGGCCCGCGCAGGTCGGTGCCGAGCAGGTAGTGGTCGACGTGCACCGCGTCGATCCGGTGATCGCGGCACAACGCGACCAGGTCGTCGGCCGAGTCGGCCGCATCGAGCAACGTCCCGGGCGGGACGGGTCCGCCGGGCGCCAGCCCGGCCCACAGCCAGCCCAAGCCGTCCAGGCGGCCGGACCAGAACACCTCGTGCCCGGACGCCGTCGCCGCCTCGGCCACGGCGGCGCACCGGACGGCGTGCCCGACCCCCGTCGACGGGCCGGCGTCGCAGCGGAGCAGCAACCGCACCGGCTCAGCCCTCCGCCAGGGACTTCTGCCGGACGTGCGCGTTGAGCGCCACCAGCTCGGGGTGCGACCGGAGCACCGACACGACGGACCGCCAGTCCGTCCGGTCGCTGAGCAGCTCCACCAGTCCCTGCAGGGCCTGCAGGTCGTCGGCGGTGTCCAGGGTCACCCGCAGGTCGTTCGCGGCCGGGGCGACGACGATCCCGAGGCACCGGAACCGCTCGGGCTCGGCGTAGAGGCCGGAGGTGACGTGGATCCGGTCGTGGCCGGTCGCGGTGGTCGCCAGGTCGCGCAGCGCGGCCACCGTCGCGAGCTCGACGTCGAGCCCGCGGGGCAGGGTGCGGACCAGGGTGCTGGCCACGTAGTCGTGCTCCGGCGCGTTCCGCCAGGTCGCGGCGACCAGGCCGATCAGCTCCGGATCGAGCAGCGGGCAGTCC